>JAUXRN010000016.1 GCA_030681835.1 Actinomycetota bacterium
CGAGCTCCTTCATCAGCATCAGCATGCACAGATGCGAGGCGGAGCCGACACCGGCGTGGCCATAGGTCGCCTTGTCCTTGTTGTCGCGGATCCACGCCAGCAGCTCGGTGACGTTTTTGGGCGGCAGATCCGTCTTCGACACCAGCGTCATGGGCACGTCGGTGATGCGTCCCAGGTGATCGAAATCCTCGACGACGTCGTATTTGAGGGAGTCGTAGAGCGCGGGCGCAGTCGCGTGCGCGATGTGCCAGACCGCGATGGTGTAACCATCGGCCGCCGACTTCGACAGCCGGGCCATGCCGAGCGTGCCGCTGGCGCCGGCGACATTTTCGACCAGCACGGTCTGCCCGAGGGTTTTGCCCATCGACTCCGCGATCAGGCGGGCGACCGTGTCGGTCGGCCCGCCGGATGCCGCGGGAAGAATCAGCGTGATCGGCTTGGTCGGAAAGGCGGTCTGCGCGACGACGTCCTGCGATGCGAAGGCGGCGATGGTGGCGAGGGCGCCGGTCAGGATCGCGCGACGATTGAACCGCATTGGTCACTCCCATCAAATTTATCGGCTGGCTGATTCCGCCTGAAGGTCAGCGCTTGCCGGCACGCTACGTCCTGATGTCACACCCCTTCAATCGGCATACGATTATACAAATATTTGATATAATCTGGCGCAGGGAGGACCCAGATGGAACTGCACCAGCTTCGCTGTTTCGTGGCCGCGGCCGAGGAACTGCATTTCGGCCGCGCGGCGCAACGGCTCGAAATGCTGCCCTCGGCCCTTGGGCGTTACATCCGGCTGCTCGAAGACGATCTCGGCACCCGGCTGATGACGCGCACCACCCGCAGCGTCACGCTGACCGATGACGGCGCCGCTTTGCTCAAGGACGCCCGCCATTTGCTGGCGCAGGCGGACAGTCTTGCGGTCAAATTCCACGCCCGCGGCCGCAAGCAGGCGGCGACCATCCGTCTCGGCGCGATCGATAGCGCGGCAGCGGGCCTGCTGCCGATGCTGCTGCACGATTT
>JAUXRN010000025.1 GCA_030681835.1 Actinomycetota bacterium
GCGGATCCCGAAGTGGAGCACCCGGCCGGCGAACGGCTCGGCCTGCCACATCTTGGTCGCGCGGTCGACGGGCAGGAACGAGCCCGCCCCCTCGATGGTGGTGTTGTTGGACTCGGCGAGGTCGGCGGACCCTCCCCACAGTTCGGGCATGATCCCGGCGATGGCGTTGATGACGTCCCCGGATGCCTTCCGGGTGGCGACGGAACCGCCCAGAGGGAAGTGCGGCAGCGCTGCGTCCAGGCCGTCCGGCAGTTGATGCGCCAGCAACCGGTCCAGCAGCGCCGCGCGATCGGGCTGCGCCACACGCCAGGCATCGAGCCGCGCGTCCCACGGTCCGCGCGCCTCGTCGACCCGGTGGCGCAACCGGGCGCGCACCCGGTCCAGCAGGGCCGGGTCGAAGGCGAAGTGGGCGTCGGGATCCAGGCCCAGCAGTTCCTTCGTGGCCCGGATCTCGTCCTCTCCCAGAGCCGATCCGTGCGCCTTGCCCGTGTTGCGCAGGTGGGGAGCCGGCCAGCCGATGATGGAGCGCATCTGGATGAGGGTCGGACGGTGCTGCTCGGCCTCGGCGGCCACGATCGCCCGGTACAGGGCGGTCACGTCGACCGAGCCGTCGGGCATGGCATCGACCTTGTGAGTAGCCCATCCATAGGCCTCGTAGCGGGCGCACACGTCCTCGTGGAAGGCAACGCCGGTGTCGCCCTCGATGGAGATGTGGTTGTCGTCGTAGATCACGCAGAGGCGGTTGAGGGCCTGCACGCCGGCCAAGGACGAGGCCTCCGAGGTAATGCCCTCCTCGAGGTCGCCGTCGCCGGCAATGACCCACACGCGGTGGTCGAAGGGGCTCTGCCCGTCGGCAGCGTCCGGGTCGAGCAGGCCCCGCTCGAAGCGGGCCGCCATGGCCATCCCCACGGCCATGGACAGGCCCTGGCCCAATGGTCCGGTGGTGGTCTCGACGCCCGCGGTATGGCCGTGCTCGGGATGCCCGGGGGTTCGGCTGCCCCATGTGCGGAAGGACTCCAGGTCCGTCATCGTCAGGCCGTAGTCGGACAGGAACAACTGGGAGTACAGGGTCAGGCTGGAGTGCCCGGCTGACAGAACGAAACGGTCGCGACCCAGCCAGGACGGATCCCGTGGGTCATGGCGCAGCACCTTCTGGAAGAGCAGGTAGGCGGCTGGGGCCAGGCTCATCGCGGTGCCCGGGTGCCCGTTGCCGACCCGCTGCACGGCATCCGCCGCCAGTGCCCTCAGGTACGTGACGGCCTGACTGTCGTCGTCGGTCCAGTCGAGCGCCGGGGCATGGGACGTCATACGCCGACCCTAGCCAACCGGACGCCTCGGCGGGGT
>JAUXRN010000028.1 GCA_030681835.1 Actinomycetota bacterium
CGAGGATCCGCTCGACGTCGTCGGGCACATGGTCGACATCCGCGATCTCGATCGCCGGGCCCACTGCGCTCACGAAGCCGCCGATCTCCTCGACCGGCGTGTCCGCTGGAACGTCCGAACCGATCCACACCGCGATCTCGGCTTCGACCACCGGCCGAGTGAACGATGCGATCCCGATCGACACCCCGCTGCGCCTCTCACCCGAGGCGAGCAGGAAGCCGATGACCGGTGCATCAAGGCCGAGTTTCGCCATCGCGGTCGGCGCGCCGAAGCCCACCTTCCAGCCGGACTGCACCGCCCCGTCAACCAGCACCCGCCCAAGCACCTCGCGCTGGCGTGCCAGCCCTGCCGCCACGGCTGGCGGCACGTCAGTGCGCACGATCCGGGTCCACCTCGTACCCCGCGTCCTCGAGCGAGCCCGCACCGCTCCAGCCCCACACCAGCACCACGTCGGTGTCGGAGGTGTTGCGGAAGCCGTGCCAGTGGCCACGCGGCGTGAAGACGACATCTCCCTTGCCCGCGGGGCGTTCGCCTTCGTCGGTGTACATCACGCCATGGCCTTCGAGGACGATCCAGAACTCCTCGCAGTGGAAGTGCCGGTGGCGATCGTGCATGGCCCCTGGCGGAAGGACCGTCCAGCCGAGCAGGAAGTCGTCGGATCCGGCGCTGGCCTTGTCCACGAGGAACTGGACCTGCATGTTGACCCAGCCCTCGTCACGACGTAGCCCCTCGACGACGGGCACCGCGCTCAGGTTGGTTATGAAGGGAGCGTCATCCGGCGTCATCGGGACAGCCCACCCATGCGGCGGTATGCCTCGTGCGCGATGACGAAGTCGTTCTTGTCTATGCCCATCCCCCGGCAGGCATTCATCATCTCGTTGGCCGATGAGGCCATCGGCAGGGGCATGCCAAGGAGTCGGCCCTGCTCGAGCACAAGCGTCATGTCCTTCTGCTGCAAGGTCACGTCGGCCAGCGGCTTCTCGGGCATGTTCCCTTCCAGCACGAAGGGGCCGCGGTACCCAAGCACGGGTGACGCCGCAACACTGTTGAGGATGGCCCCGACGATCGCCTCACGCGGGACGCCGCCTTTCTCCGCAAGGGCCACCGCCTCCCCGAACGCAATGACCTCCGCCATGAGAAGGAGGTTCACCGACAGCTTCGCCTGAACGGCAAGACCAGGGCCTCCGATGAAGGTGACCTTTGGGCCGATATCAAGCAGGACCGGACGCACCCTCTCGAAGGCATCCGGGTCGCCCCCCACCATCACCGATGCCTGGCCATTGCGCACGGTCACCGGGCTACCTGATATCGGGGCATCGAGCATGACCCGGCCTGCTTGCGCGAAGGCGGCACTGACCTCGCGACTGGCGACCGGGGAGATCGTGCTCATGTCCACGTAGACCGCATCCTCGCCGAGTGCGGCGAGGATGCCTTCATCGCGGAGGGCAACCGAGCGAACGGCCGCAGCATCGGTCACGATCGAGAAGACCACGTCCGCCTCGCGGGTTGCCTCGGCCGGGGTCGTAGCGACGCTCATGCCAGCGTCTAGCAGGGCGCCCTCCTTCCCTATGGTGCGGTTCCATCCGGTGACGGCATGACCGGCCGCGAGGAGTCGCGGGATGATCACCTGCCCCATGTCGCCGAGGCCGATGAAGCCGATGCGTGCCATGCGCTCTCCTGTCGATCGTCTGCCAGGGACTAGACGTCGCCCTCGCCATGGACGTGGTAGGCCAGCTGCCGTGATGCAGCACGACCGTGGATGTCGATGCCTGTGGGGTTCCATCCACAGGCATTGGCACCAGGGACCCACACGGTCTGGTTATGCCCGGGAACGAAGAACTCGACGAACACCATGTCCTCGTCGGTGCGGTTGGCGAACCAGTGCACCTCCTTCTCGAGGTTGTAGAGGAGATCCCCCGCTTCGAGCTCGACTTCGCCACCCTCGAGGACGGCGGTCCCAGCACCTGACAGGACGAACTGGAAATGCTCGGCACCCTCGTGGTGGTGGGCCGCACCCGTCGCGCCAGGGGGGTAGATGATCATCTCCCCCTTGACGGCCTCGGTTCCCCAAAGGCCGGGACTGGCAAGGTAGATCCGGCGTCGGGTGTCGTGCTCGGACTCCAGCACCGGCTCGGTGCCCCAGTCGACACGGACGCCTGCGCCCGCAGCAATCGCCGGGTCGTACTCGGCTGCCCGGGGTACCCGAGCCACCATCACCTCAGCCCCGACCGGAGCGGTGATGGCGAGGCCACGGCCTCCAGCCGCCATGCAGATCCAATCCTCCCCAGTCGGCTCGCCGTCGGCGAGCG
>JAUXRN010000031.1 GCA_030681835.1 Actinomycetota bacterium
CGCGGTTAGCATGGACCCACGGCACGGCATCGCTCGGCAATGCAGAAGGACGGAGTCACGGATGTTCGAGAGGTTCACCGATCGGGCACGGCGTGTGGTGGTGCTTGCGCAGGAAGAGGCGCGCATGCTCAACCACAACTACATCGGCACCGAGCACATCCTCCTCGGCCTGATCCATGAGGGCGAGGGCGTCGCCGCCAAGGCACTGGAGAGCCTCGGCATCTCGCTGGAGGCCGTCCGCCAGCAGGTCGAGGAGATCATCGGCCAGGGCCAGCAGGCCCCGAGCGGCCACATCCCCTTCACTCCCCGGGCCAAGAAGGTCCTCGAGCTGAGCCTGCGCGAGGCGCTGCAGCTCGGCCACAACTACATCGGCACCGAGCACATCCTCCTGGGCCTGATCCGCGAGGGCGAGGGCGTGGCGGCCCAGGTGCTGGTCAAGCTGGGCGCCGACCTCAACCGGGTCCGCCAGCAGGTCATCCAGCTGCTCAGCGGATACCAGGGCAAGGAGCCGGCCGCGTCCGGCGGGCCCGCCGAGGGAACCCCGTCGACCTCCCTCGTCCTCGACCAGTTCGGCCGCAATCTCACCGCCGCCGCCCGTGAGGGCCGGCTCGACCCGGTCATCGGGCGCGAGAAGGAGATCGAGCGGGTCATGCAGGTGCTCTCCCGCCGCACCAAGAACAACCCCGTCCTCATCGGCGAGCCCGGCGTCGGCAAGACCGCCATCGTCGAGGGCCTGGCCCAGAACATCATCAAGGGCGAGGTGCCCGAGACCCTCAAGGACAAGCAGCTCTACACCCTCGATCTCGGCGCATTGGTGGCCGGGAGTCGCTACCGCGGCGACTTCGAGGAGCGCCTCAAGAAGGTGCTCAAGGAGATCCGCCGGGTCATCCAGGTCCTCTCCCGCCGCACCAAGAACAACCCCGTCCTCATCGGCGAGCCCGGCGTGGGCAAGACGGCCATCGTCGAGGGCCTGGCCCGTCGCGTGGCCGAGGGCGACGTTCCCGAGTCGCTGAAGGGCCGGCGCATCGTCGCCCTCGACCTGGGCTCGATGGTGGCCGGCGCCAAGTACCGGGGGGAGTTCGAGGAACGACTCAAGGGGGCACTCGATGAAATCCAGCGGTCGAAGGACGTCGTGCTGTTCATCGACGAGCTTCACACTGTCGTCGGGGC
>JAUXRN010000038.1 GCA_030681835.1 Actinomycetota bacterium
GCCCCCCCCGTGGGGGGGGCCGCCCTTCTCGATCTGCGGGGGGCCTCTGGGACCGACCGGCTACGTGGTGAGGCGGAACACCTGAGTGGTCACCAGCGGCTTGAAGTTGCGACCGCCGGTCGAGGTGATCCTGACGATGCAGGTGCCCTGGGACTTCAGGGCCGTGATCGTGCCGTCCGCGATCGAGCAGTTGTCCGCCGACACCGACGGGGCCAGGCCTGATGCGAGCGTCACCGAGAACGGGACGGCGCTGTTGAGGGGCAGCTTCGGCGGCGCGCCCCGCTTGACCGGCTTGCCGTCCAGGCTGATGGTCGCCTTGTCGTTCGCCCGGTCTGACTTCACGGGGGCGAACATCGTCGGATGCTGATGCGCGAGGGGCGGGTGCATGCGTCCGGCCCGCCGGACGAGGTGCTGCGGCCCGGGCTGCTCAGCGAGGCGTTCGGTGCCCAGGTCGTCGTGGAGCGCACGGGCGGCCACGTCTCCGTGCACCTGCCGGACGCGCGCTAGGCGAGGCTACTCCTCGACCGGCGCCGGGGACGGTGCGGACGTCGCTGCGACCAGGACCTCCAGCAGCAGGAGCTTCTGCTCCGGGTCGAGCGAGGAGCGCTCGAGCACACCGCCCTTGACCGCTCCGTCGGCCTCGGCGAGGGCGACGACAGCGGCGGCGAGCCTGCGCTGGTCGCGCCCCCACATGGCCCACTGCCGGCGGAGGTGCTTGACCTTCCAGGGCGGCACCGCCGCCTCCTTCGCGACGGCGGCCTCATTCATGCCCGGCGGCAGCCCGCCCACCCGAGCCATGCCGCGCGCACCGGCGGCCAGCGCCGCTACCGCCATCGGCCCCATCCGCCCGGCATCGTTGACCAGCATCGACTGGCGCATGAGCGTGAGCGCCTGCACCTGACGGCGCTCCCATACCGCATCCGAGATGGCGAACCCGGATACGTCGGCCACCCCCTCGAAGTAGGAGCGCACGTCAGGCACATCGATCGGGTTGGCGTCGAGGTCGCTGACCAGTTGCGACACGGCGGCGGCGAGGAGTCCCAGGTCGTTGCCGACGGACTCCATCAGGGCGGCCACGGCGGGGGCCGTGACCTTGCGCCGATAGGAGGCGAACTCATGGCTGACGAACTCGCTGAGCTTGCCGGCCTTGACCGCACTGCAGTCGACAACGTCGGCGCCTGCTGCCTTGATCGCGTCGACGAGGGCCTTGCCCTTCATCCCCCCGGGGTGGGCGAAGACGAGGACGACGTTGTCGGGGAGGTCGGCGATGGCCCCGCCGATAGCCGCGGCCGTGGCGTCCCCGGCCTGGTCCAGCGACCGGACGATGACGAGCGCGCCGTCGCCGAACAGGGTCGGCGCACAGGCCTCGCGCAGGGCCAGCGGAGCGACGTCGTCGTCGCCTGCGTCGATGACGAAGCGCTGCACGGAGGGGTCCTCCGATCGCACCCGTGTCGCGATCGACGCGATGGCCCGATCGACCAGGAAGGTCTCGGCTCCGATGGCGAGCGTGATCCGGGCTGCCGTCATGACGGCAGCATGCCACCCGACACCACCAGTCCGACCCCGGCCTCGGTCGCCACGACAGCGACGTCGCCGCTGAGGTCAGTCCGGGCCACGAGCGCCCCGGCGGCCTGCCAGGCCGCCACTGTCGCCGGGGCCGGATGGCCGTAGGGGTTGCCGGTGCCGACGCTCACCAGGGCTATCCCGGCGCCGACCACCCCGGGCAGCCCCGAGTGCTGGTCCGCGGAGCCGTGGTGCGGCACCTTGGCGACGTCGATCCCGCGCGCCGCAAGGCTGGGGACCAGGGCGGCGAGGTCCGGCACGAGCGCGGACTGGGCCGCCCATTCCACGTCGCCGGTCAGCAGTACGCGGCGTCCGCGGACCTCGACCAGCAGGACGACGCTGGCGTTGTTGGGGACGGACCCGTCGGCGATGACGCGACGCGGCCACAGCACCTGCCATGCCACCTGCCCCGTTGTCCCCACCTGGCCCGGCCGGGCCACGGCAGCCGCAAGCCCGCGGTCGGCGAGGAGGCGGTCTACGGCCGCTGCCTCCCCCGGCGGGTCCCTGACCGGGGTGACCAGGACGGACCCGACGTCGCGCCCGCGAAGGACCCCGGGCAACCCGTCGACGTGGTCGGCGTGGAAGTGGGTGAGCGCGACGACGGGGACGCTATGGACACCCAACCTCGCGAGGCAACCGTCGGCGAGCGCGGGATCCGGCCCCGCGTCAACCACCACCGCCGCACCTGGCCCGGCGTGCAGCACGAGCATGTCTCCCTGGCCCACATCGCACATGACGACCAGCCAGTCGGGCGGTGGCCAGGACCTCCGCTCGGGTGGCGAGACCAGCCACAGCCCCAGGGCGAGGGCCATGGCCACGAAGGCACCGGGAGACGCCGCGCGCAGCAGTCCCGGGGACCAGTGCCGAACCGCGGCGAGGCCGGCGACGGCCAGCGCCAGGAGGGCCACGCCCGCTGCCCCGCTTGGCCAGGGCAGCACGGCCAGCGGCGCCTGGCTTGCGGCACGCGCCACGGCAGCGATCCAGGCGGCCGGCCACGCGGCGAGGTGGGCGAGGGCAAGTGCGAGGCCTGGCAGGACGGGCGAGCAGGCCGCGGCTGCCAGACCGAGCACCGTGACGAGCGGGACGACGGGCATCGCGAGGAGATTGGCGGGAATGGCGACCCACCCCGCGGCTGCGCCCATGAGCACGAGCACCGGCAGCGTCGCCGCCTGCGCGGCGAGGGTCAACGCAAGCGCTTCGCGCAGCGCCGCCGGCAGCCGTCTTGCCGGACTGGCCACCAGTTGCGCCGCAATGGCGGGAGCCAGCAGGACCAATCCGCCTGTCGCCATGACGGACAGCGCGAACGCGTAGCTGGTGGACAGCCCGGGACTGAGCAGGACGAGCACGATGACGGCCACCGCGAGGACAGATGGACCGGCCCGGCGGCCCCCGGCGAGCGCGCCGACCAGGACCACCGTCGCCATCGCCGTGGCTCGCAGCACGCTCGGCTGCGGGCCGACCAGGACCACGAATCCCGCGACCGCGCAGAGGACGAGCATGAGGCGACCGAGCAGCGGCAGGCCCAACGCGACGGCAGCGGCCATGGCTGCCGTCACGACGATGGCCAGGTTCCCCCCGGACACGGCGGTCAGGTGCGCCAGGCCGCTGCGGCGCATGGCGTCGGCAAGGTCGGGCGGCTGCGTGGACTCGTCGCCGACCGCGAGCCCCGCCACGAGTGCCCCCGCGTCCGGGTCCGCGCCGTCGAGGGCCGCGCGCAAGCCGATGCGCATGGCGTGGGCCGTGCGGTCCACGGGGCCAGGACCGGCCCTCTCCTCGATCGACGTGACGTAGAGGACGGCCGCCGCGTCACTGCCGGGCGTTGCCCGGCCAAGCCGGCCCACCGCCCGCACCCAGGTCCCCGGCTCGGGGAGCAGGGCGGGCTCCCGGACGCGCAGGACGACCGGCACCTCGACCTCGATGGGCGTCCCGCGGGCAGCGATCCGAGCTGTCGCCAGCCGCGCATGCGTCGACTCCTGCCACGCGGGGCCACCCCTGGGATGGGTCGTCACGGGCTCCGTGATCAT
>JAUXRN010000050.1 GCA_030681835.1 Actinomycetota bacterium
GGCTTCGCTCGGTGGCGGCCGGATCGCGAGGCCGCTAGCTGCGACTACGACCAGCTCGAGGTCCCGCCGGCGTCCAGCATCTCGGCCTTGCTGCCCCTCGGGGACTGACTACCGAAGCGAGCTGCGCTGGCGCCGTCGTTCTCATCCGTGATGTTCGCTCCCATCGTCGGGGGAGCCTCGCGGCGCACGAGCACGGCTGGGCTGCACCCGTGGCGGCTCGCCCGGCATCTTCGGGTAGTCGGGCGGGTACGGCAGCTCGGGCAGCCCCGCGGCCACGTCCTCCTCCCACGCCTGCAGGGCGCGGTCCAGTGACACAGCAGCCTCCGCGAACCCAGCCCACGGATCGGGCGTCGTCGCGACGACTCCTGGAGCGGAGCGCAGCGTGAAGTCAGCGGGGGCGATCGCCTCGAGATCCGCCCAATCCACCGGCATCGAGACGGGCGCATCAGGCCGGGGTCGCAGCGAGTAGGCCGACGCCATGACCCGGTCCTGGGCATTCTGGTTGAAGTCGATGAACACCCGGGGACCGCGCTCCTCCTTCCACCATGACATCGTCACGAGCCCGGGCAGCCGGCGCTCCAGCTCCCGACCGACCGCAATGCACGCGTGGCGCACGTCGATGAAGGAGTGCGTGGCGAGGATCGGCACGAATACGTGCAGGCCCCGGCCGCCGCTCGTCTTGAGGTAGCCCGGCCAGCCCCACTCGTCGAGCAGCGCGCGGCACTCGCGGGCCACCGTCACGGCGTCGGTGAACACGTTCTCGGGGGACGGATCGAGGTCGATCCGCAACTGGTCAGGATGGACGACATCGGGCGCGGTGACCGGCCAGGCGTGGAACGTGATCGCGCCCATCTGCACCGCCCAGGTCAGGGCGGCGGCCGTGCTCGGGTTCAGCAGGACGCCCGGGCGGCCGCTGGGAAAGCGGATCGGGATACCGGTGACGTATTCGGGCACCGAGCGTGGCAGGTGCTTCTGGTAGAAGTGCTCGGCCGTGTCACTGACCCCCTCCGGCCAGCGTTCGAGCGCCGTCGGTCTGTCGTGTACCTGCACCAGCATCCGCGGGCTCACGGCGAGGTAGTACTCCAGCACCTCGCGCTTGGTGATGCCGGGGAACACCGGCTTGTCGGGGCTGGTCAACCGCACCGGCACTCCGTCGGCGTCGACGGTCGTCGGTGGCCCATGGGGCGAGCTCGCCATCGGGGCACCGTACTGCCGATCCGGCCGTGTCGGGTGATACTGCTAGCAGGAAGGAGGCTCCTCATGCCCGTTGCATCGGTCGTCGCGGCCCTGGTGATGACGGCCGTCACGACGGTCACCTCGCCGATGCCCTCCGCTGCGCCGGGGTCGGTCCCGGTGTCGGGCCCGGTGTCTGGCCCCGTGTCGGCGGCGGGCGCGCTGCCCCGCGTCAGCGTCGCCCAGGTCCTGGCCCGCGGGCTGACCTCCCCGTGGGGCCTCGCCTTCCTGCCCGATGGCTCCGCCCTCGTGAGCGAGCGGGACACCGGTCGCATCCTGCGCGTTGCCCGGGGCGGTGGAAAGCCACAGCCTGTCGGCCGGGTGGCAGGGGTGGTGCCCACCGGCGAGGGCGGCTTGCTCGGACTCGCGGTGCCTCCTGGGGCCGAGCCGAGCTTCGTCTACGCCTACATCACGACGGTGCGCGACAACCGGGTCGTGCGGATGGCCTGGGACGGGCAATCGCTCGGTAGGCCCAGGCCCGTCCTCACCGGGATCCCCCGCGCGGCGTACCACGACGGCGGCCGCCTGCTCATCAGCCCCCGGGGCGAGCTGTTCATCGCCACGGGAGACGCGACGCAAGGGCACCTTGCCCAGGATCGCTCGAGCCTGGCCGGAAAGGTGCTGCGGGTCACCCTCGCGGGCACCCCCTTCCCCGGCAATCCCTTCCCCGGCTCCCCGGTCTACTCGCTCGGCCACCGAAACGTCCAGGGGCTGGCCCTCGACGGCGCTGGGCGGCTCTGGGCCAGCGAGTTCGGCGAGAAGGACGTCGACGAGCTCAACTGGATCCGTCCTGGCCGCAACTACGGCTGGCCCATGCACGAAGGCGCGACGAGCGAGCCGGGGTTCGTGAACCCGGCGGTCGAGTGGTCGCCGACCGCACTCGCTTCACCGAGCGGCCTGGCCATCCTCAACGGCGTTGCCTATGTTGCCTCGCTACGCGGCGAGGTGCTGTGGCAAGTGCGCCTGCGCGGCACCGATGCCGGCCGGCCTCGAGCGGTGCCGCTGGGCGACCTAGGCAGGCTGCGCACGGTCGTGGCAGCGCCGGACGGATCCCTGTGGCTGGTGACGAGCAACACCGACGGTCGCGGCGACCCCCGCGCCGGTGACGACCGCATCCTGCGCCTCGTCGTCTCGTAGGTGACCGCTAGGGTCGACGCGTGTCCACCCCCGCCTTGGTCCTCTGGATGTTCGCCGCGGTGCTCGGCGCGTTCGGACTGGTCTTCGCCGGACTCGGGTTGAATAGCGAGCGCACCTACTGGCGGCAGCGGGACCCGTCGGGCGACGCTCGCACGGACGCCACCCCGCTCACCTCGATCATCCGCCGGGCCGGGCATTTCGCCACGGGCGAGTACCGAGCACCGCTTCGCATCACCGCGATCGGCGTCCTCATGTGCGAGCTCGCCCTGGCCTTCGCTGTCGTCGCCATCATCGCGACCTGGGCCGGCTGACCCGCAGGACGTCATCATGCGCAACTGGTCCCGGCATGTGACCTTCTCCGCCGAGCGCAACGAGTCACCGTCCAGCGTCGGCGAGCTACGCCGGCTCGTCGCCACGAGCACCAGGATCCATGCCCTCGGCACCGGACACTCGTTCAACGAGATCGCCGACACGCGCGGCGTGCACGTGTCGTTGCGCGGGCTGCGCGATGACGTCGACGTCGACGTGGACAACGGCTTCGCGTGGCTTCCCTCCGGCATGCGCTACGGCGAGGCAGCCCGCATCCTCGACGACCGGGGCCTGGCGCTGCACAACCTCGCGTCGCTCGGGCACATCTCGGTGGGCGGGTCAGTGGCGACCGGGACGCACGGCTCCGGTGACCGCAACCTGACGCTGGCGGCGGCTGTTGTCCGCCTGGAGATGGTCACGGCGGAGGGCGACCTGGTCGTGCTGTCCCGCGAGGATGATCCCGACCTCATCGCCGGCTGCATCGTCGGCCTGGGCGCGCTCGGTGTGGTCACGCGGGTCGGCGTGCTGGTCCAGCCTCGATTCGACGTTCGGCAGTACGTCATCGACGACGTGCCGCTCGACTCGGTGGTGCATGGCTTCGACGAGGTATTCGGCAGTGCCTACAGCGTGTCGTTCTTCACCCCCTGGGACCCGTCAAGGACCGGGCAGGTGTGGATGAAGCGACGCGACAGCCAGGATGCGATGGATGGTTCCCGGACATGGTCCGGCGGCGTCGTTGCGACGCAGCCCCGCCATCCGCTGGGCGGGCACGATCCCGTGAACTGCACCGAGCAGGGCGGGGTGGCTGGCCCGTGGCATGAGCGGCTCCCGCATTTTCGCCTCGACTTCACGCCCAGCAGTGGCGACGAACTGCAGACCGAGTACCTGGTCGACCGTGCGGCGGCTCCCGGCCTGCTGCAGGCCCTCGATGCCATCGCGCCGCGACTCGCACCGCTCGTGCAGGTCTCGGAGGTCCGCTCGATGCGCGCGGACGACCTCTGGCTCAGCGGCGCCTACGGACGCGACACGGTCGGCATCCACTTCACCTGGCGCAAGACGCCCGAGGTGCTCGACATCCTTCCCGAACTCGACGAACTGCTCGGCCAAGGTGACGGCCGGCCGCACTGGGGCAAGCTCTTCCGCACCCGGCCGGATGCGCTTGCCCAGCGGTACCCGAGATTCGATGACTTCCGTGAACTGGCCGACCGCATGGACCCGGATCGCAAGTTCCGCAACGACTTCCTCGACACCCTGCTCGGCCCCTGACCGTGGGCGCATTCCGCCGACTGTATGCGCTCGTCGCGCTGACGTGGCTGGCCACACGTGCCGTGGCCGTGGCCCTGGTACCTCTCCTGGCCTACATCCTCAACGACGTCGACATCTACCAGGGCTGGGTGCCGATCCTTCGCAGCGGGGCCTTCCCTCAGGGCGACGCCACATGGCAGTACCCGCCAGGGGCCGGGCTCCTGATCGTCCTGCCCGACCTCGCTCCGGGGCCGTTCCTGCCCGCGTTCGTCGTGTTCATGCTCCTGGTGGACCTTGCCATCCTCGCCATGCTCGTGATGGCGCATCATCGCCGAGCGGACCGCGCCGACCTGGGCCTGTGGCTGTGGGCGAGCGCCGGGGTGCTGTGCGGCCCGCTGCTGGTGACCCGGTTCGACCTACTGCCCACCTTCTTCGCCGTCGCCGCCCTGCTGCTCCTGGCCCGTCCCTTCCTGTCCGGAGCGACAGCAGCCTTGGGCTTCCTCGTCAAGGTATGGCCCGCACCCCTGCTGCTCGCCCTCCCTCGCGCGCGGACGATGAAGGCCGCCGTCGCCTTCCTCGTGATGACGGTGACCGTGCTGGCCGGATTGACGTTGGTCCTGGACGGGACCCTGTCCTTCCTCGGGAATCAGGCCTCGCGCGGCCTGCAGGCGGAATCCACCGGCGCCATGCCCTACTGGCTCGCCGCCCTGGCCGGCCGCACGATCGACTACGGCCTTGAGTACGGGGCCATGCAGGTGCGCATGGCGGGCACGGAGATCGCCGGGACCGTGCTGACCATCGTCGGCGTCCTCGTCCTGGCTGTCCTGGCCTGGTGGCGGCTGCGGGGCAGGCTGGAGTCCGTCGCAGGCGCCGACGTCGCGCTCACTGCCGTCATGGTCAGCGTGGCGACCAGCCGCGTGTACTCGCCGCAGTTCAATGTGTGGCTCATCGGCCTGGCGGCAGTGGCCACCATCAGCACGGCAACACGGATGCGGACCGTTGCCCTGATCCTCGTCGGGGTGTCGGTCAGCACCGAGATCGTCTATCCGTTCTTCTATACCCAGTTCACGGATGGCGAGGCATGGATGATCCTGGTTCAGGCAGGGCGAATCGCCGGCCTGATCGTCGCCGTCGTGCTGGCGCTCAGCACCCTGGCTCACGCCGGTCGGAGCGCCCAGAGCGCGACCGCCGACGCGGCGGCCACGTTGAGCGAGTCCACGCCACCGGACATGGGCACCCGCACGACCACGTCAGAGGCCTGAACTGCCCGGCGGGATAGCCCGTCCCCCTCGGCACCGAGAACCAACGCGACGCGGTCCGGAGGGTCCGACGCGAAGCTGTCGAGCGTCGTGGCGTCGGCCTCGAGGGCCAGCGCGGCAATGGTGAAGCCGAGGCCACGGAGGGTGTCCAGCCCCCCTGGCCAGTCGGGGAGGCGGGTCCACGGGACCTGGAACACGGTGCCCATCGAGACCCGCACGCTCCGGCGGTAGAGGGGGTCGGCGCAGCGCGGGGACACCAGCACGGCGTCGGCGCCAAGGCCTGCAACTGACCGGAAGATCGCCCCGACGTTGGTGTGGTCGACGATGTCCTCGAGCACGACGACCCGCCGGGCACCCGCGACGACGTCGGCAACCTCTCGCAGCACCGGGCGGTGCATGGCAGCGATCGCCCCGCGGTGCAGGTGGAACCCGGTGATGGAGCGCAGCACGTCGCCGTCCGCGACGAACACCGACAGGTCGGGACCTAATCGCTCAATGACGTCGGCCATCGACTCCAGCCAGCGCTCGGCCATGAGCATGGATCTGGCCGGGATGCCGGCGTCCGCGGCCCGCCGGATCACCTCGATGCTCTCGGCCATGAACAGGCCCGACTCCGGCTCCTTCCGCGACCTCAGTGCAACGTCGGTCAGGCCTCGGTAATCCGCCAGTCGAGGGTCGGTGGGGTCGGCGACGCGGATGACGGGCACTCAGGCATCATCCCAGAGGGCCACAATGCCCACCGGGCCGCGAAAGGAGCCAGAAGTGGAGCGCACGGACATCGTCATCGGCTACCTCGACGCGTTGGGGATCGCGCAGGAACCCCCCAGCCTCGCCCTCCTCAGCGAGATCACCAGCCGACACGTGGCCGCGTTCCCCTTCGCGAGCATCGGCCCGCGCCTGCGCGACGAGCTCCCCCTGGAACCGGACAGGCTGTTCGATCGAATCGTGGTGAGGCGTCGAGGAGGCTACTGCTTCGAGCAGAACGGCCTGCTGCACGAGGTCCTCGAGGGACTGGGCTTCGACGTCGAGTACCAGCTGGCCCGGGTCGTCAACAACCAGGACATCCACCCGGGCCTGACCCACCGGGTCGTGCTCGTCAGCCTGGCTGGGACCACGTACGTCGCCGACGTCGGCTTCGGCCCCAAGGGACCACCGATGCCGGTGCCGCTGGCGGCCCCTGCTCCGGGCAGGTTCAGCGTCATCGAAGACACCCCGGGGGCCTTTCGCATGCAGGTCCTCGTCAACGGTGAGCCGTACACCCTCTATCGCTTCGATCGCGTGCGGTACGGCCAGGCGGACTGCGAGCTCGGGCACTTCTACTCGCACCGCCATCCGCAGGCGATGTTCGTCAACAACCTCGTCGCCTCGCGAATCCTCGACGGCGAGGTGCGTTCGCTCCGCAACCGCGAGTACTGGGTGATTCGCCCCGATGGCGAGGATCAGCAGCGGATCGATTCGGCTGCCGGCCTTCACCGGCTGCTCGAGGAGGAACTGCTGGTCAACGTGACTCGGGATGAGGCAGCGAGGCTCTTCGACGAGTTGCCGGTCTAGGACTTGCGGATCACGGGTTGAGGTGACACCCGCCTGAGTTCGGGTGGGTCATGGGAGGCAGTCTCTGGATTGCGAGATCTAGAGAACAGGAAGCCATCCCATGACCCACGAGGACATTGTCTACGACCGTCGTGTCC
>JAUXRN010000051.1 GCA_030681835.1 Actinomycetota bacterium
CGCTGGCCGGGCCGGGCGGGCACACGGCCAGGCCCGAGCTGACGGTCGACCTCGTGCGCTGGATGGGTCGCCTGTGCGACAGGCTCGGAGCGACGGTGCACGAGGCCACGAGCGGCGCCGCGCTGCTCGTGTTCGGTGCCGCCCTCTCCGGGGACGCCCCCAACGTCATACCGGCGACCGCGCGGCTGCGCGGCTCGCTGCGCACCCCGGAGCGGACGACCTGGGAATCCGCGGAACGGTTGGTCCGCACCGCGATCGAGACGGTCCTGGGCGCGGGCGACGCCGGGTCCGCGCCGGAATGGTCGCTGCGGTACCTGCGCGGGATGCCGCCGGTCATCAACCACCCCGACACGACAGCACTGGTCCGCGAGGCGGTCGCGAGCCTGCTCGGATCGGCCGCGATCGTCCCCACCCAGCGCTCGATGGGCGGTGACTCCTTCGCCTGGTACGCCGACATCGTGCCCGGCACCTACATCAGGCTCGGGACCCACGACCCGGCCTCGCCGTACGGCCCTCGGGACCTGCACTCGGCCGACTTCGACGTGGACGAGCGCGCCATCGGCATCGGCGCCGCGGTGCTTGCTGCCTGCGCGGTCCGCGCGCTGGCCCCGGCTACCTGACCGGCTACCTGACCACCTGCAGGGCCAGCCTGGCCGCGGGACCCGAGGAGTACGAGAACACCTGGCCCCGGCTCGTGCTGAGCCGGCGCCACTGGCCACTTGTTGCCGCCGCGATCCGGGATGAGTCGGCCGGCAGCATGCCGAGCTGCCGGGCAGCGTGGAGCGCGCGGATCGGCAGGCCGCCGAAGCCGGGCCGGCTCCAGATCTCCTCGGCGACCTCCTGCTGCTCGCGCGGTGCCGAGCCCGCTGCCCGCCCGGAGAACTCACGGGTGGCGGCCTGCACGAGGGGGACCAGGTCACCCGCCACGGCGGTGATCGGCAGTTGCCAGCCGTCGGCGGGCGGCAGGTGGTTCAGCGAGGGCGCGGGTGCCGGGGGGATCGTCGCCTTCGCGAGCCGGTCCAGGCCGAGATCCTCAGGGTGGTCACGCAAGGCGTCGGCCAGACCGGCCAGCATCACAGTCACGTCGACGGGGCGATCGACGCCGTCGGCCGGCACGGCCACGAACACGAGGACGCCGAGCGGCGGAGCGGTGAAGACTCCCAGCGCATTGGGGGTGGAGACCACCCGCCCCGGCAGGGTTGCGTCCCACCTCAGCTGGCGGCGGCAGAAGGCCTCGAGCGCACGGGCATCAGCGTCGGCCAGCCAGATGGTCATTGACCGATTGTCAGCGGCTCCAGCACGGCCCGCAACTCGTCGTGGATCCGGATGGGCTTCGTCGTGACTGGATCGACCACGGCGCAGACGGTGCTCGCCTCGGCCGCAACGTCGCCGTGCTCGTCGATGATGCGGTATCTAACCGTATAGGACGAATTGCGAAGCCCCTCGATCCACGTCTCCACGATGAGCGGCTCGGCAGACAGATACAGGGGCTTGCGATGCACGATCTCCTGCTTGACGACCACCTGCGCGAAGTCCTCGGCCTTGACTAGCCCGATGTCGCGGAGCAGCCCGATGCGGGCCTCCTGGAGGTAGTCGAAGTAGACGACGTTGTTGATGTGGCCAAGCGTGTCGAGATCCGTGAAACGCCGGAACACCGCGATGCGCACCGGGCCTAGCCCCTCGTGAGCTTGCGGTAGGTGGCCCGGTGCGGTCGCGCCGCGTCGGCACCGAGCCGCTCGACCTTGTTCTTCTCGTACGACTCGAAGTTGCCCTCGAACCAGAACCACTGCGAGTCGCCCTCGTAGGCGAGGATGTGCGTCGCGATGCGGTCGAGGAACCACCGGTCGTGCGACGTGATCACGGCGCAGCCGGGGAACTCCAGCAACGCGTTCTCAAGCGACCCCAGGGTCTCCACGTCGTGGTCGTTCGTGGGTTCGTCGAGCAGCAGCAGGTTGCGGCCCTTCTTCAAGGTCATGGCGAGGTTGAGCCGGTTGCGCTCGCCTCCCGACAGCACCTTCGCCTGCTTCTGCTGGTCCGGTCCCTTGAATCCGAAGACCGACACGTAGGCGCGCGACGGCATCTCCACGTTGCCGACCTTGATCCAGTCGAGGCCGTCGGAGACGACCTCCCACACGTTCTTGGCCGGGTCGAGGCCGCTGCGCGACTGGTCGACGTACGACAGGGTGACGGTCTCGCCGACTTGGATGTCGCCGGATGTGGGCAGGTCGTCCTTGTCGTCCGAACCGCCGTTGGCCGCGGCCACGATCATCTTGAACAGCGTGGTCTTGCCTACTCCGTTGGGGCCGATGACGCCGACGATGCCGTTGCGCGGCAGCGAGAAGCTGAGGTCGTCGATGAGCAGCCGGTCCCCGAAGGCCTTGGTCAGGTGGTGCGCCTCCACGACGAGGCTGCCCAGCCTCGGCCCCGGCGGGATCTGGATCTCCTCCATGTCGAGCTTGCGCGTCTTGTCGGCCTCGGCGGCCATCTCCTCGTAGCGGTCCAGGCGGGCCCGGCTCTTCGTCTGGCGCGCGCGGGCGGACGATCGCACCCATTCCAGCTCGTCGCTCAGGCGCTTCTTCAGCTTGGCGTCCTTCTGCCCCTCGACCTTCAGCCGCGAGGCCTTCGTCTCCAGGTACTTGGAGTAGTTGCCCTCGTAGGGGTACGTGCGGCCACGGTCGAGCTCGAGGATCCACTGGGCGACGTTGTCGAGGAAGTAGCGGTCATGGGTGATCGCGACGACGGTGCCCGGGTACTTCTCCAGGTGCTGCTCGAGCCACTGGACGCTCTCGGCGTCGAGGTGGTTCGTGGGCTCGTCGAGCAGGAGCAGGTCCGGCTGCTGCAGCAGGAGCTTGCACAAGGCCACCCGGCGCTTCTCGCCACCGGACAGCACGGCGACGTCGGCATCGCCAGCGGGGCAGCGCAGGGCATCCATGGCCTGCTCGAGCTGGGCGTCGAGGTCCCAGGCGTTGCGGTGGTCGATGTCCTCCTGGAGGCGGCCCATCTCCGAGAGGAGCGAGTCGTAGTCGGCCGCCGGGTCGGCGAGCTCGATCGAGATCTCGTTGAACCGGTCGATCATGGCCTTGGTCCCGGCGACGCCTTCCTCGACGTTCTCCAGCACGGACTTGGACTCGTCGAGCCTGGGCTCCTGCATCAGGATGCCCACGGTGAAGCCCTCGTGGAGCTGGGCCTCGCCATTGGACAGCTCGTCGATGCCCGCCATGACCTTCAGCAGGCTCGACTTGCCGGCGCCATTGGGCCCCACCACACCGATCTTCGCTCCCGGGAGGAACGACAGGGTGACGTCGTCGAGGACCACCTTGTCGCCGTGCGCCTTGCGGGCCTTGCGAAGGGTGTAGATGAACTCAGCCATGAGGCAGGAGCCTAATGGGCTCCAGGATCAGGCGGCCGGCGTGTCCGCCGATCCCCCGAGGATCTCGCCCGTCTCGAGGTCGACGACGTCGGCATCCAGACCCGCCGCCACCATGGCGTCTGCCATCGCCCGTCGCTCGCTCTCGACCACGGCCTCGCGCTTGACCCGCGTGAAGACCGCGACGCCGCGAGCCAGGTCGCATCCGACCGAGGCGGCCTCGATGTCGAGGTAGCGGACGACGTGGCTGGACTCCCCGCACGCGCGCGCGACCTCCCGGCTACGCAGCCGCCCGGTCACGACGACCGGCATGCCCTTGGAGAGTGACTGCACGACGTTGTGGGCGAGCCCGCGCCAGCAGGAGACGCTGAAGTAGTGCGTGTCCCCGTCGACCCAGCGCTCGGCGGACCGGTCGAACCTGCGGGTGCCGCCGGCAACCCGGAACGAGGCGACTGGCTCGCCGGACTTGGTGAAGCGCAACTCGACGTCGTTGACGACGTTGCCGATGACCGTGATGGTGATGTCGTTCATGGCTGCTCCTCTCGGTGCCGGGCTGTCCAGGCACTGGCCCAGCGTCGTCGGCGCGCTCGCGTGCCCGTCCTGGCGAAGTGCGGCTTGTGGATGCCGGTCCTTCCCGAACGATCCTGTGCAGGACGGCCCAGCCCTACGCTCGCGCTCATGACGGGCCAACTCGGCGTGCGGACCCACGGCCGGATCCACCGCGCCTGGTACGTGGCCGCCGTCATCTTCCTGGTCCTGCTGGCCTCTGCCGCGTTCCGTTCGTCTTTCGGCGTGATGATCGTGCCGATCGAGGACGAGTTCGGCTGGAGCCGCGCCGCCACGAGCCTCGCGGTCTCGGTGAACCTGGTCCTCTACGGCGTGACCGCGCCCTTCGCCGCCGCCCTCATGGAGCGGTTCGGAGTGCGGCGGATCGTCGCGGGAGCCCTGGCACTGATCGCCGCGGGCACGGCCCTCACCTCGGTGATGACCGCGTCCTGGCACCTCGTCATCCTCTGGGGACTGCTGGTCGGCCTCGGCGCGGGCTCGACCGCCCTCGTCCTAGGCGCCCTCATCGCCAACCGGTGGTTCGCCACCCGTCGCGGGCTGGTGCTCGGCATCCTCGGCACCGCCTTCGCCACCGGCCAGCTTGCCTTCCTGCCGGCGATCAGCCGCGCCATCGAGTCCTTCGGCTGGCGGTCTGCATCGCTGGGGATCGCGGCTCTGTGCGTGGCCACCATCCCGTTGGTCCTGATCGTCGTGCGCGACCGCCCGTCCGACGTCGGGCTGCGCCCCTATGGCGCGACCGGCGAGCCCACGTCGGAGGAGCGGGCGAGCAACACGACCGGCAGCGGCTGGCGAGCCGCCACCACGGCGATCACGGCCCTGCGTGCGGCCGCCCGCACCCGGGCGTTCTGGCTCCTGGCCGGCACGTTCTTCATCTGCGGCTGGACCACGAACGGCATCATCAGCACGCACTTCGTCCCGGCCATGCACGACCACGGCATGGGCCCGACGACGGCCGCGGGACTGCTCGCCGTCGTCGGCATCTTCGACATCGTCGGCACCATCGGCTCGGGCTGGCTGACCGACCGGTTCAACCCCCGGCTGCTCCTGTTCGCCTACTACGGGCTCCGCGGCGTTGCCCTGATCGCCCTGCCCGTCATCATCGGCCCGCATGTCGAGCCGCCGCTCATCGTGGTCATGATCCTGTTCGGCCTGGACTGGGTCGCCACCGTGCCTCCCACGGCCACCCTGTGCCGGCAGATCTACGGGTCGGAGGCCGGCGCCATCGTCTTCGGCTGGGTCTTCGCCGCCCACATGGTCGGGGCTGCCGTCGCCGCCACCGCATCGGGAGCGCTCCGTGCAGCGACCGGTGACTACGTCAGTGCGTGGCTGCTCGCAGGTGCGCTGGCGTTGCTCGCGGGAGTCGCGTGCCTGGCGATCCCCCGGCCGGCCACCCGGTAGCCGGCCCAAGTAGCCGCACTACGGACGGAACTCCACGCGGTCCCCGCCGCGCTCCTTGGCGTAGGACGCCGCCGCCTCGGCCCGGCCGTACGCCGCCTCGACTGAGGCGTCCTGCATGGGGTACGACGTCGTCACGCCGATGCTCACGGTGAGGGTCTTGGCCCGCTGTTGCTGGCTCTCGCGCAGCTTGCTCCTGATCGCCTCGCCGACATGGACCGCGC
Source organism: Actinomycetota bacterium (assembly GCA_030681835.1). Lineage (GTDB taxonomy): Bacteria > Actinomycetota > Actinomycetes > S36-B12 > S36-B12 > UBA10649. The sequence continues at coordinate 5,554 of JAUXRN010000051.1, forward strand.
CTTCGCGATCGGTGTCGACGAGGATGACGATCATCTCGTCGCCGCCCCATCGCGCCACCAGGTCCGTCGAACGGACGAAGCCCTGGATCTTGCTCGCCAGTTCCGCTAGCGCCTCATCGCCGGCCGCCCGCCACCACTCCTCGTTGAACGCGCGGAAGTTGTCTATGTCGACCATGAGGATCGAGCAAGGCAGGCCGTTGCGACGCGACCGCTGCAGTTCCCGCTTCAGGAACTCGTAGGCGAAGCGACGGTCGGCCAGGTTGGTGAGTGGGTCCTTCGTCGTGTCTTTCGCCAGCCGCGTCGTCAACTGCTCGATGTCGTGGTCACGCGCGAGGAGGGCCTGCCTGGCGAGCTCGACGGTGTCCGCCAGGTCGACGAGCTCGTATGCCCGGCGCGGATCGGGGGCAGGTGGGTTCCCCGGGAACACCGTCACCGCGTGCAGCTGGGCGTTCAGCCGCGGGATGGGGCGGACCGCCCAGCGGTAGATGAGCCAGGGCGCGAGCACCAGCAGGAGGACGAGCAGGCCGAGGACCCCGATGAGGATCTCGGTCAGCCGGTCGACGACATCGTCAACGGGGATGACGACGAAGCCGGCCACCGGGGCACCCCACGGCAGCTCGACGAGCGTGTCGATGCGCAGATCGCTGAGGACAACCTGAGCTGCCGGCCGGTACAGGATGCCGACGGCCAGGCCCAGTGCCACGATGCCTAGAACCGCGAGGATGCCGAAGACGAAGATGAGGACGCCGCGAATGCTCACCGCCACGCCTCCTCGGTCCAGTCCCCGTTCCGGTGCTCCATGCGGCCGCAACCCACCCTATCCTCGCAACTGCTCGGGACCCGGCTTCACGCCGCGAAGCCGTTCATGCGAGACACTGGGACATCGCGCGCCCGTAGCTCAATGGATAGAGCGACCGGCTTCTACCCGGTTGGCTGGGGGTTCAAGTCCCTCCGGGCGCACTCACGATCGGGCCCGTTCGTGGCTTCCCGCCTCACGAATTCACCGCCTTGCCCCTGCGCGCCATACGGGGCGCACGCGCCCCCCGTCGTTAGCCTGAGAGGGTGAATTCGCCCCGTGGGGCTCCCCACGAGCGCATTCCTCACAGCCGTCGCCGCTGGGCAGCGACGGCCGTGAGCGTTGCGCTCGCAGGAGCCTTCCTCAACGTGGTGGTCCCGGCCGGTCCTGCCGCCGCGGCGGCTACCGTGACGGGCTATTCGTGGGGGCTCGGCACGGTCGGGCAATTGGGCAATTCGGGCACCGCGACGTTCAACTATCCGGTCGCCATAACCATGGGCAGCGCGCTGTCCGGCAAGACGCTCACCAGCGTTGCGGCCGGGTCCAACTTCGCCTGCGCCCTGGCCAACGCTGGCACAGCCGCCAGCAGCCGGGTCTACTGCTGGGGCGAGGGCAGCCTCGGCCAGCTGGGCAACGCCACCAGCGCCGACTCGACCTTCCCGGTCGCCGTGGCCGGCGCCCTGGCCAACCTGCAGGTCACACTGGTCTCGGCGGGCAACGACCACGCTTGCGCGCTCACCTCCACCGGGACGGTGTACTGCTGGGGCAACAACGCCCAGGACCAGCTTGGCCAGGGCGGTGGCGCCGCGGCGACGTCGAACGTCCCGCTGTTGGTGTCCGGTGGCACGCTCGCCGGCACGACCGTGACCGACCTGAGCACGGGAACCTCGTTCTCGTGTGCCATCACGCCCGCCAGCGCCACCAAGACGCATTGCTGGGGCATCAACAACAACGGGCAGATGGGTGACGGCACCGGGACGACGCCGCGAGCGTCCCCAGTCGCGGTGACCGGCACCGTGACCTCCTCAACGCCGAGCAAGATCTCGTCAGGGGCCAGCCACTCCTGCGTGGTGGCCACCGACGGCTCGGCCCAGTGCTGGGGCCTGGGCACCAGTGGCCAACTCGGCAACAGCGCCTCGTCGACGAGCACGACGTCCGTGACCGTGGTCGGCCTGCCGAGCACGGCCACCTCGATCACGGGAGGCGGCGCCTTCACGTGCGCGGCCACCTCCGCCGGAACCGGCTACTGCTGGGGCCTGGGCACCAGTGGCCAACTCGGCAACACACTGGCGACGACGACCAACTCAGCCGTCGCCGTGTACACCGGTGGCGTGCTGTCGGGCAAGTCGATCACGAAGATCAGCGCGGGCAGCCTCACCGTGTGCGCCGTGACGAGCGATGGCGGCGGCTACTGTTGGGGCGCGGGCACGAGCGGTGGCCTCGGCAACCAGACGATCGTGCAGGCCAACGAGCCGGGCGCGGTCTACACGGGCACGTCGGCGACCGGGCCGGGGACGTTCGTCGACATCTCGACCGGAACCTCCTTCGCGACCTCCGTGTTCAGCCGGTCCAGCGTCCCGGGGGCCCCGACGATCACGGGAGTGTCCGCGGGCAACGCGTCCGCGACCATCTTCTTCAATGCGCCGTCCGACACGGGCGGCTCCACGATCGCCGCGTACACGGTGACCTCCTCTAGCGGCCAGACCTGCTCCCCCGCCCTGCCCACGCTGAGCTGCACCGTCACGGGCCTGACGGTGGGCACCAGCTATTCGTTCACCGTGACCGCGACCAACACCGTGGGCACGGGGGCTGCGTCGAGCCCGTCCAGCCCCGTCACCCCGTTCACCACCCCCGCGGCACCGACGGCCGTCGTCGCGTACGCGGGCATCAACGGCCTCACCCCGGTGGGCAGCTCGCAGGCCGTCGTCTCGTGGGCGGCCCCCGCCAACGTCAACGGATCTGCCGTCACGAGCTACACCGTGACGTCGTCCCCCTCAGGCGGGACCGGATGCTCGAGCGTCACTGCGCCCACGCTGACGTGCACGGTCGGCAGCCTCGTCAACGGCGTTCCCTACACCTTTACCGTGACGGCCAACAACGCCGCGGGAGCGGGCACTGCGTCCCTGGCCTCGTCGCCGGTCACGCCGGCCACTGTCCCGAACCCGCCGACCGCCGTGGCGACGGCACCGGGGAACAAGTCCGCCACGGTCGGCTGGACCGCACCGGCCAACACCGGCGGCAGCCCGATCATCAACTACACCGCGACCGCCTCGCCGGGCGGCGCGACGTGCAAGGTCGCCGGCACCGCATGCACCATCACCGGGCTCGCCAACAACACGCCCTACACCGTCACCGTGGTGGCGACGAACGCCATCGGCAGCAGTGTGGCGTCGGCACCATCCGGCACTGTCGTGGCGAGCGCCAACGCCACCTCGCGGGTCACCATCAAGGGACGGCTTGTCGCCCAGCCGGACAACAAGAAGAAGTACCAGGCGAATCTGCGGGGTCGCACGCCGCTGCCAGGCATGACCGTCACGATCTACCGGGTGAACCTCAGCGACGGCACGGTGAAACTTGTGAAGACCGTCACCTCGACGATCCAGTACCGCTGGAAGGCCACCGTGAAGGTGGGCTCATCCACCAAGGCGCGGTTCTACGCGGTAGCCGGCGGCCGGCCGTCGCGGACCGTCGTCGTCAAGCTCCGCGGTTCGTGACCGTTCGCGACTAGCCGAGCCGGCCCGACTGCTGCGCGTTCGAGCACCACTTGCAGTCCGTCAGGACCGCGCGGAAGGCGGTGCCGCGCGGGTAGGTCAGCGTGCTGATGGCCGACACAGTCGTCCACTGGCCGAACTGGTCAGGCGCCAGGACCTCGCCGGACACCCACTTCTTGGCGCCCTTCTTCCTGAGCTGGATGGTGATCTTGCCCGCGGCTCCAATGAGGCCTTTCGACACCGTGCGCGCCACAGCGGTGCCCGAGAGGACCCAGACTCCGTTGGCCTGCTTGACCCGCACCCGGGACATCCGGGTGGGGTTCTGGGTCACCGTCAGGGTCGAAGGCGTGAGCGCGGCGGTGACGCCATTCGGGCGAGGGGACACCAGCAAGCCCGTGACGCGAAGCGGACCTCGATTGGAGAAGTACTGTGCCGGGCAGAAGGTCACCTCAGACGCCTTCGTACCCGACCTTCCGTCCGTGGTCTCGACGAAGATCAGCTGGCCTGACACCTTCGAGCTGGAACCGGCGTAAGACAAGTCGATCAGCGTGTAGCCATTCGAGCCCCCGGCACCGCTCGGGCTCACGGGGACTCCCGTGAACGTGTAGTTCACGGAGAAGGGGACCTGCACGCAATCCGGTCCGTCGAACGCGATGTCGTTGACCGTGTAGGTGATGTTGAGCGTCGGTGTGGTCGCCGACCCCGTGCCGGCCGCCAGCGCCTGGCCCACGGTCAGCGCGAAAGCAACGGGCATGAGTACGACCGCTGCCAGCGCGGTCCGCCTGCGGAACATGGGTCCTCCGATGCCTGGATGCCTGGGTGCCTATCTAGAGGATGTCACAGGCCGTCAAGCCAGCCCACCGCCATGCGGGAAAGGCCGCGTCGCTGGTTTAGCGTGGACGACGTGACCCAGCCGCGCAGCCGCCCCCGGAGGGGACGGACCATGACCGTCCTCGCGGTGGTGTTGGCCATGGCCGCCGCGCTCCTGGCCCTGGCCCTCCCATCCGCCAGCACGGCCACGGCCGCACCGGCCACCGCGCGCACGCTGGTCCTGTACGACAAGGGCGGCGAGTGGGGGTGGCTGGGCGAGATCTACGCGCAGGTCGCCAGCAACCTGGCCGGCCACTTCGGTGCCTCGACCGCCAAGCCCGTCGTCGACTACCGCCCGGGCGACATGGACGACTACACGGGAGTGATCTACATCGGCTCCACCTACGACGAGTCGTTGCCGGCCTCGTTCCTGGACGACGTCCTGGCCGGAGGCACTCCGACGATGTGGCTGGGGGCGAACATCTGGCAGCTGCACATCCGGGCAGCCGCCGACGACGTGCCCGGCTTCTTCGCCGACCACTACGGATGGCAGTACAAGGGCTACGACCCCGCAGCGATCGACGAGGTGGTCTACAAGGGGCGCACCCTCGACCGGAACAGCGCCGCCAGCGGCCCCGTCATGGACGTCCTCATCACGGACCCGGCGAGGGTGACCGTCCTGGCCCAGGCCAAGCGCGCGAACGGCACGACGTTCCCGTGGGCGGTGCGGTCCGGGAACCTGACCTACATCGGCGAGGTCCCGTTCAGCTATCCGACCGAGTCCGATCGCTACCTCATCGTGTCCGACCTCCTGTTCGACCTGCTCGCGCCCGGCACGGCCGTGCGGCACCGGGCACTCGTCCGGATCGAGGACGTCTCCCCCGCCAGCGACCCGGCGAACCTCCGCGCGCTGGCCGACGTCCTCCACAAGCGCCGGATCCCGTTCAGCGTCGGCGTGATCCCGCTGTGGGTGGATCCCCTCGCCCCTGCGGGGGCGCCGAAGCGGCTGACCTTCGCCGACCGGCCCGAGATGGTGGCCGCGCTGAAGTACATGAGCAGGCGCGGCGGCACCCTCATCGCGCACGGGTACACCCACCAGTACAAGGCGGTGAAGAACCCGTTCAACGGGAGGACCGGCACCGACTACGAGTTCTTCCAGACCCGGCTGGACAAGGATGGCCAGGCCGTCCTCGTGGGCCCGGTGGCCGTGGACTCAATGGCCTGGGCCACGAAACGGGCCAAGGCCGCCATCCGGGCCATGGTCGCGGCCGGCCTGCCCCGGCCGACGATCTGGGAGACCCCGCACTACACCGCGTCGGCCGTCGACTACGAGGCCTTCGGGCCGCGCTTCGCCGCCCGTTACGAGCGGGACCTGCTGTTCTCGGGGTACCTGACGGGCAACGTCGACACGTCGCGGTTCCTCGACCAGTACTTCCCCTACGAGGTCGTCGACGTCTACGGCTCCACGGTCCTGCCGGAGAACCTCGGCCACCTCGAGCTCGACGTCCCTGTGGCCGAGAAGGTCCTGCCCGCCGAGCTCGTGCGGCGTGCCGCTGCCCAGCTCGTCGTGCGCGACGGGATCGCGTCCTTCTTCATGCATTCGTTCTACGAGCCCAGCATGCTGGCCACGGTCGTCGACGGCATCGAGGGCCTGGGCTACACGTTCGTCAGCCCGGCCCACGTGCTCAAGGGATTCGCTCGCTGACGGAGTCGCCCGTCGATGCACTGATCGCCTGCCAGTCGACCACCGAGTCCTCGCAGTACATGCCGACCGCACCGCTCGTCTCGTCCGCGCCCACCTCGAACGAGGCCAGCACGGTCCCATTGACGCGCACGGTGGTCTCGGTGCCGATCCGGTCCACCGTCGCCGTGCGCACCAGCCCGAGCCTCGTCCGCGGGCTCGTGCCGTCGGCGATGAACCGCTGGCCACCGGGGAATGCCGGGTCCCGGCGGCCCACCTCCCAGCCGTTGGGCTTCAGGGCAAGGTAGGTGAAGTGGTCGTTGTCCTCGTAGTCCCAGACCAGCCAGCCCACCTCCCAGGGATTCGGCTTCCCGGTGCGGGTATGCGCCCGCGTGACCCAGGTCGCGCTGACGTGCAGCGCGTCGGCGTCGAACTGCTGCCTCGAGACGACGAGCGCCGCGAACGTCTGGCCCGGGGACCGGGCCGGTTGCGGCCGCAGCCTCAGGAGTCCGCCACGCACCTGCACGCTGGGCCCGCCGTAGTTGCCGTCGAAGACCACCCGCCACGGCCCGAGGCGCTGCCCGTCGTCGAGCACGCCCCGGCCATAGCCGGAGAAGTCCTCGTCGATCCGCTCGGCCAGGTGGGTGCTCAGCGGTGCCGAGGGTGGCAGCGGGGCCGCCTGCGCCCATGGCTGACCCCAGGCAAGCCCTGCCAGGCCCGTCGCGAGCGCGACGAGCAGGCGGATCGGGATGCGCGGCTCCACCTGCCCATTGTGACCTGAGGGCCGCCCCTGAGCGGATAGTGCCCTCCCCGGAGCGCGGAGTACGGTTCTGGCGTGGAATCACAGGTTGCCGCCGGTGTCGCCTATCGCGGCCCGCTGGCCATCGGCAAGCGAATGATCCTGGGAATGCCCGGGCCGGTCTGGACGATGGCGATGTGGTTCACCGCTGGGTCTGCTGTGCTGGTCGTGTCCCTGCTCTTCCCGATGAACCCCAACGCACCCACCGCCGCCCGAGCCCTCGTCCTGGCCTACGGAATTGGCATCGTCATCGCCTCCTTGATGATGGGCGATCGCACCCCCGGCTGGTTCCTGCATGTGCAGGCGTGGGTCGCGATCGTGGCGACTCTGTGGCTCGTGCATGTCGCCGTCACTCCGGTCGGTGCCGTGACGACGGCCATCAACCTGATCGCCGTGGCGGCCTACTTGGGCTTCTGGTTCCCCATCCGGGTGGCCGTGGTCGACATGGTGATCGCGTCAGCAGCCCTGCTCGCGGTCTACGCCAGCAAGATGGTGGCCGACGGCGTGGGCCTCCTGCTCGTCCCGTGGGCGCTGATCACGGCACTGAGCCTCGGGCTGCTTCTCTCCTTCGGCACCCTCGTCTCGCACATGCAGCGGCAACTGGTCACCGATCCGCTGACCGGGCTGCTCAACCGCTCCGGGCTGGCCACCATCGTCGACGCGGACAGCGATCGTGCCGCGATGGCACAGCCTCGGACCCTCATGGTCATCGACCTCGACCGGTTCAAGGCGATCAACGACCGCGAGGGCCATCTGGCCGGCGATGTGGCCCTGCAGCAGTTCAGCTCCGCGCTGCGCGACATGATGCGGCCGGCCGACATCGCCCTGCGCACCGGTGGCGACGAGTTCGTCCTCATCCTGCCCGGCACCGACGAGGCGGCCAGCCTCGACCTGGCCCGTCGCCTGCGCGCAGCGACGGCCCTCGAGTGGTCCTACGGCGTTGCCGACTGGCCCGCCGGGGAGTCCTACGACGCGGCCGTCGCCCGTGCCGACCGGGGCATGTATGAGCAGAAGGCCTACCGCTCAGCCCATCGCCCCGCGGGGGAGTAGCCCCTCCAGTCGCCTAGCCTGCGGCGAGGGGTCCGACCTCGAAGCTGGCCAGCATCTGCCGGGGTTCCGCCTGCCCATCGTGCTGGGTCGTGAATGCCGTCGTGGCATCCGTCCCGCACAGCACCGCGATCACCTCGGGCCCGCCGGGGTGATCGGCTCCCCAGGTGCTCAGGTCGTAGACGGTCCCCTCGACCACCGCCCAGCAGTCCGTGGTCGCCGCGTGTGACGCGACGTCAGCCATGGTGATCCCGACCGGCCCGGCAGACGCGGTCGCCGACGGGCTGGACGAGGGGCTCGTCGATGGAGTGGCCGCCGGAGTGGCGCCCGCGAACGTGTTCCCCCACACCGCCGTGGCTCCGGTGTGGCCCACCGCCACCGTCAGCGCGACCGTGCCGAGGGCCAGGATGACCGAGACGATGCCCAGGACCCGCACGGCGCCAGACGATCCCACCGGGGCCTCGCGCCGCTCACGCCGCTGCAGCAGGAACCACGACGCAGCCACCAGCAGCAGCACGAGCGCCAGCCATGGCAGCCAGGTGGCGAGGTCAGCATGCTGGGCCGGCCGGCCCAGTCGCTCGGCCAGCGCCTCGCCGGACTGCTTGGCGACGAAGGCCGAGCCGGTGCCGATGACGAGGCCGGCCATGGTCACCCAGCCGAAGGTCCCGCGCCAGGGCCGAACGAGCACGATGGCCACGAGGGCCAGTGCCGACAGCGGCAGCAGCACGACCACGGCGTGCACGACGAGCGGGTGAAGGGGCAGGTCGAGGATGGTGTTCACCGGCCAAGGCAATCATGCCGGTGGCTAGTGCGCGCGCGCACCACGCCCGCTACGTCGGGGAGCCGTCGGCCGTGGCGGGTGTGACGATCGCCTCGCGTGCCGTCTTCACCCAGCCGCGCTTGCGCCGCAGCGTGTTGTACAGGCCGAGGAAGGCCACCGGCCACATGAGCCACGTGTAGGCGAGGTACGGGCCCATCGCGACCACGGCGCTCAGCCCTCCCCGCCAGCCACGGCCGCGGGCGATGACCATGACCCCGATGCTCACCGGCCCGATTGCGAGCAGGAGGAAGAAGACCGTCAGCCAGACCCGGTCCAAGGGCAGGAAGGGAACTCCGAAGAAGACCCACAGGGCGAGCGCGGCGACCACGGCCGTCCCCACGATCAGGTTGAAGATCGGAAGCAGCAGGCTGATCAGCGCGTCGATCCGCCGGATGCCCGACAAGTGGTGTGCGTACAGCCGCCATGCCTTCGCGACGACCTGCAGGTTGCCCTGCATCCAGCGAGCCCGCTGCCGGTACAGGCGGCGCAGGTTGTTCAGGCCCTGCTGGTCGACGAACGTGGAGTTGGCCTGCTCCCCGAACCAGCCGCGCGAGAGCAGCCGGAGGCCGAGTTCCTGGTCCTCGGTGAGGTAGTCCGACCAGGGCCCTTCCTCCGAGGCCACGGACGCGAGCGCCGCCAGCCGGTTGAACTGGCCGTTGCCGCCCATGAAGCCGGCTCCCCACCTGGATCGCCCTACCTGGTAGAGCCCGCCGAAGACCTTGAACTCCAGTTCCTGCATCCGGGTGAGGTAGCTGTCCCGGTTGTAGATGTGCACGTTCGCCTGCACCCCCCCGACGCGCGGGATGTCGAAGTGCCGGCACACCTGGCTGGGGGCGAGGGCGTCCAGCCGGCCGTCGGCATCGACGATGCCGAGGATCACCTTGTCGTCGGTCCAGTGCCGGTAGCGCTCGGTCGCGAGCACCTCGGTCCGCAAGTACTGGTAGGCGTTGTTGAGAGCCTTGGCCTTTCCCTTGCGCGCGTTGGGCGGGACGCGGGTGAGCACGACCAGGTCGGGGCCATCGATCCGTTCGAGTACAGCGGCGGTGTCGTCATCGGATCCGTCGTTGATCACGATGATGATGCGGAACGTCGCCTCGACCGCGCGCAGGCGCGCGACGCTGTCGGCGATGGTGACCGCCTCGTTGAGCGCCGGGACCATGAAGACCCACAGGTACTCAGACTCGTCACCCTCGGGCCGCCGGTCCCACTCGCGCAGGTAGCGATTGCCGGCGACGTACAGCACCACCGTCCAGGTGGCGCCGAGCAGGACGCTGAACAGCGCCACGTAGTAGCCGAGGAACGCTATCCAGTAGAGCGGAGTCACGAGGGGTCGCTACGACGTGATCGCTGCGCCGGGCACCGTCGGTGCTGGTTCCTTGGGCTTGTTGAAGCTCCACAGGATGAGCCCGGCGATGATGATCAGGGTGACGATGATCCCGATCACCAGCAGGCTGGCCATGTTGACCGCGCTGCTGGGAGCGGGCGGCAGGGGAACCGACTGAAGCTGGCCTGACGCCGTCATCACCATCACTCGGCCAGACAGGGCCGCCCAACGGAACGGACTCGCTGCGACCTGCCCGGCGAATCGATCGGTGAGTGCGATCGCGGCAGCGGTTCCCGCATCATCAGGACTCGATGGCAGCGGCCCCAGCAGCACGAGGTCGCGAGTGCCGTCGTCGTAGGCCTGCCCCAAGGCCAGCGGGCCACGCAATCCGGCCGAGAACGGGGCCGCGCTGTCGGTGACCTCGACGACCGTCCCCACCGCGAACGGGGCAGCCAACTGCTGGGTGAGCGGACCGGATGCACCGACGACTATCCCTGCGGCGTCCGAATCGAGCAACTGCTCGAGGGTGCGGATGCTCGTCGTCAGCTGCTCGGGGGTAGCGGCCGCCAGGCCGGCGACCAGGTCGCCTGCCTGCTGAAGCAGTTGAGCCGGGGTTCCAGCCGTCGACAGGACGACCGGAACGGTCGGCCCCAGTACCTGGGGGAACCGCTCGAAGCCGGGGGGCAGCGAATCGCCGAACGTCGGCGTCACGGTGCTCAGGGCGGGATCGATGTCCAGCCGGGCCGGCAGCGGTGGTGGCGTGCACTCGCCGGAAGGCGGCACGTAGGAGAGCTGGATGGTGATCGTGTTGTCCCGCAGGAGTTGCTCGGCGGCCAGGTCGATCCCGACATCGACGGCCGTGTCGTTCGTCATGTCCCGTGACTCGACGAGCACGCCGTTCCACAGGAAGTCGATCCGCCCGGTGGCACCTACCGGGAGGTCGGTGACGACGCCCACGACGTCCAGCGACAGGGCCGATACCGGCTGGCCGAACGCGGGCTGGCCAATGCCCACGAGTGCCTGCACCCGGCCGACGCCGCTCAAGGACAGCGGTCCGGTCCCGAGGGCGCTCAGGGTCGTCGTGCCGGTGGCCGGCGACCAGTCCGCCGTGCCGGTCACGCTGCCCAGTGTCGGCACGTTCACCAGCCGGAGCGCAGGGTCGGCCAGCGCGACAGCGGTGGCCGAGAGCGCCTCCGGTGGACCGGTGACCAGCAGGTACCCGTCAGGGCTGATCTCAAGGGTGCCCCCGGTCGTGGCGGTGGCCCCCGATGCCGGTACGTCCTGGGCGGCGGGATCGGCACGCACGACGACGACGCGATTCAGGTAGTCGCTCGCGGGAGGCTCATCGGACACGACCAGCCGCACGACGGCCGGGGGGCGGTATCGATATGCCAGCGCCGCGACGGCATCGAGGGCTGCCTGCTGCTCGGCAAGGGTCGCGCCTGCACCCACGTTGACTGTGAGTTCTTGCACGCCGTCGCTCAGGAAGCCCCCGATCGTGGTCGGTGCTTCCACGTCGTGGGAGTAGCTCACCGCGCCGTCGACGAGGGTGGCCACCGATGTGTCGTCGACGAAGCAGTCAAGCTGCGGGTCCAGGTCGGCGTACATCCCCACCACCATGACGCCGTTCTCTATGTCGGCGCCGGACAGGGACACGCTCACGCCACCGCCCGTGCGAGCGGGCACCTCGGCGACCCGCCGGCCATTGAGCGTGATCACGATCGTGCCGTCGTCGACGTAGCTGCTGCGCACCTCTCCCACGAACCTGACGGGGCTCGCCTCGGCCGGCAGCGTGAGCGTGACGGCCGCCTGCCCGGATGCACCGGTGATCGTCGGAGTGAACGGAAGCGGTGCCCAGGTCAAGGTGCTGGTGGACTCGGCGGCCGCGGGTCCGGCCCCGGCGAGCACGCTCGGCAGCGCGGCCACGGCGGCCACGGCCAGCGCGACGATCCTGCTGCGCCAGGTCACTCCTCGGCTCCCTCGACAGTCTCGTCCTCTTCGTCGAATGTCTCGTAGCCGGCCATCTCGATGACCGACAGGCGGCTGAAGTCGGAGCCGAACGGGCGCGGGGGCGGCCCGCCGAAGATGAGGTGCTCGAAGGCACCGACGATCCGCTCGGCCGCGTGCCCGTCGCCGAACGGGTTCTCGGCGGCGCGCATGCGGGCGTACTCCAGTGGATTGTCGAGCAGGGCAAGGGCCTCCTGCTCGATCACGTCGGGGTCGGTGCCCACGAGCCGCAGGGTTCCCGCCTCCACTCCCTCAGGTCGCTCCGTGGTCTCGCGGCACACGAGGACCGGAGTGCCGATGCTGGGGCCTTCCTCCTGGATGCCCCCCGAGTCGGTGATGGCGAGGGTCGCGACCTTCAGCAGTCGGGCGAACGCGACATAGTCGAGCGGGTCGGTGAGTATCACGTTTGGGAGGGCGTCGAGCACCGGCGTCAGCTCCGCACGCACGCGGGGGTTGGGGTGCAGCGGCAGCACGACCGTGATGTCGGGGCGGGCCCGGCAGATCCGCGCGATGCCCTCGGCGATGCCACGCAGTCCATCGCCCCAGTTCTCCCGGCGATGGGCGGTGACGGCGATGACGATCCGCCCGTCATCGATCCCCTCGAGGCGGGGGTCCGGCCAGGGCTGGTCGAGCGCAGCGGCCCACTGCAGAGCGTCGATGCCGGTGTTGCCCGTGACGAAGATGGTGTCGCCCTTGATCCCCTCGCGGATGAGGGACTCCTTGTTCGCCAGAGTGGGGGCCAGGTGGAAGGAGGACAGGTGCGAGAGCAGGCGGCGGTTGAGCTCCTCGGGGAACGGCGAGAGGAGGTTGCCGGTCCGCAAGCCTGCCTCCAGGTGGAACACCGGCAGCCGCGCGTACGCCGAGGCGAGCCCAGCCGCGAGGGCCGAGGTCGTGTCGCCGTGGACCATCGTGAAGCCGGGGAACTGCGGCCGGCCCTTGGAGAACGGCGACGTGAGCCGCGGCCGGGTGCGGCGCTCGGGGGCACCACCGCGGAGGTCGTAGAGCAGTTCCTCGAAGCCCTCGATGACGGCATGGGTGATGCTGTTCAGCGTCTGGCCTTCCCGGCCCGCGTCAAGGGTCACGTCCGGCTCGATCCCGGCCAGGCCGAGGACGGACGCAACCAGCTCGCGATGCTGGCCGGTCGACACCACGAGCGGCTCGATGTACGGCGAGCGCTGCAGTTCCAGGATGACGGGGACCACCTTGATGGCCTCGGGCCGCGTGCCGATGACGATGATGCAGCGCGCCGCCGAATCCGGCGCGATCCCAGGCTCTGCCATGCGACTCAACATACCGCCGCGCGGACGCTGATCAGCACGTCCAGCGTGTGCCGCTGGCCAGGGACGAGCGTGACCGCGGCATCACGCACATTGCCCGACTCGACGCACACCATGCCGCGCCACTCGTCGTCGCCGAAGTCCGCGAGCGCGGCCGCCTTCTCGCTCCACGGATTCCACACGATCGTGCTTGCCGATCCGCGCTTGGAAACCTCGATCGTCCGCTGCCAGGCGGGGTCGATGACGGTGACCGTCGAGGCGGAGTCGTAGATGCGGTCGACCTCGCCCGCGATCGTGACCTCGCCGTGCTGTCGGTCGCGCACCAGCCCTCCGGGCGCGGCCTGGTCGAGATACTCCGCGCCGTCCAGCCCGGTCAGCCGGATCCGGGTCGCATCACCCACCGCAAGGTAGGTGTGCAGGGCTTCCTCGAACTGCAGGGGCTGTTCGCCGGTGTTCGTCACGGCGAGCATGAGCCGGAGCCCGGTGCCGAGGCGGACCTCGAACTCGGCCCGGAGCATGGGCGCCAGCGATGCCAGGGCGTAGGACACCCGCGCCTCGGTGCCCCCCGCGGTCGCGGCGTCGACGAGCTCCCAGGTCGCCAGGCGGGCGAAGCCGTGTGCGGGCGTCCGGTCACCCGTCACTCCGGCTCCGAACCAGGGCAGGACGATGGGCACGCCGCCGCGGATGGCGATTCCGGGCGCGAAGCGTGCGAGGCGACTGACGAACAGGACACCGGCTTGCCCGTCGGGGGTCCACTCGACGAGCTGCGCGCCGTGGTCGTAGATCGCCCCGGTCCCCCACGCGCCTGAGATCGCGCGCCGCACGAGCGCGGTCAGCTGACCGACGCCCAGCCGGTCGTCGTCACGAGGATGACCACGCCGATTGCCAGGATCACGATGCTCAGGGCGAGGATCCCGGTCTGCACGAAGCGCCGGTCGAGCAACGTCGCGATGCCGGCGAGGAACAGGACGATGGCGAAGAAGACGTTGGCCAGCCCGTACCGGTCCCCTACCTCGCCAGCGGCCACCGCGGTCGCGCGGGCAGCCTCGGCGTCATCCATGGCGAGATTGCCCTCGGCCAGGAGCAACTGGCTGCTCAGGTTGGCGTACTCGGGGTTCTCGGGGACGAAGGGCGTAGGCGGCGACGTCTCGGCCGGCTGGTCAACCCACCAGATCACGACCGCCGCGAGGTCGTCCGGCATCGTCGTCTCCAGGTAGGCCACCGCGCCCTCGTTGCCCTCCGACGCGTTGATCGCATAGGTGAGGAAGAACTGCTGCTCGAGGGAACTGGCCTGGTCCGACTGGGCGTAGATGTCATTGGCCTGGGCAATGAGGGCCTGCTGGTTGGCGTAGCCCTTGGTCACGTTCCCAGCCTCGAGCGAGGCCTTGAAGGAGCCCCACGCGGTGAGGATCGCGGCGAGGCCGAGGACGATCGCCGCGAGGAGCACGATGCCCTGGCTGGCGACGTCGCGATGCTTGCCATCGCGCTGGGGCGCGGGCGACGGTGCGGGAGCGGCGGGTGCGTCGGACATGGTCCCTCCTCCTGGTCAGGTGGGCCGACCCTAGTCGCGACGGGAGTCCTTCTGCTCGTACATCGCCTTGTCGGCGCGGGCCAGGGCGAGGTCGAGCGGTTCGCCCGCCGGCCACGCAGAGATCCCGAAGGACCACGGGACCGCCGTGCCTTCGCGCAGCCGGGTGATCAGGGCGAGGGCGAGCGCCTCGTCGCCGCCGGGCAGCAGCAGCACGAACTCATCCCCGCCGCTCCGGATGGCCAGGGAGCCGGCCGGCGTCACGTCGCGCATCGCGACACCGAACTCGCTGAGCACCCTGTCACCGGCATCGTGACCCTGCCGGTCGTTGACCCACTTGAATCGGTCCAGGTCGATGACGACGACGGCGCCACCCGCCCTGGTGAGGGACCGGGACCGCTCGGCCATGCGGAACATGGCTGTGCGGTTCAGCAGGCCGGTCAGCGGATCGGTCACCAGCTGACGGTCCATCTGCTGCACGAGGGAGCTCAGGGTGAGCACGAGGCCGACCATGATGATGCTGACGAGAAACCAGGGCACGAGGAGTCGCGGCACGTTCTCGGACAGCGACAGCGCCAGGAGGAATCCGGCTGACGAGGCGATCACATAGCCCAGCCCGATCCGCACAGGGAACCAGAAGCCGGTGTAGGTCGCGGCGATGATCAGGGCCATCGACGCGGTGACGGCGCCTTCCTGGGTGCGCGATGCGTAGATCAGCCACAGGGCTCCGGCGATGGCGATCGCGATCTGCAGCCGGATGTACCACTCCGGCGTGCGCTGCCGCATCACGAGGAGGCTGGCGAAGACGAGGAGCGCATAGACGAGGAGGGTGGCCCGGATGGCGGGCTCGGCCCGCGCGTTGAGGGGCACGACGAGGGAGAGGGAGAGGACCACGGCCACGGCCGCGTACCACAGGGCCATCGTCCAGACCGGCCCCGGCATGCCCAGCACGTGCCGGTAGCCGGAGACGCGCAACTCCGGCAGGGTCGGCCCTGCCGCGGCCCTGGGCATCCAGTCAGGATAGGGCCGCGGCACCCGTCTGATCCCATGGTCGGTCCGGGCGTGCTTAGGTGGGCGGCATGCCTGACCTGCGCATCGGCGGGGTGCTCGACCCCGCGACCCACGAGAAGACCGACGCCGACACCCTGATCTCCTCGGCCGACCTCACCACGCACGGCGTGATCGTGGGCATGACCGGGTCCGGCAAGACGGGCATGGGTGTGGTGGTCATCGAGGAGTGCCTGTCGGCCGGCGTCCCCGTGCTCGCGATCGACCCCAAGGGTGATCTCACCAACCTCTGCCTGACCTTTCCGGCCCTGGCCCCGTCGGACTTCGAGCCCTGGCTCAACCCCGGCGACGTGGCCAAGGCCGGGGTGCCCGCTGCCGAGTACGCGGCCCAGCAGGCGACGACGTGGCGCGAGGGACTCGCCGGCTGGGGCATCGACCAGGCGCGGCTGGCCAGCCTGCGGGCCGCCGTCGAGTTCGAGGTCTACACGCCCGGATCGACCGCGGGCCGGCAGCTGAACATCGTCGGGTCCTTGCAGGCTCCCGCAGCCGACGCCGACCCCGAGGACACGGCCGACGAGATCGAGAGCTACGTGTCGAGCCTGCTGGGCATGCTCGGCATCGATGCGGACCCGCTGGCCTCGCGCGAGCACGTCCTCCTGTCGGCACTGATCGCCGATTCGTGGAACGCCGGCCGTGATCTCGACCTCGCCACTCTCCTTGGCCAGGTGCAGCAGCCCCCGCTGCGCAAGCTCGGCGTCCTCGAGCTCGACCAGTTCTTCCCATCGGCCGACCGGGCGCAGTTCGCCGTGCGGCTCAACGGGCTGCTGGCCTCCCCCGGCTTCGCGACCTGGCTGGCCGGCGACCCGATCGACATCGGCGCGATGCTGCGCACGCCGGACGGCCGTCCGCGGTGCGCCATCGTCACCACGGCCCACCTGTCGGACGAGCAACGCTCATCGGTGACGGCTCTCGTGCTGTCCAAGCTCGTGACGTGGACCCGTCGCCAGGGCGGGGCATCGGACCTGCGCGCCCTTCTCTACATGGACGAGGTGGCCGGCTACCTCCCGCCGACGGCCAACCCGCCGACGAAGAAGCCGATCATGGTGATGCTCAAGCAGGCCCGGGCATTCGGCGTGGGCGTCGTCCTGTCGACGCAGAACCCGGTGGACGTCGACTACAAGGCGCTGTCCAACGCGGGCACGTGGCTGATCGGCCGGCTGCAGACGGAGCGGGACAAGGCCCGCCTGGTCGACGGGCTGACGAGTGCGACCGGCGACGTGGACGTCTCAGCCCTCGGCGACATCATCTCCAGCCTGGGCAAGCGGCAGTTCGTGCTGAAGAAGGCCGGCGCCAACGCTCCCGTGCTCACGACGAGCCGATGGGCGATGAGCTACCTGCGCGGACCGCTCATCCGCAGCGAGATCAGCCTGCTCGCCGACCTGGGCCTCGTCGCCACGGCGGCACCTGTGCAGGCTGCCCCCGCGCCTGATGCCACGGTCGCGGACCCGCCTGCGCCCACAACGGCCACCGCCCACGACGAGACGCCCGTCCCACCGGCAGTGGCCGAGGGAGTGCGGGTTTCCTACCTCGACCCGGCCGCGCCCTGGGCCGCCACGATCGGCGCCGCGCCTGGCTCGCACGTCCGGCCCGCGGTGGTCGCCCGGGTGCACCTGCGGTTCGACGACACGAAGGTCGACCTGGTGCACGACGAGGAATACGAGGCTGTCCTGTTCCCCATCCCGGCGATGCCGGGCGGGGCCGACTTCGCCACGGTCGACTACGACGACCGGGACTTCACCGACCAGGCGCCGTCATCACTGGCATACGGCCTCGGGTCCGCCGACATCGCGAAGAAGGCCTGGTGGACGTCGCTTCAGCGCACGCTGGCCGACCACCTCGTGCGGACCCGGTCCGTCGAGGTCTTCCTCAACCGGGAGCTCAAGCAGTACTCGCGGGTCGGGGAGACCCGCGAGCAGTTCGCCGCCCGATGCGCCGAGGCAGCAGACGACAAGGCCGATGCCGCCATTGCGGCCCTGCGATCGAAGTACGACACCAAGCTGCGCGCCCTGCACGCGCGCTACGACACCGCCGCGTCGGCCAGTGCCCGAGCCGCCTCCCGGCATGAGGCCGAGCACGGCACCGGCGCGCAGGTGGCCACCTTGCTGGGCGGGCTGTTCGGCGGCCGGCGCAGCCGCGGCTCCATCGTCACGGCGTCACGGCGCGCCGCGACATCCGCGTCACGCGTCGATGCCGCCCAGGAGAAGGCGAACACGGTCGGTCGCGCGATCCTCGACCTGGAGGACGAGTTGGCGGACGAGGTCGAGGCGATCGACACGCGCTGGAAGGCCAGTGCCGTTGGCATCGAGACCGTGTCCGTGCCGCTCGAGCGCACGGATGTCAGGGTCACCGAGTTGAGGCTCGCGTGGATCCCGATCGGGTAGTCCGCGGGCATCTCGCGCCTAGCCGGTGGAGACGACCTCCCAGGTCACGTTGCCGTCGGCGTCATTCTGGGTGACCTCGACCGTCGCGGTGCTGCCATCAGTGGCGTTGGACACGTCGCACGTGAACACGTTGCCCGCCTCGGCCGGGATGTCGCTGGGACAGGTCACCGTGAAGTCGCCCTCGAACTGATCGGTCAGGGACGTGTCGATCGCATCCGACACCTGCGTGCTGTCGAGGCTCTTGGCGCACCCGGCCAGGAGGCCGACGGACAGGCAGGCGGCAGCGATGGCGGCCGTGCGGGCGAACTTCATGGGGTTCTCCAGTCGATGGGTGCCTATGGTGGGGCAACGGTACCCGCTAGTTCCGCCAAACCGCGGCACGGGCGGCCCGCCCGCGGCATAGTGGACAGTCCGGTGCAGCGGAACAGCCAGAATCGTCGACCAGTCAGGGGGCACCGATGAGGGTCGGTTCGCGCGCGATCATCTCGGTGGCCGTTGCCGCTGCGGCAGGGACCTTGCTGCTGGGGGCATGCTCGTCCGACGACGCTGCCGGCGAGGGCGACGCCTCCTCCAGCGACGCAGCCAGCCCGGGCAGCAGCGCGAGCGGCGACACGGTGCTGGCCGGAGCCGCAGCGGCGGCGTGCGCGGCCTACTTCGAGCTCGACCTGCTCAACAGCACGTATGCGGGCGGCGCGGTGCAGGACGGCGACATGACCGAGGCCCAGGCCCGGGCGGACTTCACGCGACTCCTGCGGATCATGGTGCGGCAGGGCGAGGCGGCTGAGGAGGAGGGCAGCCTGTCCCCGAAGTTCGCGGCCAACGCGACCCGCATGCGCAAGGCCGTCAAGGGCCTGGGCCGGGATGAGTCGCTGTCCGACCTCACCAAGAAGGAGCAAGCCAGCTTCGCCCTGCAGTCATCCCGCACCCAGAAGGCGTGCGAGCGCGCGGGATTCGCGCTGCCCGACGACAACATCGTGGCGCGCACCGCAGCAGGGATCTGAGCGGCTCGGTGGCCGGGCCCGTCGATCAGCAGCACTTCGTCGACCGCGTTGAGCTCCAGCAGGTCGATCGCGACATCTTCACCGGCTGGTGCCATTCCGGGGCCCCGTTGCGCGCGTACGGCGGGCAGATAGCCGCGCAGTCGCTCATGGCCGCCGGACGGACGGTCGACCACGACCAGCGGCGTGTGCACTCGCTGCACGGCTACTTCCTGCGACCGGGCGGGACCAAGGAGTCCATCACGTACCTGGTGGACCGGCCCCGCGACGGCCGGTCCTTCTCGACGAGATTCGTCCGAGCGGTCCAGAACGGCGAGACGATCTTCATGATGACGGCGTCCTTCGCCACCCAGGACGACGGCCCGCAGCACCAGGTCCCGGCTCCGCCCCTGGACATGCCCGAGGACCTCGTCGAGGTCTTCCCCGCGATCGCCTCGCACGTGATCGGTGCCGAGGAGCGGCGGGCGCTGGACTATCCCGATGCGAGCATCATCGATCTGCGGGTCGCCGATCCGGCCCAGCGCCTGGAGCTCGCCGCCGGTCGGTACGAGCGGCTCGCCTGGGTGCGCGTCCGCGAGGAACTCCCCGACGACTGGCTGGTCCAGTCATGCGCCCTGACCTACCTGTCCGACCTGACGATGGTCAGCACCGCGCTGGCGCCTCACGTCGGCAGCTACCAGCCGAACGAGCTCATGCTGGCCTCGATCGACCATGCCATCTGGTTCCACGCGACGATCCGCACGGATCGGTGGCTGCTGTTCGCCCAGGACACGCCGGTCGCGCGCGGTGGGCACGGCCTGGCCCGAGGGCTCTTCTTCGACACCGAGGGGACGCTCGTGGCGTCCGCCGTCCAGGAGTCCCTCATGCGAACCCGGCGGTAGGACCACCCGCATCAGGAGCACCCGCATTAGGGACCAAGGTCCCCTAGGTCGGGGCCTGTCTCCCCGTGGGCAGGGAGCCGGGGAAGGGGCATGCTGAGGCCATGGCTCCCAGTTCCCCCTACCGCGGCCGTGTCGTCGTCGGCTTCGATGGCTCGCCTGCGTCGGCAACGGCCGCTGCCTGGGCCGCCGAGGAGGCCACCGTCCGGGGGCGTGGCCTGACCGTCGTGCATGCGATCCTCCCGCCCGTCATGACCGGTGGCCTCGGGGTCGGCCTGCCCGCGAGCGCGGAGCTCGTCGAGCAGATGGAGGAGGGCGCCCGCGAGCAGGTGCGCGAGCTGGTCGGGACCCTCGACGCCACCGACGTGGAGGTGCAGGTGACGATCGGCGGGCCGAGCGGCGTCCTGCTCGAGGCCTCCGAGGAGGCTGACCTCGTCGTCATCGGCTCGCGTGGGCGCGGCGGCTTCGCCGGCCTGCTGATCGGCTCGGTGAGCGCCCAGGTGGCCGCCCACGCCGAGTGCCCTGTGGTCGTCGTGCGCGGCGTCGCGGCCGCGGGGGCTCGTGACGTCGTGGTCGGAGTGGACGGCTCGGATACCGCCCAGGCCGCCATCGCCTTCGCGTTCGACGAGGCCAGCCGGCGCGGCTGGTCGGTCATCGCCGTGCATGCGTGGGACATCCCGGCGTACGACCTGCTCATCGTGCCCAACGGGCCGGTGCCCATCCCGCTCGCGGACGTGGCCGACGACGAGGTTCGGCTGACGGCCGAGCTCCTGGCCGGCTTCCGGGAGAGCTACCCGGACGTCGACGTGCAGGAGCACCTCGTCCACGGGCCACCGGTGTCGTCGCTGCTCGACGCTTCGCCGAACCCCGCGATGATCGTCGTCGGGACGCGTGGGCACGGCCCCGCCATCGGCGCGCTGCTCGGATCCGTCAGCAATGGCGTGCTGCACAAGGCACACGTCCCCGTCGCCGTCATCGCCAGGCCCGCGACGCCGTTGGAGGCCGCATGAGCGCTGTCGTTCCCAGCCCGCCGCGCCCTCCAGTTGTAGGTGATGTGATGTCCAAGCCCGTGCTGACCGTCGAGATCGACGAATCACTCTGGGATGCGTGGCAACTGCTGTTCGTCTCGGGCCTGCGCCACCTCGTGGTGCTCGGCCACGACGGCGAGTGCCTCGGCGTGCTGAGCGACCGCAACATCCTGGCCGAGGTGCCAGCGACGGCCGATAACCTCGGTCGTCGGCGCGTCCGTGACGTGCTGGCCATGGCCCCGGTCGTGTCCGTTGAGCCCGGCGTCTCGCCGGTCGTGGCGGCAAAGGCGATGGTGGCGAACGCGGCGGAGGCCGTGCCGGTCCTCGACGGCAACGGCCGGCTGCTCGGCATCGTCACGGAGTCCGACATCGTGCGGTGGCTCGTCGACGCCGCGTAGTCCCAGACCTGCCGACCATCCACCTGGCTCGTAGGGTTGTCCCATGGCCACCGCTGACCGCCTTGTCTGGATCGACCTGGAGATGACGGGCCTGGACCCGCAGACCGACGAGATCGTCGAGATAGCCTGCATCGTGACCGAGTCGGACCTGACCGAGATCGACGAGGGCATCACGCTGGTCATCCGCCCGTCCGACGCCCCGCTCGCCGCCATGGACGACGTCGTCGTCGCAATGCACACCGAGTCGGGCCTCATCGACGAGATCCCGCACGGCACCACTCTCGAGCTCGCCCAGGCAGCCGTGCTGGACTACGTGCGCCAGCACGTGCCGGAGGCCCGCAAGGCCCCGCTGGCCGGGTCCAGCGTGTACGTCGACCGGGGCTTCCTGGCCCACTACATGACCGACCTCGACGAGTACCTGCACTACCGGCTCGTCGACGTGTCCAGCATCAAGGAACTCGCCCGCCGCTGGTACCCCCGCGTGTACTTCAACTCCCCTGCCAAGACCGGCAACCACCGTGCCCTCGGCGACATCCGCGACTCCATCGCGGAGCTGCGGTTCTACCGCGAGGCCGTCATGGTGCCGCTGCCCGGCCCCGACTCCCCCACCGCCGCGGCGCTGGGCGAGGCGCATGCCGTGGAGGCCGCCGAGTAGCGGCAGCCCCGTCCCCGGCATCAGGGGCCCATGGATAGACTCTCGTTCCCGCGTCCGCGCGGGATGACACGCGCCGGTCTCGCCACCGTGCGCGTGGCATGGTGGGTGTAGCTCAGCTGGTAGAGCACCTGGTTGTGGTCCAGGTGGTCGCGGGTTCAAGTCCCGTCACTCACCCCACTCCGGCCGACCCCGCCGGATCGACTCAGGCCGGCAGGTGCTGCCGCTCCCGCCGTAGGAAGCCCCCCGCTCCGTGCGCACCGCCAAGCGTCGCACCGACGTGCTCACCTAACTGGCCGAACACGTCTGCGTTGCACGTGAAGGCGACCCGGCACTCGGCGATGAACTCGGCCTGCTCGAGCGGTGACCACGGAACAAGGTCGAGCAGGGACTTGTAGCGCCGTCGGTAGTGCACGGTGTCGCCGAGGTCGCTGAAGTCGTAGAACGTCAGCGCCTCGGGACCCACGCGGTAGTGCCGTTGCAGCATCGAGGCGATCACCTGCCCGCCGGCCATGTCGCCCAGGTATCGCGTGTAGTGGTGCGCGAGGAGCCGCTGGGGACTCGTCGCGCTGGATTCGATGGCGCGCACGTAGTCGCTCACGGCCGGGACGATCGGGTCCCGCGGGACCCGCCGTCCGCACTGGGCCAGGTCGGATGCGATGCGGTCGGTTCGGTCGAGCCGCCCGTGGTCGAACAACGAGACGCTCGCGTCATCGTTTCTGTCGCGGACGCGGGCTTCGAGCGCCGCGTACACCGGGGCGAGTGCGCACATGAGGTCCGCATGGGCCCTGGCCTTGAGGCGGCCGGCAGGACAAGGTCGGGAAGCCACGTAGGCTGCCACGCGTGACCCGACCCCGCGCGCTCAGCGCCGCCCTGGCCCTGGGGGTGGCCTCCGCCATGGTGCTGGCCGGCTGCTCCTCCGACGCAGCCACCTCCGATGCCACCAACGCGGCGGCCTCGGCGTCGGCCACAGCAAGCCCTTCGCTGAGCGTGACGGACAGCGCCACGCCGTCGCCCGTGCCGACACCGACCCCCGTCCCCACGGCGTCGGGTCCTGGCGTGGGCACGGTCGTCCCGGACCAGAGCATCGGCCTGCACGTCGCAGGGGTCCAGGAAGGCGCCTGGCCCGACAAGAACGTGCCCATCGGCTCGCTGCGGCTGTGGGACGCGGGCACCAACTGGTCCCAGGTCGAGGCGGTGAAGGGCGTCTACAACTGGGCGGCCCTCGACACTGCGCTCAAGACCGCCGATCGGAACGGCATCGACGACGTGCTCCTCGTGCTCGGTGGCACCCCGACCTGGAATGCCTCCCGGGTCCGGGCCGGCGACTACCCCGTGCCCGGGGCGGCGTCGCCGCCCAAGAGCCTGGCTGCTTGGGACGCATTCGTGGCGGCAGTCGCCAAGCGCTACGCCGGACGGATCTCGTCATACCAGATCTGGAACGAGGCGAGCCTGGCCATGTTCTGGAACGGAACGCCGGAGAAGCTCGCGCTGATGACCCAGCGCGCCGCCACGATCATCCGCGCGGCCGACCCCAAGGCGACCGTGGTCGCCGCCAGCACGACCGTCCGGCTGCCCGGCGCGTTCGACCGCTTCTTCTCGCGCTACCTCGCCGCACTGGCCGACCGTGGCTGGCCGGTCGACGTGCTGGCCGCCCACCTGTACCCGGCCAGCAAGGGGACCCCGGACGAACGGGCCGCCTTCATTGCGCAGGTGCGGCAGGCGCTCGCCACCGCGGGTGCACCCGACCTGCCGGTATGGGACACGGAGCTGAACTACGGCCTGGCCGGCCCCGGGCCGACCAACCCGCGCCAGACCATCCGGGGAGCCGAGGCGCGCGACTGGGTCGTGCAGACCTCGCTGGATTCCCTGCACCTCGGGATCGCCCGCACCTACTGGTACATCTGGACTCCCCAGCCCTACGCCCTGCTCGGCATGCAGCTGACCAACGACTCCGGAGCCGTGTCCGGGCTGCGCATCGTCGACCAGTGGACGGTCGGATCGACCTGGCAGGGGTGCGTGGACGACGGATCCACGGTGGCTTGCTCACTTGACCGGAAGGGCGTGTCCTCCGTCATCGCGTGGGCGAAGGACGAGGCGGCTACGTACACCCCGCCTGCCGGGCTGTTGCAGGCGTGCACGACGGACAACGCCTGCGCCGCCGTGGCCGGGGCCTACGCGTTGGGCGAGACCCCGGTCCGCTTCCTGCCCTGACCTCTACTGCGCGCCGGTCGCTAGCCGTCCGGGATCAGGTTGATCGCGCGGCTCAACGTCACCACGATCGTGAGCACGGCGGTCGACGACTGAAGCGTGAACAGCAGCTTGACCCGGTGGGTCAGCGGCATCGTGTCCGTGGGGCTGAAGGCGATGATGTTCGTGTACGCGGTGAAGAGGTAGTCGATGAGGCCCGGCCGCCACGTGGACGAGGTGGACTGGCCCTGCTGCGGGAACAGGAAGTCCGGCTTCGTGACCGCGTTGGCCAGCCTTCGGTCCGGGCCGCCCCCGTCCAGCCACCAGTACACGAGGCCGAAGCTGAGCACGTTGATCACGAGGACGCCGAAGCCGGCAAGCAGCAGGTACGTGCCGGAATCGTCCGAGCCCTGCAGCATCGTGACGAGCAGCAGCACGGCGTTCATCACGCAGGCGAGCACGAGGAAGATCAGGTAGGCGTCCATCGTCCAGCGCAGCAGCCGGCCCTCTGACCCGATGAAGCGGTAGATCAGCACGGCGATGGGGATCCCGCTGAGCTCCATCGCAGGGATCAGCCATTGCGGGCCGATCGTCACCGAGGGGGGCAGGGCCAACTGCACGGCGACGATGATCAGCACGACGACGACCAGTTGGGCGATGTTGCCCCTCACCTCGCTGCGTGCGTCGGCCATCCCCGCCTCCTTCGCCATCGCCATTGTGCGGCCCCGCCGAGGATGGCACAGCGGGGCCCGCCACGTACCCTGAGCGGATGCGCCGAAGCCTGACGGTCGCCGTCGCGGCGGCCATCATCGCTGCGCCCATCGGATGGGCAGCGCCCGCCACGGCGGCCGATGCCCGGGCCGAGGGGTCCTGGTCGATGGTCCCCCAGTCCAAGGACGCCAACGACGACGGCATCATCGACGGTGATGGCGGCGTGCCCAGGCGCGGGGCCTTGAGCAGCCAGCCGTCCGCCGACATCGTCGGCGCAGGCAACCACGTGGCGCAGCCGAACGAGCGCCTCATCGGGGGCTCGTTGTCGTGGTACCTGACGGACCGGGGCTTCCCGGTGCGGCTCGACGCCTGCGCGTCCTCCGGCGCCCGGTATCGATGGACGGCCCGCCCGGTGAGCGGACCGGCGACGGTGCTGTCGTGGGCGCCCCTCGAACCCGGCTCGTGCTCGCGAACCGCCTTCCTGCCGGAGGGCAGGTACGACCTGGTCCTCGAGGTCCGCGCGGGCGGCAAGCTCGATCGGGAGGTGATCCGGGCCGATGTCCGCAACATCCTCGTCGTCGCGCTCGGCGACTCGTACGCATCCGGCGAGGGCAACCCGCGCAACGTCAAGGCGT
This sequence comes from Actinomycetota bacterium, assembly GCA_030681835.1. GTDB lineage: Bacteria > Actinomycetota > Actinomycetes > S36-B12 > S36-B12 > UBA10649. Next base: position 31,293 of record JAUXRN010000051.1, read on the forward strand.
GGCTGAGGGAGGGTGGCGCCTTCACCCCCTACTGGGACGACGACGCCTGCCACCGCAGCGCTCGCGGAGGCCCGGCCCAGGCCGCGCTGCTCCTCGAGGATTCATCCCCCGAGACCTCGGTCACGCTCGTCGATGTCACCTGCTCGGGCGCCTCGGTCGATGCCGGGGTGCTCGGACCGCAACGTGCTGCGGGTCAGGCAACCAGCCAGGTCGAGCGCGTCCGCGCGCTCGTGGGCGACCGGGTCGCGGACCTCGTGACGCTGTCGGTCGGGGGCAACGACGTCGGGTTCTCGTCCGTGCTGGAGGCGTGCGCACTGAACTCCGACTGCCCCCTGGTCCGTGCCAGCAGCGGTCCGCTGCGTGCCTACCCCCGGATCCAGGACGGCGTGCAGGCGGAGACCGGGGCGCTCGCGGCCAAGTACCGCAGGATCGCCGCCTGCCTCGGCGGCGATCCGTGCCTGCTCGCCGACGGCCGGACCGTGCCCGGGATCCGGCTGGACGCTGACTCACGCGTGCTGCCCACGCTCTACCCCGACATCACCCGGCGCGCGGATGGCGGTGCCTGCACGTACCTGACCATCGACAGCGCCGAGTTCGCCTGGGCACGGCAGACGATCCTGCTGCCGACACCGGTCAATCCCTACGCCTACCCGCTCTCACGCGGTGGGACCGTGTCGCTGTCCGTCGCACAGGGATCGCTCAACCAGCAGGTCGCTGCGACAACGGCGCTGCCGGGCTGGCGGCCGGTGATCGGTACGTGGTCCGCATCCGGGGAGTCCGCCGTGGGCCACGGCGTGTGCGCGGGCGATGAGGCGTGGGCCTTCGGTGCGACCCTGCTGTCGAGCCTGCCCAGCGCCTCCTTCCACCCCAACGTCGCGGGCCAGCGGGTGGCCGCGAGCGCCATCGCCGCGGCGATGCAGGCGGCCCTGCCGGACGCGACCCGCGCCGGTCGAGGCCTCTTGCGGGTGGTAGCCTTGGCGATCTCGCGCCGCTAGCTCAACTGGCAGAGCAGCTGACTCTTAATCAGCGGGTTGGGGGTTCAAGTCCCTCGCGGCGTACGACCGGAGTGCGACTCCTTCTGGAGGACCGTCCGTGGCTGAAACCCTGACCGGGGCCGTGCAGGCCCGCGATGTCACTATCGTCCGCGGCACCGTCACCGCGGTTGCAGACGCCAGCCTCGACCTCCTTCCCGGCACTATCACCGGGCTGCTCGGCCCGTCCGGCTCCGGCAAGACCACGCTCA
>JAUXRN010000052.1 GCA_030681835.1 Actinomycetota bacterium
GGTGAAGGCGAGCGGCTCGGCCACCAGCCCGTCGAGGTCGGCACGGGACAACCCGAGGCGGGGGTCGGCGGCCAGCCGATCGAGGAGGTCGTTGTCGCCCTGGCCCTCCTCTCGCATGGCCAGGGCGACCGCCACGGCGTGCTCCTTGATCGCCTCGTGCGCGGTCTCGCGGCCCACGCCGGCACGCACCGCGGCCATCAGCACCTTGGTCGTCGACAGGAACGGCAGGTAGCGATCCAGTTCCCGGTCGATGACCGCGGGGAAGGCCCCGAAGTCGTCGAGAACCGTCAGGAAGGTCTCGAACAGTCCGTCGATCGCGAAGAACGCATCGGGCAGTGCCACGCGCCGCACGACCGAGCACGAGACATCGCCCTCGTTCCACTGGTTCCCGGCCAGGTCGGCCACCATGACCTGGTACCCGCGCAGCAGCACCGCGAAGCCGTTCACCCGCTCGCAGGAGCGCGAGTTCATCTTGTGCGGCATGGCCGACGAGCCGACCTGCCCGGGCCGGAAGCCCTCGGTGACCAGGTCGTGCCCGGCCATGAGCCGGATGGTCATGGCCAGGCTCGACGGAGCGGCCGAGACCTGGACGAGAGCGGACACCACGTCGTGGTCAAGCGACCGGGGATACACCTGCCCGACGCTCGTGAGCACCGACGAGAAGCCGAGGTGCCCGGCCACGGCAGCCTCGAGCTGGCCCAGCTTCTCCGCATCGCCGTCGAGCAGGTCGAGCATGTCCTGGGCGGTGCCCACCGGGCCCTTGATGCCGCGCAGTGGGTAGCGGTCGAGGAGGTCCTCGAGCCGGGCGAAGGAGACCAGCAGTTCGTCGGCAGCGGAGGCAAACCGCTTGCCCAGCGTGGTGGTCTGCGCCGGCACGTTGTGGCTGCGTCCGGTGAGGGCGGTGTCCGAGTAGGCGACGGCGAGGGCGGCCAGCCGGTCGAGGGCCGCCACGCAGCGATCACGGACGATCACCAGCGCCTCGCGGACCTGGACCTGCTCGACGTTCTCGGTGAGGTCGCGAGACGTCATGCCGACATGCACGTGCTCGTGCCCGGCGAGGGCGTTGAACTCCTCGATCCGGGCCTTCACGTCGTGCTTGGTGACCCGCTCGCGCTCGGCGATCGAGGCGAGGTCGACGTTGTCGACGACCGCGCGGTAGTCGTCGATCGCCTGCGGCGGGATGGGCACGCCGAGCGCCGCCTGGGCCTGGGCAACGGCCAGCCAGAGCCTGCGCTCCATGACGATCTTGGCCTCGGGCGACCACACCGCCCGCATGTCCGATGAGGCGTATCGGCCGGCCAGCACGTTGGGGATCGGGGCCGCCTGCGTCACTGCGTCATCCTCCCACGGCCGCGGAAGCCGCATCCTGCGCCGCTCTCTCGGCGATGTCCCTGCGGTGATGCGATCCGGCGAGCCGGATCAGGTCGACCGCTGCGTATGCGTGCTCGCGCGCCGAGGCGAGGGATTCCCCGTGCGCGGTCACCGAGAGGACCCGGCCCCCCGACGAGGCCAGGACCCCGTCGTCGCGCACCGTGGTGCCGGCGTGGAAGATCTCGACTCCCGACACCGCGGCGGCCTCACGAAGCCCCTCGATGACGTCGCCCGTCCTGGGATCGGCCGGATAGCCAGCGGCGGCAACCACGACGGTGACCGCGTATCCCGACTGCCACGACAGCGCCGGGAGCCCGGCGAGGGTGCCCGTGGCCGACGCCATGAGCAGGCTGGCCAGTGGAGTGCGCAGATTGGCCAGGACCACCTGGGTCTCCGGGTCGCCGAACCGCGCGTTGAACTCGATGACCCGCACGCCGCGCGATGTCATGGCCAGCCCCGCGTACAGCAGGCCGGAGAACGGCGTTCCGCGGCGGTTCATCGCGTCGATCACGGGCTGGAGCACACGGCTGGTCACCTCGGCGACGAGACCGGGCGGCGCCCACGGCAGCGGCGCGTAGGCGCCCATGCCGCCGGTGTTGGGGCCTTCATCGCCCTCGCCCACGCGCTTGAAGTCCTGGGCCGGTTGCAGCGGGACGACGGTGATGCCGTCGGTGATGCCGAAGAGGGACACCTCGGGCCCGTCGAGATACTCCTCGACGACGACCTGGGCGTCGTTGCCGTGCGACAGGCAGGCCCTCGCATGCGCCATCGCCTCGTCGCGGTCCGACGTCACGACGACGCCCTTGCCCGCGGCGAGCCCATCGTCCTTGACGACGTACGGCGCGCCGAACTGGTCGAATGCCGAGGCCACCTCGTCGACGGACGTGCACACGTGGGCCATCGCGGTGGGGACGCCGGCCTCCGCCATGACCTGCTTGGCGAACGCCTTGCTGCCCTCGAGCTGGGCTGCGGCCTTCGACGGGCCGAAGCAGGGGATCCCGGCGGCGCGCACGGCGTCCGCCGCGCCGGCGACCAGCGGCAGCTCCGGGCCGATGACGACGAGGTCGACTGCCTGCGACTGCGCGAGCGCCGCGACCGCGGCGGGGTCCGTGACGTCGAGAGGCATCGTGGGTACGTCCCGGGCGATGCCGGCGTTGCCGGGTGCCGCCACGACCTCGGCTACCGCGGGGTCGGCCACCAAGGCGGCCACCAGCGCGTGTTCCCTGGCACCCGAGCCGACCACGAGGACCTTCACGACGTCACCCTATTGAGTCGACGGGAACGCGGGCAGTCTCGGTCGGCTACCCCACGTAGTGTCGGTCGACCACGGCGAAGGCCTCGTCGAGGATGGCCAGGCCCTCCTTCGCCTCCGCCTCGGTGATCGTGCACGGCGGCACCACGTGGTACCGGTTGAAGTTCGTGAACGGCAGCGCGCCGCGCTTCTTGACCTCGGCCATCAACTCGGCCATGGCCGGCGAGGACCCGGCGTAGGGAGCCAGCGGTGCACGCGTCTCGCGGTCGGACACCAGGTCCAGTGCCCAGAACACGCCCAGCCCGCGGACCTCGCCGATGACGGGGTGGCGCTCGGCAAGATCGCGCAGCCCCGGACCGAGGACGTCCTCGCCGATGCGCGCGGCGTTCTCGACGATGCCCTCCTCCTTCATGGCGTCGATCGAGGCGACGATCGACGCGGCCGCGAGCGGGTGCCCGGAGTAGGTCAGGCCGCCCGGGAAGACGCGGTCGTCGAACGTGGCCGCGATGGCGTCGCTGATGACCACGCCGCCGACGGGGACGTAGCCGGAGTTCGAGCCCTTGGCGAAGGTGATGAGGTCCGGCACGACGTTGAAGTGCTCGAAGGCGAACCACGCTCCGGTGCGCCCGAAGCCGCACATGACCTCGTCGGCGATGTACATGATCCCGTGCTTGTCGCAGAGCGCCCGGACACCCTCGAGATACCCCGGTGTGGGGACCAGGACGCCGGCGGTGCCGACGACGGTCTCGAGCAGGATCGCAGCGATGGTGGTCGGTCCCTCGAAGGCGATGACCTGCTCGAGGTGCTGCAGCGCCCGCTCGGTCTCCTGCTCAGGCGAGGTGGACCAGAAGCTGGACCGGTAGGGGTAGGGACCGAAGAAGTGCACTTGGTGCTGGGCGTACTCATTCGGCCACCGGCGCGGGTCACCGGTCGCCTGGATCGCCACGCCCGTGTTGCCGTGGTACGAGCGGTAGTAGGACAGCACCTTGTCGCGGCCGGTGTGGATGCGGGCCATGCGGATGGCGTTCTCCACGGCATCGGCCCCGCCGTTGGTGAAGAAGACCTTGTTCATGCCTTCGGGGGCGAGCCCCGCGATGCGCATGGCGGCCTCGCCGCGTGCGGCGTTGGCGTGCTGCGGCGCGACGGTGGACAGCAGCGCTGCCTGGTCCTGGATGGCCTTGACCACCTTGGGGTGCTGGTGCCCGATATTGACGTTGACCAGCTGCGACGACAGGTCCAGGTAGCGATTGCCGTCGAAGTCCCAGACGTAGCAGCCCTCCGCGCCGGCGATGACCATCGGGTTCAGCGCGCCCTGCGCGCTCCACGAATGGAAGACGTGCGCGCGGTCGAGTTCGTGGACCCGCGTGCCTGCCTGGGGATCTGGGCTGAACGTCATGGCCTGCTCCTTGAAGAGTGCGTCTGGCAGCACGATAGCCCGGCGCGGGGCTACTGGGTATCGAGGCGGTGCTCGAGGCCAGCCCGGACGTCGGGCCAGTCCTCCACCGTCACCGAGAACAGCACCGTGTCGCGGATCGACCCGTCCGAGCGCCGCTGGTACCGGCGAAGCACGCCCTCGTACCGCGCCCCCAACCGGGCGATCGCCTGCTGGCTGCGGGCGTTGCGGATGTCGGTCTTGAGCTGCACCCGGCCGAATCCATGCTCGAACGCCCACTGCAGGAGCAGCAGCTTGCACTCGGGGTTGACCGAGGTGCCCCACGCATCGCGCGCGTACAGCGTGAAGCCGATCTCCAGCCGCGCGTCGACGGCGGAGGCCTCCAGGAACGACGTCGTGCCGACCACCTGCCCGCCGCGGCGGACCGTCCACGGGAACCGTCCGGTCTCGGGCGCAGCCGCGAGGGCGTCGGCCCAGCCCTCCGCCGACGCTGGCCGGCCGCGCACATGTGTCCACACGGCGTCGTCGTCGAGTGCGCGGAACAGCTCGGGGCAGTCATCGGCCGTGGCCGGCGCGAGGGTGACGTGACGGCCGGCCAGCACGACATCGGGAGGAGGCGGCCAGGCGGCTTGCGCCCACGGCGGATCACCGGGCCGCGGATCATCCCGTGGCGCGAAGCGCGCCTCGCCGATCGTCCGGACGAAGTGCACGTGCCCGTCGCTGACCGACTCGACCGCGAAGCCGACGCGCTGGTGGAACGCGATCGACTCCGTGTTCAGCTCGTTCGTCACGCACCGGATGGTCGTCACGCCCCGCTGGACCATGGCCTGCGCGAAGCGGGCGTGCAGTTCCGCCCCGAGCCCAGACCCGCGCAGGTCCGGACGCACACCGATGAAGTGGACGTACGCGCACTGCTGGTCGTCGAGGGAAGGGAAGCCGACCAGGAAGGCGGCGAGGCCGCCTGAGTCGTCCTCCACGATGGTGCTCGTTGACCCGAAGTTCGTGAAGAAGAGCTCCTGCAGCAGTGGGCTGACGTCACGCCACCACCAGCCCGGCACGGCGGCGACCACGCCGGCGTAGTCGTTCCCGTCGGCGGGTCGGAACCTCATCCGATCAGGTCGTGGACCGAGATGGTCGCGTCGCGGTCCTGGCCGACTCCGATGGCGCTGATCCGGGTGCCCGACACAGACTCCAGGAACGCGACGTACTCACGCGCGCGGGGCGGCAGGTCGGCGAGCGTGCGGGCTCCCGAGATGTCCTCCTGCCAGCCCGGCAGGTACTCGTAGACGGGCTTGGCGTGATGGAAGCCGGTCTGCGTCATGGGGATCTCGTCGTGGCGCAGGCCGTCGACGTCGTACGCCACGCACACCGGGATCGTCTCCCACTCCGACAGCACGTCGAGCTTGGTCAGGAAGATGTCGGTGAGGCCGTTCACCCTGCTGGCGAAGCGGGCGATCGGTGCGTCGAACCAGCCGCAGCGGCGCGGCCGGCCGGTCGTGACGCCGCGCTCCCCGCCAATGACGCGCAGGCGCTCGCCGTCGTCGTCCAGCAACTCCGTCGGGAACGGGCCGGAGCCGACCCGCGTCGTGTACGCCTTGAGGATGCCGACCACCCGCGTGATCCGCGTCGGGCCGATGCCGCTGCCCGTGGACGCGCCGCCAGCGGTCGGGTTGCTGGAGGTGACGAAGGGGTACGTGCCGTGGTCGACGTCGAGCAGGGTCCCCTGGCCGCCCTCGAGCAGCACCACCTTGCCCTCGTCCAGCGCGGAGTTCAGCAGCAGCGAGGTGTCGGCCACGTAGGGGCGCAGGATCTCGGCGTAGGCGAGGAGCTGCTCGCAGATGGCATCCGAGTCGAGGGCCCGGCGGTTGAAGACCTTGACGAGGGTCTGGTTCTTCCCGGCCAGCGCGCCTTCGACCTTCTGGCGCAGGATCGACGGATCGAAGAGGTCCTGCACGCGGATGCCGATGCGGGCGATCTTGTCGCCGTAGGCGGGGCCGATGCCGCGCCCCGTCGTCCCGATCTTGGCCTTGCCAAGGAAGCGCTCGGTGACCTTGTCGAGGGTGACGTGGTACGGCGTGATGAGGTGCGCGTTCGCGCTGATGACCAGCTTCGACGTGTCGATCCCTCGGCCATTGAGCCCCGCGATCTCGTCCAGCAGCACGGATGGGTCGATGACCACGCCGTTGCCGATGACCGGCACGACGGACGGCGTAAGGATCCCGCTGGGCAGCAGGTGCAGGGCGAACTTCTGGTCGCCGATGACGACGGTGTGGCCGGCATTGTTGCCGCCCTGGTAGCGGACGACGTAGTCGACGCGACCACCGAGGAGGTCGGTCGCCTTTCCCTTGCCTTCATCGCCCCACTGGGCGCCGACAAGGACGATCGCTGGCATGGGGAGAAGGCTATCTAGGCGTCGAGCCGGGTCGCGAGGGCCGCGCCCAGCTGATGCCCGGAGAGCCACGCGGCCTCGATCCGCGGACCCCCGGCGAACGCGTCGCCGGCCAGCCCGATCGGCGCGTCCTCGTCCAACCAGAACTCCGCGGACTCGGCGCCGAGCGGCTTGGCGAAGGCCCAGCGCTTGGCCTCAGCCCACTCGGGGTAGTCGCGGATGCCGAGGACGCGCTGGATCGTGGCGATCGCCGCCGGGATCACGGACTGGGGGTCGCCTAGGTGGCGTGCAGACAGCACGGGGTGAACGTGCGCGACGAGGACCGGGGCCTGATCACCGCGCCGGCTGCCGTCATCGGCGATCCAGGTCAGGACGGGATCGTCATTGACGAACACCCCGTCGATCTCGGGCCACGACGCCTCGGCGAACACGCAGGTCACCGCGATCACGGGCTCCCACACCGGTCCGGCGAAGTCGAACCGCGACGTCAGCCGCCGGGCCTGGGGGTAGGGAACGCACAGGGCCGCTGCACCGGCCGGCTGCCCGTCGACAACGACCCCGCCCGCGGCCGCCTCGACGCGCTGCACTTCCGTGTCGAGGCGCACATCCGGTAGGGGCGCAGCCATGGCCTCCACGACGCTTCGCAGCCCGCCGGGGGCGGCGTAGCGCCAGGCGCCGCTCTTGATCCCCACCAGCCCCTCGGGTCCGGCGACATGGAAGCCGGTCGTCCACGGGCGGACCACCCCAGCGTCCTGCAGCGCGTCCACCACGGTCGCGAACCCGGGATCGGACACGGTGAAGTACGAGGCCCCGATGTCAACGACCCGACCGTCATACGGCGTCCCGGTACCACGCAGCGTCCGCGACGCCATTCGGCCGCCGAGCCGCCGCCCGCGGTCCAGCAGGCGCACGGGCGCACCGGCTGCCAGGAGCGCCGATGCGCAGGCGGCTCCGGAGATCCCGCCGCCGACGACGACGGCGTGGTCAGTCACGCGGGGTCGACGGATCGCAGTCCTCGATGAAGACGCCGATCCGGTCGACCTCGTCCGACTCGCCGATGGCCTCGGCGGCGCGGCCGAGCGATCGCAGGCATCTCAGGAACCCTTGATTGGGCTCATGCGACCACGGCACGGGGCCGTGACCCTTCCAGCCGTTGCGGCGAAGGGAATCCAGGCCGCGGTGGTAGCCGACCCGCGCGAAGGCATACGACTCGACGACCTTGCCCTCGGTCCATGCCTGGTCGCTCAGGGCGGCCCACGCCAACGACGACGTGGGGTGCCCGCGCACGACGCTGTCCGGGTCGGCGCCGCCAGCCAGCAGGGCCTCCGCCGGGTCGGTCGGCAGGAAGGTGGGCGGGGGCCCGTCGAACAGGTTCTGCCCGACCATGTCAGCGCATCTTCGTTCCGGCCGAGCGAAGGTCCTCGCAGCCGACGACGACCCGGGCGGACATGCTCGCCTCGGCCAGCTTGCCCCAGGCGCGCGGGTCGTACTGCTTCTTGTTGCCGACCTCGCCATCGACCTTGAGCACGCCGTCATAGTTGCGGAGCATGTGGTCGGCGACGGGCCGCGTGAAGGCGTACTGGGTGTCGGTGTCGATGTTCATCTTCACGACGCCGTAGTCCAGCGCCTCGCGGATCTCGCTGAGCAGCGATCCGGAGCCGCCGTGGAACACGAGGTCGAACGGCTTGTCCTTGCCGACCTTCGCGCCGACTGCCGCCTGGATGTCGTTGAGGATCGACGGCGTCAGCACGACGTTGCCGGGCTTGTAGACGCCGTGGACGTTGCCGAAGGTTGCGGCGACCATGTAGCGGCCGCGCTCGCCGAGCCCGAGCGCCTCAGCCGTGGCGAGCCCGTCCTCGACCGTGGAGAACAGCTTGGCGTCATGGGTGGCCTCGATGCCGTCCTCCTCGCCGCCGACGACGCCGATCTCGATCTCGAGGATGATGTCGGCCTTGGCGCAGGCGTCGAGCATCCGCTGGGCGATCTCCAGGTTCTCCTTCAGCGGCACCGCGGAGCCGTCCCACATGTGCGACTGGAACAGCGGCTCGAGGCCCTTCGCGACGCGCTCCTGCGAGATCACGACGAGCGGCTCCATGAAGCCGGGCAGCTTGTCCTTCGGGCAGTGGTCGGTGTGCAGGGCGATGTTGACGTCGTAGTGCTTCGCGATCGAGTGGGCGAACTCGGCCAGTGCCGTGGCGCCCGCCACCATGTCCTTGACCCGCTGGCCGGACGCGAACTCGGCGCCGCCCCAGGAGATCTGCACGATGCCGTCGCTCTCGGCCTCCGCGAAGCCGCGCAGGGCGGCGACGATCGTCTGGGAGGAGGTGCAGTTGATGGCCGGGTAGGCGAACTGGCCGGCCTTGGCTCGGTCGAGCATCTCGCGGTAGACCTCGGGGGATGCAATAGGCATCGGTTGCTCCTGCGTTTCGCGGGCGGATGTAAGCGGTCTCATCCTTCCACTAAGACTGGTGCGACCTCAATTCGCGGACGGAACGGGACAGCAGCGTCGCGAGGATCGCGACGGTTGCCACCGCTGCGGCCACCAGGAAGCTGGTCGTCAGCCCCACGGCCGCCACGAGCGGGCCGGCCAGGGCCAGGCCGATGGGCCCGAACATGAGGGAGCCCATGGCGTCGTAGGCGCTGACCCGGGACAGGGCCTCGCGCGGGACGTGGGTCTGCAGTGCCGTCATCCACAGGATGAAGAAGAGCTCCATCGACAGGCCCCAGGCGAAGGCACCTACCGCGACGACGGGCAGCGGCATGGCGAAGGCCAGCGTGACCAGCCAGGCCGGCAGCACGAGGGTGATGAGCATCCCGAAGACCATCGGCCGGCGGACCCGCAGCCGGGAGGCCAGCAGGGCGCCGACCAGCAGCCCCGCCGACACCGAGCCGAGGACCACCGCCCAGCCGGCGGCGCCGCCGTACCGCTCGATTGCCAGCACCGGGCCGAGCACCTCCTCGGCCCCCCGGAGCACCATGACGATGAGGCTGAACGCGAGGACCACCACGACGACCCAGCGGAACGAGGTGAAGACCCGCCAGCCGTGCACGAGATCCCCGAGCATGGTCTCGCCGGATACGTGCGGCTTGGAGACCCGGCGGAAGCTGAACACCAGCAGGCCGGCGATCAGGAAGGACGCGGCATCGATCGCGATGGCGATGCCGGACCCGAAGGCGGCGACGAGCAGGCCGCCGATCGCGCTGCCCACGACGAGGCCACCGTTGGCGGCCACGCTGATGTAGGCGTTCGCGGGCTGCAGGTGGTCCTCGTTGGTGACGACCTCCGGCACGAGCCCGCTCATGGCCGGCCACCACAGGCCGTTGAGCACTCCGGCGCAGAACGACAGGATGGCGAGCAGTGGGACCGTGGCGTTCCCCGTCAGGAAGAGCGCCGCGCTCGTCGCGACGAACCCGCTCAGGACGATGTCGGTGACGGCGATGACGCGCGCCCGGCCCATCCGGTCGGCGATGACCCCGCCGATCGGGAGCATGACGATGAGCGGGATGGCCTGCGCCGCCAGCACGATGCTCAGCGAGGTCGGCGTGGCTCCCGGCAGGGCGAGCACGCCGAAGGCCAGGGCGATGGGCATGATCCCATTGCCGATGTTGCTGATCGTCCGGGCCGCGAACAGTCGCCGGTAGAAGTCGCTCCCCCACAAGGCCCGGGTGTGGCTCACCGAATCACCCGGTCGGGTACCTGGTCGAAGACATGGCGCCGGACCCACGCGTGCATCGCGATCGCCGCCGCAGCACCGGCGTTGATCGATCGGGTCGAGCCGAACTGGCTGATCGACCACACCTCCCGGCAGTGGTGCTGCGCCTCTGCCGAGAGGCCGTCGCCCTCCTGCCCGAACAGCATGACGCAGCGCTCCGGGATGGACGCCGTCTCGATGGCTGTCGCGCCGGGCACGTTGTCGATGCCGACGAGGCGGAGATCCTGCTGCTCGCACCATGCTGCGAGGGAAGCCGGGTCCTCGTGGTGGTGCACGTGCAGGTAGCGATCGGTCACCATGGCCCCGCGCCGGTTCCAGCGCTTGCGCCCGACGATGTGGACTGCCGCGGCCTGGAAGGCGTTGGCCGTGCGCACGACCGACCCGATGTTGAAGTCGTGGCCGAAGTTCTCGATGGCCACATGGAAGCCGTGCCGGCGCGTGTCGAGGTCGGCGACGATGGCGTCGACCGACCAGTAGCGATAGCCATCGACGACGTTGCGGCGATCGCCATCGCGGAGCAGGTCGGGGTCGAGCCTGGGGTCGTCCGGCCAGGGCCCTGGCCACGCGCCCACGCCCACCTCCGGAGGGGGCACGGGCGTATCCATGGCCGCGACGATAGCCTGCAAAGGTGGAGATCCTGAGTGCCGCTTCCGCGGCTGCTGCATCGGCTGCCGTGCGGGCCCTCGGCCCTGACTGGCTGAACCCCGAGACGATGCTGACCAACCTCGGGGACATCGCGTTCTGGGTGGTCCTCGGCATCATCTTCGCCGAGTGCGGCCTGCTGATCGGCTTCTTCCTGCCCGGTGATTCCCTGCTCTTCCTCACCGGGCTGTTCATCGCCAGCGGAGCGATCAGCATCAACATCTGGCTGGGCGTGACACTGCTCTTCATCGCCGCATTCGTCGGAAACCTGACCGGCTACTGGATCGGGTACAAGGCGGGTCCGGCGCTGTTCAACAAGCCGGAATCCAAGATCTTCCGCCAGGAGTACGTCGACAAGACGAACCACTTCTTCAACCGCTACGGCGGCCGGGCCATCATCATGGCTCGCTTCGTGCCGATCGTGCGCACCTTCATCACGGCCGTGGCCGGCATCGGCCGGATGGACTTCGGCAGGTACGCGCTGTTCAGCGCCATCGGCGCCCTGCTCTGGGCGGTGGGCGTCACCCTCGCCGGGTACTTCCTCGGCACCATCCCGTTCGTCGAGCAGAACATCGAGTTGATCCTGATCCTCGTGGTCTTCGTGAGCATCGTCCCGATGATCTTCGAGTTCGTCCGCCATCGCCGGCAGCGGGCGGGCCTGGAGTAGTCGGCGGACGGCCCGACCGTGCTGTACTGGAACGCATGCGCGCCCTCGCCCTCGCCCTCGCGCTTGTGACGTTATCGGCAGTCGGGATGGGGGCGCCCGGCGCCGGCGCTGCGACCGTCTCCGCGGATCGGGCCCTCCTCTCCTCGGCTGCCGCCGGCAGCACCTCTGGCGTTCGGGACGCCCTTCGCGCCGGCGCGAACGTCGCGGCGACCGACAGCGCCGGCTCGACGGCGCTCATCCTCGCCGCGTACGGCAACCACCTGGCTGTGGCGCGGCAGCTGATCGGTGCCGGCAGCGATGTGAACCAGCAGAATCGGCGCCGGGAGAGCGCCTTCCTCATCGCCACCAGCGAGGTGGGGGACGACCCGCGACTGCTGGACCTGACGCTGGCCGCTGGAGCCCGGGTGCAGGCACGGGACTCCTTCGACGGCACCGGGCTGATCCGTGCTGCCGAGCGCGGGTTCCCTGTCATCGTGGCCCGACTCATCGAGGCGGGGGTCGAGGTGGACCACGTGAACAACCTCGGCTGGACCGCACTGCACGAGGCGATCATCCTGGGCTCTGGGGGAACTGCCCATACGGAGGTGGTGCGCCTCCTGGTCGATGCCGGGGCCGACGTGATGCTTCCGTCGCAGCGTGACGGGGTGCGGCCGTTGGAGCATGCCGAGCGGCTTGGGCACGACCGCATCGCCCTCATCCTGCGTCGAGCGGCCGTCGGATTGACTCCGGCCGACCGACTGCTGGCCGCTGCCGCACGCGGCAGCGTGGTGGCCGCCCGGACGGCGCTCCAGGACGGGGCGGCGCTGGAGGCTCGCGACGACGACGGCAGGACGGCCCTGCTGCTCGCTGCGCTGGAGGATCGCGTCGACGTCGCGCGCATGCTCGTCACCCGCGGAGCCGACGTCAACGCCTACGACGAGCGGCGGGACACCCCATTCCTCGTCACGGGGGTGACCGGGAGCGTGCGCATGCTCGAGGCCCTGCTGCCCGGCGGTCCCGACACCCGCTTGACCAACCGCTTCGGCGGCGTCGCCGTCATCCCGGCGTCGGAACGGGGGCACGTCGCCTACGTCCGCGAGGTCCTCGAGCGAACGGACATCGACGTCAACCACGTGAACGATCTCGGTTGGACCGCGTTGCTCGAGGCCGTTCTCCTCGGCGACGGCAGCACGCGCTACGCACGCGTGGTGACGGTGCTCCTCGGCCACGGGGCCGATCCCGCGATCAGCGACTCAGGCGGCGTGACTCCCCTGGCGCACGCCGAGCGGCGCGGGCACGAGCGCATCGCCCGCCTCCTTCGGTGACGGACTACTCCAAGCCGAGGTCAGCGAGGGAGAAGGCCGAACGGTAGGCCAGTCCGCGCTGCTCCACGGCCGGCCCGGCTCCCCGATCGACGATGACCGCGACGCCCGCGATGCGGGCCCCCTCGGCGAGCAGGGCGTCGACCGCCATGAGCACGGACGAGCCGGTCGTGGACGTGTCCTCGACCGCCAGGACCGAGCGGCCCGCGACACCGGGTCCCTCGATCCGGCGCTGGAGCCCGTGCTGCTTCTCCGACTTGCGCACGACGAAGGCGTCGAGCGACCGTCCCGTCGCCGCTGCTGCGTGCAGCATGGCCGTGGCGACCGGGTCCGCGCCGAGGGTCAGCCCGCCAACGGCCTGGTACTCCCAGTCCTGGGTCAGCTCGAGCATGACCTGGCCGACGAGTGGCGCCGCCGCGGCGTCGAGCGTCACCCGGCGCAGGTCGACGTAGTAGTCGGCCTCGCGGCCGCTGGACAGCACCACCTTCCCGCGCACGACCGCCTTCTCGACGATCTGGTCGCGCAGGTCCTTCCAGGCGTGGCTCGGCATGGCCGAAGCCTAGGCTCCACGCATGGACGAGGGCACGGTGGTCGTCGTGGCTGCAGGCGCCCCGCGCAGCAGCGCCGTGATGGACGCACTCGACGCCGCCGGCGTGGGGTCCGGTCTCGCCGTCCCGCTCAGCGGTCCCTCCGCCACTCTCGCCTCGCGCACCTGCGCCGCGATCTCGGCGCTGGCCCCGGCCTCGCCGCTGGTCATCGTCGCCTTCGGGTCCGACGCCCTCCTGCTGCCCGCCGTCGCCCTGGCCCAGCGGGCGGCGCATCGGCGGGTGGTCGGCTACCTGCTCGTCGAGCCTGCCCTGCCGCCCGGCAGCGACACATGGCCGGATGCGCCCATCACGGTGCTCGACGACTCCCCTGACCCCCAGGTCCGCCTGCGCGGGTGGACGTCGCTGCCCCTGTCGGCCGCCGGCCAGTGGCTGGCATCCGGCGCAGCCGGCTAGTCCCGGACGAACCGAGGGTTGCGGCGGCGCGACGCGGTGGCCAGGCGCACGACGGACCTGGGGGCGTGCCGCAGGATGCCGGCGATCGCCTTGTACTGGGGGCCGGCCACGCTCACCGGCCGGCCGCGGGCGAGGTCGCGCATGGCCTGGTCGACCACGCGCGGGACGTCCAGCCACATCCACTGAGGCAAGGTCGACATGTCGATGCCGGCCCGCTCGTGGAACTGGGTGTGGGTGAAGCCCGGGCACACGGCGACGACCCGCACGCCTGTCCCGCCCACTTCCTGGGCCAGTCCTTCGCTGAAGCTGGTGACCCAGGCCTTGGCCGCCGAGTAGGTGCCGCCGGTGACCCACGCGGCGACGCTGCTCACGTTGATCACCATGCCGGACCGGCGCTCGACCATGCCGGGGACGGCTGCGTGCGTCAGTCTCATGACGGCGTCCACCAGCACGTCGAGCATCCGCTGCTCGTCGTCCACGTCGGCGGCGAGGAACGCGGCGTTCAGGCCGAAGCCGGCGTTGTTGACAAGGGCCGACACCGGACGGGAAGGATCGGCTGCCCGCGCAGCGACGCGGTCGACGTCGGCCCGCACCGCGAGGTCGGCCGGCAGCACCTCGCACCGGACCCCATGGCGCTGGAAGCACTCCTCCGACAGGGCGGTCAGCCGCTCCTCGTCGCGGGCCACCAGGACGAGGTCGAAGCCGCGACGAGCGAACTCGTCGACGAAACCGCGTCCGATGCCGGCCGTGGCGCCGGTGATCAGGGCGGTAGGCATGGGTCCTCCGAGCTCGGGTGGAAACGACCAAAGGTGGCCCACGTGTGGTTATCGGGCCCAACTCAACGTACCGTGGGCGCGTGACTCGACGCCGCCCTGCGCTCCTCGTGGCGGTGAGTGCCCTGATCGTGGCGCTCACCGGCCTTGCCATGCCCACCTCCGCTGGTGCTGCCCCGGCCGGGCAACCCGGGTCGACGCCGCGCGTCATCAACGGCGACCTGAGCACGGCTGGCCAGTTCCCGTACCTCGTCGCCCTGCTCAGCGCCAATCGCTACGCCAGCGAGGGGGCGTTCGAGGCCCAGTTCTGCGGCGGCACGCTGACAACCCCGACGACCGTCGTGACCGCTGCGCACTGCGTGGTCGACAAGGGGGCCGTCGCCGGCCCGCGCACGATCCTCATCGGGATCGGACGGGACCTGAGTGCGCAGAGCCTTCGCGTGGTCGAGGTCGCGGCCGTGACGGCCAACCCGGCCTATAACGACGATTCGGCGGCCAACGATGTCGCCGTCCTCACGTTGGCGACTCCGGTTACCGACGTGCCTTCGCTGCTGCCCATCTCGCCGGCGGAAGCAGCGAGCGGACTCTCCGCCGGCACCGCTCTCCAGGTCGCCGGCTGGGGCAACATGTCCACCACTGGCAAGGATTTCCCGGCCGTCTTCCGGGTCGGCAACCTCGTGCTCTTCCCCGACTCGACGTGCGGTGGTGGGGCCTCGTACACGTACAACGGGGTCAAGTTCGACGGGTTCGATGTCGGCGACGCCGATCCCGCGACCATGCTGTGCGCAGCCGGCGTCGGTGGCGCAGGGCAGCGCATCGACTCCTGCCAGGGCGACTCCGGCGGTCCGGTCGTGGCCACCGTCGCAGGCGCAGCACGGCTCATCGGCATCGTCAGCTGGGGCGAGGAGTGCGCAAGCCGCTTCCCCGGCGTCTACACCCGGGTCTCCGCAGAGTACGACTTCCTCGTGGCCAATGGCGCGATCGTGGCACTGGCACCATCACAGCCGCCGACGATCACCGTCGCCCCGGAGGCCTCCGCCCTCAAGGTGACCTTCGTGCCGGCCAGCGATGGCAGCAGCCCCACGGCCTTCGCGGCCACCGCGCTTGACCCCGTCACCGGGCAGGTCTTCAACTGCTCCACCGCGTCCTCAGTGACGGCGGCGCCGGCGTCCTGCTCGATCGCGGGCCTGACCAACGGCACCTCCTACCAGGTGACGGCGATCGCCGGCGGTGCCCTCGGCAACTCCCCGGCCACCGCGCCGGTGATCGCATCCCCCGTCCCGCTGGCCACCGCGGGGACCATCAGCCGGGTCGTGAACCTCGGCCGGGGGGTCGCCCGGTTCTTCGTCACGGCGACCGCCGACAACGGTGCGCCACTGACGGCGCTGCGCGTGGTGTGCCAGGTCCCCGGCCGCAACGCCGGCACGCGCTCCGCCGACATCACCGGGGAGTCGGCCACGGTCACCGGCCTGCGGGCCAAGCGCTACCGCTGCTACGTGCAGGCGATCAACGCTGCCGGGGTCTCGAACGGACAAGCGCTAGCGGTCAAGCCCAAGGGTCGGTAGCCCGGCTGCCCATGAGGGCGACCATCGCGGACCGGCTGGCGCTCGTCTGCGCCTGCACTTGCAGGAACATCGCCTCCCGCACCCTCCGTTCCGTGGGATGCCCGGTGCGCATCGCTGACCCCGCGCGGGCAACAAGCGCGGCGGTGGTCGCGCGCACGACGAGGTCGAGCGACCGCGCGCGCCATGCCAGGCGATCCGCAACGTCGCCGTCGTCCATGGCCCCGTAGGCACGGCCCCGCACCATGCGGCATTCCTCGGCCAGGGCCATCGCCAGGCCGAGGAGTCCGTCGTCGCCTCTCTGCGCGGCCAGCGACTCAAGCTCGGCAATCGCCCCGCGTGCCACACCGAAGGCCGACGGGCTGGCGCTCGCCGCTGTCTGGGCGTCCGCGGCGAGCCAGGCATCGCGGTCCAGGACCGCGCCGACCCTCGACTCGGGTACGACCACTCCGTCAAGGCGCACCGGGCGGGTATGGGTGCCGGACATCGCCAGCAGGCGCAGCGGTTCGCCGGGCCGGACGCCGGTTAGGGTGCCCTCCGCCCGCCCGGCGGGCAGGTAGCCGCACACCAAGCGGCCGGCGTCAGCGCCGGCACCCTGGGCCATCACCATCACGACGTCCGCGATGTCCCACGACGTGACCCAGTCCAGGGATCCTTCCAGCCGCCAGCCGCCGGCGATGCGCGTGGCGAGGGGTTCGCCGGCCCCGGCCGGCGGACGTGGGCAAAGGCCACGGCTGCCAACAGCGCGCCCGAGCGCAGCCCCGGCAGGAGTGCCGATTGCAGGGCTGCCCGGCCGGGTCCGTCGCCGTCTCCCGACAGGAGCCGCAACGGCGTCTGGTGCTGAGCCCAGCAGAACCAGGTCGAGGCGTCGCTCCCGGCGAGGAGCTCGGCAAGCTCGCGCTGGGCGGAGGCAGGCTCGAGCGCTGCTCCGTGCAGTCCCGCCGTTGCCAAGGCGTCGATCGTCGAGCGAGGAAAGCCGAGGGCATCCGCATCCTGCGCCCCCGTGGCCACGACATCGGCGATCACGTCGACGTTCGGGATCACGACCGACGGGTCGGCAGGTCCGACCGGGTCGCGGAGTGGAAAGGCGTCGGGGTCGAGCACGTCGTCACGGTACCGAGCGGGCGTCCGGCCCGCTCGACGTGCCGACTACGGTGCTGCCCATGCCGCGCCGCGACGACCCGCTAGTCCCGCGCATGGCCGAGCACGCCACGTCGGTCTTCGGGGAGATGTCGGCCCTCGCCGCGCAGGTCGGCGCGATCAACCTCGGGCAGGGCTTCCCCGACACCGACGGCCCGCAGTCCCTGAAGGATGCGGCGATCGCCGCGATCCTGGACGGCCGCGGCAACCAGTACCCGCCCGCGCACGGGATCCCCGCGCTGCGCGAGGCCATCGCCGAGCACCAGCGCCGCTTCTACGGTCTGGCCGTGGATCCCGTGACCGAGGTGGTGGTCGGGACCGGCGCCTCGGAGGTGATCCAGTCGGCGCTGCTCGCGCTCGTCGACGACGGTGACGAGGTCGTCATGTTCGAGCCCTGGTTCGACATCTACGGGGCCGGCATCTCCCTCGCGCGGGGGACCAGGGTCGGCGTCCCGATGTCAGGCCCGCTGCTGCGCCCCGACCTGCAGGCCTTGCGATCCGCGATGACCGAGCGGACCCGCGTCATCCTGCTGAACTCCCCGCACAACCCGACCGGTGTCGTCTTCACGCAGGAGGAACTCGCCGAAGTCGCCCGCATCGCCATCGAGCACGACGTCTACGTCATCTCCGACGAGGCGTACGAGCACCTGTGGTTCGACGATCACCGGCACGTGCCCATCGCCAGCCTGCCCGGCATGCACGAGCGCACGGTGACCATCGGCTCGGGCGGGAAGAGCTTCTCCTTCACCGGCTGGAAGATCGGCTGGGGTACCGGCCCGCAGGACCTCATCGCCGCGGTGCGCACGGTGCGCCAGCACCTGTCCTACGTGTCCGGAGGCCCGTTCCAGTTCGCCATGGCCCACGGGCTCGGGCTGCCCGACGAGTACTTCACGGCCTTCCGCGCCGACCTTCAGCACAAGCGGGACCTGCTCGCCTCAGGCCTCGCCGACCTCGGGATGCGGGTGATCGTCCCGCAGGGCACGTACTTCGTCACGACCGACGTGAGACCGCTGGGCTTCGAGGACGGGCTCGCCTTCTGCCGCGAGCTACCGCGCCGGGCAGGGGTCGTCGCCATCCCGCACAGCGCCTTCTGCGACGACCGCAGCATCGGGGCGCCCTACGTACGGTGGGCGTTCTGCAAGCGGCCGAGCGTCCTCACCGAGGCGCTCGAGCGGATGCAGGCGGGGCTGCCGGGCTGAGCATGGCGATCCTCGTCGACGAGTGCGCGTGGCCGTGGCGCGGTCGCCTGTGGTGCCACATGGTCAGCGACACCAGCCTGGACGAGTTGCATGCCTTCGCGCGATGGCTCGGGGTGCCCGAGCGTGGCTTCGGCGGTGACCACTATGACCTCACCGAGGAGGCGCGCGCCCTGGCGATCGAGGAGGGCGCGGTCGCCGTCACCTCGCGCGAGGTGATCATGGCCCTGCGGGCAGCCGGCCTGCGTCGGCCCCGAAGCTAGCAGCCGCCGGGGCGCCGGTCAGGCGGACGTGAGGGCGACGTCACTGCCGTCCGGCAGGGCCTCCACCCGCACGACGTCGCCGTCGCGGATCTCCCCCGCGAGGATGCCGCGAGCCAGCTTGTCGCCGATGGCCACCTGCACCAGCCGGCGCAGCGGCCGTGCTCCGTAGACCGGGTCGAACCCGCGATCGACCAGCCACTGCATGGCCTCGTCAGTCACGGACAACGAGATCCGGCGGTCCTCCAGCCGTTGCTGAAGCTGGGCGACCTGGATCTCGGCCACCTTGACCAGTTGCTGCCGGTCCAGCGGCTCGAACGTGACCAGCCCGTCAAGGCGGTTGAGGAACTCCGGCCGGAACTGCTGGCGGACCAGCGCCAGCACCTGTTCCTTGCGCTGCTCGTAGGGCACCGTGACATCGATGAGGTACTGCGACCCGGTGTTCGAGGTGAGGATCAGGATCACGTTGCGGAAATCGACGGTGCGGCCCTGGCCATCGGTGAGCCGGCCGTCGTCGAGCACCTGGAGCAGGATGTCGAAGACCTCGGGGTGCGCCTTCTCGACCTCGTCGAGCAGGACGACGGAGTACGGCCGGCGCCGGACTGCCTCGGTGAGCTGGCCGCCCTCCTCGTAGCCCACGTAGCCCGGAGGCGCCCCCACTAGGCGTGACACCGAGTGCTTCTCGGAGTACTCGCTCATGTCGATGCGCACCATCGCCCGCTCGTCATCGAACAGGAACTCCGCGAGCGCCTTGGCCAGCTCGGTCTTCCCCACGCCCGTCGGGCCGAGGAACATGAACGAGCCGGTCGGCCGATTGGGGTCCGAGATGCCCGCGCGGGCGCGGCGCACCGCGTCGCTGACCTCGCGCACGGCCTCGGACTGGCCGACCACGCGCTTGCCGAGGTCATCCTCCATCCGCAGCAGCTTGGCCGTCTCCCCCTCGAGCAGGCGCCCGGCGGGGATGCCGGTCCACGCGGCCACGACCTGGGCGATGTCGTCGGCGGTGACCTCCTCCTTGACCATCGAGGAGCGCTCGTTGGTTTCGGCCGTCACGCGCTCCAGCTCGGCCTCGAACGTCGGGATCTCGGCGTAGAGGATGCGCGAGGCCTGCTCGAAGTCGCCGGCCCGCTGCGCCCGCTCGGCCGTGGCCCGAAGGTCGTCGATGAGCACCTTGATCTCGCCGATGCGGTCCAGGCCCTGCTTCTCGGCATCCCAGCGGGCCCGCAGGCCGCGCAGCTCCTCGTCCTTGTCGGCGATCTCGGTCCGGATCTTGGCCAGGCGCTCCCGCGAGGCCTCGTCGGTCTCCTTCGCGACGGCCATCTCCTCCATCCGCAGGCGGTCGACCTGGCGCTGGAGGACGTCGATCTCCTCCGGTGACGAGTCGATTTCCATGCGCAGTCGGGACATCGATTCGTCCATGAGGTCGATTGCCTTGTCGGGCAGGAAGCGCGAGGTGATGTAGCGGTCGGACAGGGTCGCGGCCGCGACGAGGGCCGAGTCGGAGATGACGACCTTGTGGTGCGCCTCGTACTTCTCCTTGATGCCGCGCAGGATCGCGATGGTGTCCTCGACGGATGGCTGGTTGACGAGGACCTGCTGGAAGCGGCGCTCGAGGGCAGCGTCCTTCTCGATGTACTGGCGGTACTCGTCAAGTGTCGTGGCGCCGATCATGCGCAGCTCGCCGCGGGCGAGGAGCGGCTTGAGCATGTTGCCGGCATCCATGGCCCCTTCGCCGGTCGCGCCGGCACCGACGACGGTGTGCAGTTCGTCGATGAACGTGATGATCTGCCCGTCGCTGCCCTTGATCTCGTCGAGGACGGCCTTGAGCCGCTCCTCGAACTCGCCGCGGTACTTGGCCCCGGCCACGAGCGAGCCCATGTCGAGCGCGATGAGGGACTTGCCCTGCAACGACGTGGGAACGTCGCCCTCGACGATCCGCCGAGCCAGGCCCTCGACCACCGCGGTCTTGCCGACTCCGGGCTCGCCGATGAGCACGGGGTTGTTCTTCGTGCGGCGGGAGAGCACCTGGATCGTCCGGCGCACCTCCTCGTCGCGGCCGATGACCGGGTCGATCCGGCCCTCGCGGGCGCGGGCGGTGAGGTCGACGCCGTACTTCTCGAGGGCCTGGAAGGTCTGCTCGGGGTCACGACTCGTCACGCGCGCGCTCCCCTTGACCTGCTCCAGGGCCTGCATGAGGGCGTCCGGCGTCGCTCCCTCCCGGGCCAGCAGTTCGGTGACCGACGGGCCGCCGTCCTGGGCCAGCGCGATGAGCAGGTGCTCGGTGCTGACGTACTCGTCGCCCCGCTCCTTGGCGAAGGTCTCCGCGGTGTTGAGCACGCGGAAGGACGCCTGGCTCAACTGCGGGGCGGCGACGCTCGAGCCGCTCGCCGACGGCAGGGCACCGAGGGCCGTCCGGGCCTGGCCGGTGAGCGCCGGGACGTCGGCGCCGACGGCATCGAGCAGGGCGGTGGCGATGCCTTCCCCCTGCTGCAGCAACGAGTCCAGCAGGTGCAGCGGCTCGACCTGGGGATTGCCCTGCGCCGAGGCCATGCGCACGGCGGCACCGAGGGCGTCCTGGCACTTGGTGGTGAACTGGATGTCCATGTCTGCCTGCTTCTTCGCTCTCAGCGGTGGGTCTTCGGTGGTCGCCAGACGACCAGCGACGTGGAGGTCTGCTCACGGGTGAACTCGGCGAGCCGGACGCGCAGGATGCGTACTTCCTCCTGCAGTTCCAGCACGCGGCGGATGCCCTCCAGCGACAGGCCCTGGGAGGACAGGTCGGCAATCTCGCGCAGCCGGGCGATGTCGTTGGCGGAGTACAGCCGGTTGCGCCCGCCGACCCTGGTCGGCACGACCAGGCCGAGCCGGTCGTACTGGCGAAGCGTCTGCGGATGCAGTCCGGCCAGGGACGCCGCCACGGAGATCGCGTAGACCGGCGCCTCGTCGGCGACCCGGAAGCCGGTGCGCTCGCCCCGGCTGTGGGGGCTCGCGCTCATGGCGCTCTCCTCTGGGCGCCCTCCGCCAGCGTGAACAGGTCCCGCCGCGGATCGTGGTCGGCCGTCGTCTCGGCGAACCGCTCGAGCGCGGAGCGGGCATCGCTCGACAGCTTCTGCGGCACGGCCACCTCGACCGTCACCAGGAGGTCGCCGATGGTGCCGTCCTTGCGCCGGAGCCCCTTGCCGCGGACGCGGAGGGTGCGGCCGTTGGACGTGCCGGCGGGGATCTTCACGGTGACCTGGCCGCCCCGCGGCAGCGGCACGGCGATCTCGCCGCCGAGCGCGGCCTCGGCGAAGGTCACCGGGACCGTGACGACGAGGTTGTCGGCCTTGCGCCCGAACACGGGGTGGGGGGCAATGGAGATGTCGACGAGGAGGTCGCCGTTGGGCCCGCCCCGCTCCCCCGCTGCGCCCTTGCCCTTGAGCCGGATCCGCGCCCCGTCCTTGACTCCGGCGGGGATCCGGGCCTGCACGGTGCGCGTGCTCAGGCCCCGGCCGCTGCCGTGGCAGGCCGGGCAGGGGTCGTCGACGAACAGGCCGCGACCCTTGCAGGTGACGCATGGGTCGGCGAACGCGAACCCGCCCGCGTTGCGGGTGGTCTGCCCGGAGCCGTCGCACGTGGGGCACATGCGCGGCGTGGTCCCCGCGCGGGCCCCCGTGCCGTGGCAGGTGGAGCACGGCGCGTCGCTGCTCAGGCGCAGCGGCACCGTGACGCCATCGAGCGCGTCGTCGAACGACAGCGTGAGCGAGCTCTCGAGGTCCTGGCCTCGGCGCGGCTGGCGGGTGCCCGGCGCGGTGCCCTTGCCGCGGTTGAAGATCCCGCCGAGGAAGTCGCCGAAGCCGCCCGAGTCGGCACCGAAGAGGTCCTCGACGTTGACGCCGTACTGCGCGCCGCCGCCACCGGAACCGAAGCCTCCTTGGGGGAAGCCCCCGCCGGCGAACAAGGACCTGGCCTCGTCGTACTCCTTGCGCTTCGCGTCGTCGGACAGCACGTCGTAGGCCTCGGAGATCCCCTTGAACCGCTCCTCGGCCTCGGCGTTGCCCGGGTTCTTGTCCGGGTGCAGCTCACGGGCGAGGGTGCGGTACTTCTTCTTGATCTCCGCGGCGGTGGCGTCCTTCGTCACGCCGAGCAAGGCGTAGAAGTCCTTCTCCAGCCAGTCCTTGTTCACGATCGGCGTCCTGGTCCCCGTGTCAGTCCGTGCCCGCTACCGCTACGCGCGCCGCGCGCAGCACCCGGCCCGCGTAGCGGTAGCCGGGCTGGTACACCGACACGACGGTCGGCTCCGAGACCTCGTCGCGGGACTCGGTCGTCAACGCCTCGTGCACCGTGGGGTCGAATGCCTCCCCCGGGCTGCCGAACGTCTCCATCCCGATGCGCGCGAGCGCCGACTCGAGGGCCTCGCCCACGGTCCGGAAGGCGCCGTCGAGCTCGCCGTGCTGGCGGGCCCGGTCGATGTCGTCCACGACGGGCAGCAGTTCGACCAGCGCCTGGCCGACCGCGCGCTCGCGCTCGGCCGCACGGTCGCGCTCGACGCGCTTGCGGTAGTTGGCGTACTCGGCGTGCACCCGCTGCAAGTCACCCGTGAGCTCGGCCACCTTGGCCTCCACGCCGGTGATGTCGCCCTCGACCAGGCTGGCTTCGGCGAACTCCGCCTCGAACGCATCGAGAGGACCAGGTTCGCCAGCGGGAGGCTGGCGAACCTGGTTGGTCTCGGGGTCGACGCGGCGCTTGTCCGTGAAGCGGATGCCGGTCTCCTCGGAGTCCTGCTCGCTCACTTCTGCTCGCCTTCGTCCACGATCTCGGCGTCGACGACGTCGTCGTCAGCGGCCTGGCCGTCGCCCTCCGGCGAGGCACCGTCCGCGGCGGAGGCACCCTGCTCCTGTGCAGCGGCGTACATGGCCGCGCCGAGGGCCTGGCTGGCCTGGGCGACCTTGTCGGTGGCCGTGCGCATGGCCGGGATGTCGTTGGCCTCGATGGCCTTCTTCAGCTCATCGAGCGGGCCATCGACGTTGGCCTTGGCGTCCGCAGGCACCTTGTCGGCGTTGTCGGCGAGGAACTTCTCAGTCTGGTACACCAGCCCCTCGGCGCTGTTGCGGACCTCGACCTCCTCGCGGCGCTGCTTGTCCTCCTCGGCGTGCTGCTCGGCCTCACGCATCATCCGGTCGATCTCGTCCTTGTTCAGGGCCGAGCCGCCGGAGATCGTCATCGACTGCTCCTTCTGCGTCGCCAGGTCCTTGGCGGACACGTGGACGATGCCGTTGGCGTCGATGTCGAAGGTCACCTCGACCTGTGGGATGCCGCGCGGTGCGGGCGGCAGTCCGGTGAGCTCGAAGGTGCCCAGCCGCTTGTTGTAGGCCGCCATCTCGCGCTCGCCCTGGTACACCTGGATCAGCACGGACGGCTGGTTGTCGTCGGCCGTCGTGAAGATCTCACTGCGCTTGGTCGGGATCGTGGTGTTGCGCTCGATGAGGCGCGTCATCACCCCGCCCTTGGTCTCGATGCCCAGCGAGAGCGGGGTCACGTCGAGGAGCAGGACGTCCTTGACCTCGCCCTTCAGCACGCCAGCCTGCAGGGCCGCGCCGACGGCGACGACCTCGTCCGGGTTGACGCCCTTGTTGGGCTCCTTGCCCGTCTCGGCCTTGACCAGCTCGGTGACTGCGGGCATGCGGGTCGAGCCGCCGACCAGGACGACCTGGTCGATGTCGCCGATCGTGACGCCGGCGTCCTTCAGGACGGCTGCGAAGGGCGCCTTGGTGCGCTCGAGCAGGTCGGCCGTGAGGGACTCGAACTGGGCGCGGGACAGGGTCTCCTCGAGGTGGAGGGGACCCTCGGCGCTTGCCGTGATGTAGGGCAGGTTGATCGAGGTCTGCATCGAGCTGGACAGCTCGATCTTGGCCTTCTCGGCCGCTTCGCGCAGCCGCTGCATCGCCATCTTGTCCTTGGACAGGTCGACGCCATGGGCGTTCTTGAAGTTGGTCACCATCCAGTCGACGACCTTGTTGTCCCAGTCATCGCCGCCGAGATGGTTGTCGCCACTGGTCGCCTTGACTTCGACGACCCCGTCGCCGATCTCCAGGAGGGACACGTCGAACGTGCCGCCACCGAGGTCGAAGACGAGGATGGTCTGCTCCTGGTCGCCCTTGTCCAGCCCGTACGCGAGGGCGGCAGCGGTGGGCTCGTTGATGATCCGCAGGACGTTGAGCCCGGCGATCTCGCCGGCCTCCTTGGTGGCCTGTCGCTCGGCGTCACTGAAGTACGCCGGCACGGTGATGACCGCATCGTTGACGGTCTCGCCCAGGTAGGCCTCCGCGTCGCGCTTGAGCTTCATGAGAGTGCGCGCACTGATCTCCTGCGCGGTGTACGCCTTGCCGTCGATGTCGACGGTCCAGTTGGTCCCCATGTGGCGCTTGACGGAGCGCACGGTGCGGTCGACGTTGGTGACCGCCTGGCGCTTGGCCACCTCGCCGACGAGGACCTCGCCGTTCTTGGCGAAGGCGACGACGGACGGCGTGGTCCGGGCGCCCTCGGCGTTCGCGATGACGACGGGCTCGCCGCCCTCGAGGACCGAGACGACCGAGTTGGTCGTGCCCAGGTCGATACCCACTGCTCGTGCCATGGTCGTGGTGCTCCTGTCTCGTGTTGCCCCGGGGTGTCCGGGATGGTCTGGATCGAGTCTCCTCCCCAGCACCTGCCCCGGCAACTGCTGGCGCAGACTGTTTGAGCCGACTCGACTCAACTACTCCACACAACGGGGCTCATGCTGCCGTCATTCCCGGGAACGGTCCGTCACGAAAGTGATCTAGGTCACACGGGCGGTGCCCGGTCAGCAGCACTTCTTGGACGCCACGGCGGCCGCGGCCAGGTCGGGGTGCTCGCTGGGGTCGATCGCCTGGACCTCGGCCAGGAACGCCTTCGGGTCGATCCGGTGCCCGCCCAGCCACGTGCCCAGGACCTGCACCTCGGCGACCAGTTGGTCCGGCTCCACGCCGTACGGATCCGCGGACAGCTCCACGAAGTCGGCCAGCTTGCCCGCCTCGATGGAGCCGATCTCGTGGTCCCGCTTCAGCTGGTATGCCCCGTTGATCGTGCTGGCCCTGAGCGCCTGGTCCAGCGTCACCGCCTGGTTGGCACCGTGGACCGCTCCGGACGTGGTCGTTCGGGTCACGCAGTGCTGGATGGTGAAGAGGTAGTCGGGCGGGCTCACGGCTCCGTCGTGATGGAAGGACGGACGCACGCCCGCCTGGAATGCATCCTGCAGTGCCTGCCACTGGGATCCGATCTCGGAGGTGAACATGGTCCCGTCCAGCAGGTCTCCCCAGTAGATGTACTGGAACGGACTCATCGAGCACGTCACGCCCAGGCTCGCGGCCCGCACGAACTGGTCGCGACGGGCGGCGCCCAGGTGCTCGACGCGCCAGCGGTGGTCGCTGCCGAGGAGCCCGTGCCTGGCCAGCGCGTGCTCATAGGCGTCGAGGACCACGTCGAACCCGACGTCGCCGTTGCAGTGGAAGGCCATCTGGTACCCGAGCGGGACGAAGCGGTCGAGGATCGCGTCGAGCTCCCCGCGGGTGTAGTTCATGCCCTTCTCGGCGAGCGGCCCCAATTCGATCTGGGCTGCCCGCGTGCGGTCGTTGTCGAGGTACCCGAACGACGTGGCGATGTTGCCCACCCACGGGGAGCCATCGGCCCACAGCTTGATGCCGTTCTTGCGCACCATGGCCGGCTTGGGCCAGGTCACCTCCGCCTCGGCGTCGGCCTCGGTGGACATGTGGTAGACGTGCAGGCGCAGTGGGCAGTCTTCCACTGACGACAGCGCGAGGTAGGCGTCGTACTGGGACTTGCCGTACGTGTGCTCGGACGTCGACGTGATACCGAACGATGCCATGGAGGCGTACCACTCGGCCGCGGACTTCAGGGGATGCGGGACGGCCTTCGGCAGCAGGGGTCCCAGCACCATGAGCTCGGCGGGCAGTTCGTAGGCGACGCCGTTCGACGTGCCATCGGGGTTGCGGCCGAAGCTGCCCCCCACCGGGTCGGCCGGAGGCTTGCGCTCCGGCCAGCCGAGCAGGTCGATGGTGGCGGTGTTGACGTAGGCCGCGTGGCCGGAATTGTCGAGGATGACGGCGGCCCGACCGCTGGGGAACAGCGGGTCGAGGTCCACGCGGGTCGGCAGCGGCGCCTGCTGGAGCAGCCGGTCGAGCCCGTTGAACAGCAGGGGAACCCCCGCAGGGGCCTCGGCATCGGCCTTCCGGCAGGCGGCCTGGACGTCGGCCCAGGTGGGGAACCCCATGTAGGGGGCAATCCAGTAGGCCGGCGACTGCGTCACCATCCCGGACAGGATGGGATGGCTGTGCGGCTCGACGAAGCCCGGCATGAGGACGGTCTGCCCGAGATCGGTCACGTCCACGCCGGGCGCAGCGGCCTGGACGTCGGCGAGCGTGCCGACGGCCACGATCGTCCCGGTCGCGGTGTCAACGGCCACCGCTTCGGCACGAGGCTGCGCGTCGGCCATGGTGATGATCGTCGATGCCTTGAGGATGAGGTCGGCGGTCACTGCTCTCCTGCCTTCGCGGGTTCGGTCTCACTGCTGCGCATGAGCAGCACGCCCACGCCCGTGGCGAGCGCGAGGAGCACGGCGGAGATGATCATCACGGTGGAGAAGGCGTTCGAGTAGGACTCGACGGCCGTGGCCAATGCCTGCTTGCCGAGCGAGGTATCGGGCGCGGTGCTCTGGGCGGCGTAGGCGGTAACGGCATCGAGGGCCGTCCCGATCTGGTTCGGCTGGACCCCCGCCGCCTCAAGCCGGTTTACCGTGCCGCCCTCGGTCAGCTTGTTGACGGCGACGGTTGCCAGTGCAAACCCCATGGAGTAGAACAGCTGGCCGAACGTCGTCCGGGAGCTGGTCACCGGCCCGAAGTACTCGGGCGGGGCGAGCTTGAGGATGAGGTTGCCGAACGGGATCGCGCAGATGATGACGCCCGCTCCGGTGATGACCAGGCCCGGCAGGAAGCCCAGCAGGGACGTCGAACCGTGGGCCATGGCGAGGAGGACGTACCCCACGACGGTGGTGGCGCCGCCGATGAGGAAGGCCGTCCGGTTGGTCATCCCCTTGGTCATGAGTCGGCCGAAGAGGAGGGCAGAGACGATGCCGGCTGCGGTGAGCGGAAGCTGCCAGAAGGAGACCTCCAGCGTCTTCAGCCCGTCGACGTACTGCCACAGGTTGGTGACCTGGAGGAAGGCGACGGCCATGCCGAAGTTGTAGACGAACCCGGCCAGGACGGCCGCGATGAACAGCGGGTGCCGGAAGAGGCCGACCGGGAAGAAGGCGTTCTGCCTGCGACGCTCGACGAGGTAGAAGGCGATCCACAAGGCGAGGCCCAGCAGGATCGGGCCGAGGGTCCTGGGGCTGGTGAGGCTGCGGCCGAGCTCGCTGACCCCGTAGAGGAAGGCCACGATGCCCACGCCGAGCAGGACCTGGCCGAGGACGTCCTGCTTGCCCGAGCCGACCGTGGGCTCGGCGGGCAGGACCACCGGGACGAGGAACACCAG
The DNA here is from genome assembly GCA_030681835.1 of Actinomycetota bacterium. GTDB lineage: Bacteria > Actinomycetota > Actinomycetes > S36-B12 > S36-B12 > UBA10649. Next base: position 28,207 of record JAUXRN010000052.1, read on the forward strand.
CAGCAGGATGACGGCGGGGACCACCAAGTAGGCGGCCCGCCAGTCCAGGCTCGACAGCGCACCGCCGACGAAGGTGAGCAGCAGCGTGGCCAGCCCCAGCACGGCGGTGAAGAGGCCTACCGCACCGGCCAGCTGTCCTGGCTTCGCCATCACGCGGATGTAGGCGAACGCTGCGCCATACAGGGCACCCAAGCCGATGCCAGTGATCGCCTGGCCCAGCAAGAACATCGCCGGGACCACAGAAGCGGCCACCACTATCTGGCCGATGGCCCCCACGACAAGGGCGGCGATCAGCACCCGGCGCCGGCCGAGCCGGTCGGCGAGCAGGCCGGTGGAGATGACCGTGGCCGCTATGGCCATGGTCTGCATGCTCGACCCCAGGGCCAGGGTCGCGCCCACCATGTCCAGGCCGCGGCTGGCCCCGACGAGGGCCGTGCTGGAGATGTTCGGTGCGGATCCCTGCACGGCACCGAGAACGCCGAGAAACGGGATCGCGAGGGCCGACGCCCTGCGCCCCTGATCGGCCGGTGCCGTCGCCACCATCATTGCTCCTCGCAGCCCGTTGCGGCGCGCGGTGCGCCCCCGTGGATCAGGCGAGGCTACTGCGTCGATCGGCGCACAGCGAGGCCCGCGGCTGCTTCCAGGACGAGGAGGGCGCCAAGCCGCACGGTTCGTCCGTCGGCAGCGTCGGCGGTGGCATCGATCTCCGCGATGTCGATCGAACGCACCACGGGGGAACGGCCGGCGAGGAAGGCGACCTGGCGGATCTCGTCGGCCGAGAGTCCCCCCGGGACGGATGCCGGGCAGGCTGGGGCCACCGACCGGTCGCACACGTCGACATCGATGTCCACGTGCACCGGACCGCCGGCCGAGCACGCCACGGCCAGTGCCTCGGCCAGGGCATCGGCGATCGGGCGGCGGCGCAGCACGGCGCGCGTGATGACGGTGATCCCGAGGTCCCGCGCCCGTGCGGCGTACTCGCGTGAGTTCGCGAAGTCGGCGATGCCCACCTGCACGATGCGGCTGCCGTCGAGCCCCGCCTCGACCAGCCGCCGGACCGGCGACCCGTTGCTCACGCCGTCGCGCAGGTCATGGTGCGCGTCCAGCGTCACCAGCCCGGCCGTGCCGAGTTCCTCTCCCCACGCGCCCAGGGCCACGCCGTAGGTGAGGGAGTTGTCGCCCCCGAGCGCGACCAGCAGCCGCGACGCAACCATGACCGCACGGACACGGTCGATCACGTGGGCGGAGTCCGCATCGGGATCGGCCACGTCACCCGCGTCGATGACGGCGACGGTAGCGAGGTCGACATCGTGGGCCGCGGAGTAGGTCGAGTACCGGGCCAGCGCGGCGCGGATGGCGCCCGGCGTGGCGCCGGCGCCGGTGCGGCTGATCGACGTGAGGTGCGTGGGCACCCCCAGGACTGCGAGGTCGGGACCACGTCCCTCGGCCAGCCAACCGCTGGCACGGGGCCACCTCGGGTCCTCGGTCATGCGGCCACGATCCCCCTTCGGTGACCCTGATGCACCCGATTCACCGGCGAACGTGGGCACCGTCCGGTGTGATGGGGCCATGGACGCACCGGCAGTGAGTGGACCCCGACCCGTGCGGGCTGACCGAGGCAGCACGCTCACCGCGCGGGGGTGGCCGCAGGAGGCCGCCCTGCGCATGCTCATGAACAACCTGGACCCCGAGGTCGCCGAGCACCCCGACGAGCTCGTCGTCTACGGCGGGACGGGCAAGGCGGCCCGCAACTGGGCCTGCTTCGACGCGATGGTCCGCAGCCTGACCACGCTGCGTGACGACGAGACGATGCTCGTCCAGTCCGGCAAGCCGGTCGGGGACTTCCGCACCCATGAGTGGGCACCGCGAGTTCTGCTGGCCAACTCCAACCTGGTGGGGGACTGGGCGACCTGGCCGGAGTTCCGGCGCCTGGAGCAGCTCGGGCTGACGATGTACGGGCAGATGACCGCTGGCTCGTGGATCTACATCGGCACCCAGGGAATCCTTCAGGGGACGTACGAGACCTTCGCCGCGGTCGCCGCCAAGCGCTTCGGCGGCACCCTTGCCGGCACGCTCA
>JAUXRN010000072.1 GCA_030681835.1 Actinomycetota bacterium
ACATCAAAATAAACCGACCCATTGGCTTCGTAACCAATTCCTTTGTCGATTATGGTTTTAATAATTTCAATTTGCTCAATAATATGACCTGTAGCTGTTGGCTCAATACTTGGCGGTAAAAAATTAAATTCATTCAAAATATCATGAAAATCTACCGTATAGCGTTGCACCACTTCCATAGGTTCCAGTTGCTCTAAACGGGCTTTTTTTGCAATTTTATCTTCACCTTCATCCACATCATCCACAATGTGACCCACATCCGTAATGTTTCGAACGTAGCGCACTTTGTAATCCAAATGCAAAAAATACCTGAAAATCACGTCAAAAGACATGAATGTTCGCACATTTCCAAGATGCACATTACTGTAAACCGTAGGTCCGCAAACGTACATTCCTACATTTCCTTCATGTATTGGTGTGAAAATTTCTTTTTCTCCCGAAAGAGAATTGTATATTTTTAGAGTTTGGCTACTATATAATGGCATAAGAGGTTAATCGTTTAATCGGTTATTTGTTTATTTGGTTAACTGTTTATTTGTTGAACAGTTATCCGATTCAATCATTAGATAAGTAATATTTTTTTAAGCTATTAATTTGATTGCAAATTTTTTCTAACTTTTCCCTAGTCGATAAATATTCTTCGTTTGAAATGAAATTCAAATCATAGGATATCATTAAACGACTTAATGTTTCCATTGCAGATGAATAAGACATTGTTAAAAAATGAGCTTTGTCTTTATTAGTGTTTCTGGAAGTTCCTTCAGCAATGTTTGTCGCTATAGAGGAAGCACTTCTCTTTAATTGAGATGTCATTCCATATATTTCGTTTGTAGGATAGTTATTTGTTAATTTATAAATGTCCAAAATGAAATGCCTTGAATTTTGCCAAACTTCCAGTTTCTCAAATGAAAAAATATACATAGCAAAGTGGTTTATTTAATAATTTATTGTTGTTTGAATGGTTTACATATTTTCGATTGAACGATTCATCGAATAAACGATTAACCAAATCAACAAATCAACGATTAACCCAATTTAGAACTTT
>JAUXRN010000086.1 GCA_030681835.1 Actinomycetota bacterium
TGAGCATGACCTGCCGGTCGTCGGGCCGGGCGTGGAGGCTGGCGCTCAGCGCCGCGAGCAGCTGCAGCTCGGCCTCGGCCTTGGACGGGGAGTGGATGTCGACCTCGGGCTCGATGATCGGCACGAGGCCGTGCCCGAGGATCTGGCTGCCGACCCGGAACTGCTGGTCGACGATGGCCTGGACTCCGCCTGCGTCGGCCAGCTTGATCACCGAGCGCATCTTCGTGCCGAAGACCCCGTGGTCCACGGCCCGCTTGAGCAGGGCGTCGAGGTCGGCGATCGGCCGCATGAGCTGCACGCCGTCGGCCTCGTCGGCCAGGCCCTTGTCGACCTTGAGGAACGGCACGACGCGCTTGCGCTCCCACAGGAACTCAGCGGTGCCCATGCCCTCGACCTGGCGGTCCATCGTCATCTCGAACAGGATCGCGCCGAGGATCCGGTCGCCGTTGAACGACGGGCTGGTGATGATGCGGGTGCGCATCTCGTGGACGAGGTCGAACATCTCCGCATCGCCGGAATAGGCGGTCTCGTCCACGCCGTACAGCTTCAGCGCCTTGGGGGTGCTGCCGCCGCTCTGGTCCAGTGCGGCGATGAAGCCCTTGCCGGTGCGCATCTTCTCGAGCATCTCGACGTTCATGGGGGTCCTTTCGTGGGTCCACTCCCACGGTAGCCCTGCAGGCGGCCCGGAAGCAGGTCAGTAGTTGGTGATGGTCAGGTGCACGGCGGAGCGGTCGTTGCGGGACTTGATCGTCCACATGTAGGTCTTGCCGGCCTCGGCGATCCGCCAGTGCGCGTGCTCATACAGGGCCCGGATGCCGGCACTGTCCTTGATGACCACCATGACGGGGCAGTCCAGCCGGCGCAGGGCGGCCTCGAGCCGCTGCTGGTCTGCCATCGCGAAGGCACGGTTGTCGTAGTCGCTGAACTGCGAGTCGTACGGCGGGTCGACGAACACGAAGTCGTCGCCCTCTGGGCGCACCGCGTCGAGGAAGGGCTCGAAGTCGCCCACGTGCCATTCGGTCGCGGCCAGCCGCTCGCGCATCTCCGGCGCCGTGGCTTGCGCGACCTTGGCCAGCATCGACTTGCGGTTGTAGGTCACCCCGCCGTACGGGACGTTGAACTCGTCGCGCTTGTTGAAGCGGAACATCGACGCGTACGCGAACTCGCGCAGGAAGAAGAAGTCGGCCAGCCGCCACGCGTCCCAGGTGCCCTGCGCCCTGGCTCGGTTGTAACGGTCGCGGACGGTCAGGTAGAAGGAGGCCCGGACGGCGCCCTCGACGTTGGCGAGCAGGTCGGCGTCGCTGAGCCGGTGGCCGGCCTTCGCCTCGACGGCACGCATCCGGGCGAGCTTCGCGGCGACGTCTGTGGGGAGACGGGCACCGAAGGCCTCGGGGAAGCCGGGGCCGGCAGAGTCGACGTCGACTGCCAGCACCTCGCCCAGTCCGGTCCCTGATCGACCGGTGAACGCGTCGACAATCGCCCGCAGCCCGGCCGGGTCGCTGGTCAGCTCGTCCCACGCCGTCGCCACTCCGCCGAGCGAACGGGCCAGATCCAGGTCGCCGCTCGCGAGCCCTCGGAACAGCAGGACGAGCTCGGGACACGCGTCGTTCGCGGCCGCGGGGACGGTGCCGGGGATGGACAGGAGGACGGAGCCGCCGCCGACGAACGGGTCGACGTAGCGCCCCGTGAGCGGCGGTGTGGCCGATGCAATCATCGCCAGCTCCGACGCCTTGCCGCCGGGCCACTTGAGGAACGGGCGAAGCCGGGCCTCGTCAAGGATGGAGGGCGAGGAGGATGTGCGCTCCCGTAGGCGTGCAGCGCCCATCCTCATGTTCCCCTTCCGCAGTCATGGCGCTGAGCACTGCCGGTCGTGCTGTGCGGTGCCGAATTGACCATAGACCGGCTCAGGTGCGCGCGTGTCCAGCCCATCAACCCGGCTTCTGCGACTCGTCACGGAAGTGCCCTTCCAGGGCTGGGAACTCGTCGAGGGTGAAGTCCTCGTGCATGCTCCCGGGGAATCGGGCACCGCACGAGCACACGGCCCAGATGTGGTCACCGTCCATCTCGTGGACCATGAACCTGTGCTGCCCTTGGCGCTGAGCGGCGGCGGCCGCAGCGAGGCGACCGAGCTGCTTGGTTGCCCCGAACATCCACCAGCCGAGTTCCCACCTGCGCTCACGTGAGGCCGTCTTCGCCTCGACCCTGACCTCCTCGCGGCGGGCCTTGATGCGGGCGACCTGTTCAGCGAGGTCATCGAACAGGTCAGTGCGTTCGCCGTCGGCGGTGATAGGCGGGCGCCCCCCAGGTGTGGGGCTCTGCTCTGCGTCTTTGGAGGTGTCAGCTGGGGAATCCATGGCAGGCGTCCTTCCGGCCCATTCAGGCCCGTCGCTTCCGCGCCAGCCACTGGCACGGCAGGTCTTCCCCGGGAGGCACCGTGCGACGGTCGCGCGGTTGCCGGAACGACCAGCCTGGGGGCTTGACGTCGTTCTCTCTTGACCGCTCACAAGGCTACGTCATGCCACCGACCGTGGGGGTTCGACTGCAGCAGCCACCGACGCTTCCTAGGATCGCCCTGCGTGCAGCAGTTCGGCTGAGTCCATTGCGGGGGAACCATGCGGCCAGATGTCACCTACGTCTACGTACGAGACCTGCTTGAGCGGCTCACGGGCGAGCGCCCGGACCCGGATGGCGACGGAGACCTGCCTGTCCAGTTCGGTGGAGCCCAGTTCTTCGTGCGTGTTGTCGGCGTGGTCGACCCGTGGGTGCAGGTATTCAGCGTTGCGGTCGCGGACCTCGAGCCGACGCCAGGCCTGATGGTGCGCCTGAACGAGATCAACGCGGAGCTGAAATTCGCCCGGGCCTTCCATGTCTCCGGGCAAGTGCTCATCGAGACCGAGATCTGGTCGGACGACGTCAACCCCGCCAACTTCCACCATGCCTGCAGCAATGTGGCGTGGGCGACCGATGCCTACGCGACCGGGATCCTGAGCGCCTTTGGCGGCCGACCCCAGTTCGAGGAGTCCAAGACCGAGGACTACCAGCAGGGCACCCTGCCGATGGGCGTCGCTGCCGAGCCGTACCTGTAGCGCGCTCGCTGCCCGCGGGCATTGCGCGCCACCCCGCACTAGCGAGAGGGACCTAACGCCGCGGCCAGCACGCGGGCCGACGCAGCAGCGCGCACCTCACCGCAGGGGTCCGAGGCCAGGGCGATGAGGGTCTCGGAGTCGGCGTCCGGATGGCTGGCCACCGCGATCCGGATGGCGTCGCGGCCGTCATGGCGCGCCTCGGCGAGCCTGCCCTTCAGGAGGATTGCCAGGTCGTCGGCGCGCAG
>JAUXRN010000088.1 GCA_030681835.1 Actinomycetota bacterium
CCGCGACCATCCGCGTCGACATCCTGCCCGGCCTCGTCCAGCGGCTCGGGCTCCTGCTGCCGGCGCGGAACCTCGTCGTGCTCGACGGCGCGGAGAGACGGGACGACATCCGGGCGATCGGGGAGGCGCTGCACGCCAGCCGCCCCGGCCTCGCCCAGGCGTGGGCGTACCGCGGCGCGGTGCCCACCGACGTTCCCTCGTACGCCCGCGCGGTGGCGCGCTACGGGCTGCGGCACCAGTGGCTCATGGTCCGGGCGAGGCTCTGGCTCGACGACGGCACGTCGCCGCTGACGGTCCGGCGACGCCGCAGCACCCGAGCGATCATGGCTGCCTGCGACGTCCCCGTGCACCGCATCGGCCTCGACGACCCGGGCGTGCTGGTGTCGCCTCCCGCCGTGCGCGAGGTGCGGCGTCGCGGCGGGCGTACGACGAGCCTCCTCGTCGCCTCGGACTGGACGGGCGGGATCATCCGGCCCGCGCTGGCGGTCCGCGGGCCGGCCGCCGTGGTGGGCCAGCCCCGGGCCGACCGGGCAGCGCTAGTCCTCAGGTCCGGGACTGCGGCGATCGCGGCGCTGCGCGCAGGTCTGGACCTGCCGGCCGACCGGCGCATCGTCCTGTACGACCCGGTGGCCCGCGCGAGCGCCGTGCCGGTGGCCGACTTCGACCTGGACGCCTGGGCGGGCAGGTTGGGCGCCCACTGCTACCTGCTCGTCCGCGGCCCGGCCGGGCTGGACGTGCCGGCGCGCCTGGCCTACGCAGTCCGCGACGTGCGCGGGGTAGGCGACCAGGCCGACTGGGTCGCGGCTTCGGACCTCGTCATCTCGGACTACTCGTCAGTGATCGGCCTGGCGGCGGCGCTCGACGTGCCGGTCGTGTGCTTCGAGCCCGACCACGACACCTTCGTGCGGCGCACGACGGGCGTCTACGAGCAGCAGGTCGCGGTGGCGCCGGTCGTGATGTCGATGCAGTGCCTCGTCGACGAGGTGAGCTCGTGGCTCGACGACCCGATCGCGTGGGACGTGCTCCACGGCCCGGGACGCAGGGCGTTCGCGCACCAGAGGTGCGCGCCAGCGGACGGCCAATCGGCGGCCCGGGCCGCGGCCGCCGTTCTCGACGAGCGGTTCGCATGAGCACCCGGGTCGTCATCGCCGCGAACACCATCGACGAGGTCGGCGGAGCGCAGCGCGTGGCACATGTCGTGGCCGACGGCCTGGCCCGTCGTGGCTACGCCGTCGACCTCCTGGGCATCGCGCCATACCTGCCCCCGCACGACTACGCGCTCGACCCCCGGGTCCGGCGGGTCACGCTGATGAGCCACGAGTGGCCGGCGCCGCCGAAGGACCTCGGCTTCCGGGCCCGCCACAGCCGGGCCACGAAGCAGCGCCTCGCCACGCGGTCCCTGCTGCGGGCGGAGGCGGTCGCCGGCCTCGCTGCCCTCCTGGCCGACGGACCGCCCGGGGTCATCGTGACCACGCAGTTGTGGGCGATGGAGCACCTCGCCGACGTTCCGCACGACGACTGGGCCGTGGTGGGGCAATACCACTCGTCCTTCGAGGCCGCGGCCGCAGGTCGTGACCTCGCCCGTGCCGTCGGCCTGTACGCGGACGTCGACCTGGTCACCCTGCTGACCCCCGCTGACGCGGACGCCTTCCGCCGGGCAGGGCTGAACAACACGACATGGCTGGCGAACCCGCTGGCCTTCTGGCCCGCGGAGCCGGTGGCCGTGCGCCCGGGAGACACGGGCGCGGTCATGTACCTCGGCCGGCTCGCGGTGGAGAAGGGAGCCGGGTTCCTGCTGTCGGCGTGGGGCCTGGTGGCTGGCGAGTTCCCCGGCTGGACGCTGCGTCTGGCGGGCTCCGGGCCGGACGAGAAGTCCCTGCGCAAGCAGGCTGCGGGACTGGCGGTGGGGGGCGACCGGGTGCAGTTCAGCCCGCCGGTCGCCGACGCCGAGGGGCTGCTGCACGAGGCGGACCTGTTCGTGCTGCCCTCGCTCACCGAGGGACTGCCACTTGCGCTGGCCGAGGCGATGGCCAGCGGACTGCCCTGCATCGCCACGGACTGCTCGGCCGGCGTGCGGCTGCTCAGCCGCGAAGGTGCGGCCGCGCGCCTCGTGCCGCGGGCCGACCCGGCGGCCCTCGGGGAGCGGATGGCCGCGCTGATGGGCTCGACGGATGACCGTGCCGCGCTGGGCCGCCAGGCCCGCGAGGCCGTCCGGCCCTATCGGGCCGACCTCGTCATGGACGAGTGGGAGGCGTTGATCGCCCGGGTCCTGCGCTGACCCCTGCCGACCTTGAGGTTGGCGCGACTTCCGCGCCGGCGGATTCAGGTGGTGAGTGCAACGCTCCTTCGATTGGATTGTTGTGATGGATCGGTATTTCTCGCGGGAGCGTCGTGCTCCGTTCTTTGCGGCGGTGTGTTCGGGGGCGTCGGTTGCGTCGGCATGCTTGCTGGTGGGCGCGTCGCGGATGTCGGGTGACGCGTGGTGGCGGCAGTCTGCGGGGATGAGGATCCAGGCGGGCCGTGAAGGAGGTCTGGCGCTGGTTCCGGCGC
>JAUXRN010000089.1 GCA_030681835.1 Actinomycetota bacterium
GGCGGCGCCGATCGTCCGGGGCGGATCTGCAGCGAGGAGGAGGCGCGCGCTGAATTCGCCGCCAGCCAACGCATCGGCGTCCACCTGCTGGCGCCGGATGAAGCCGGCTATCCGCCGCGCCTGGCCACGCTGGACGATGCGCCGCCGCTGCTCGGCGTGCGCGGCGCGCTCGATGCGCTGATGCGGCCGATGCTCGCGGTCGTCGGCTCGCGCAACGCCTCGGGCGCCGGACTGAAATTCGCGGGCACGCTGGCGCGCGATCTGTCGGACGCAGGGTTCGTCATCGTGTCGGGGCTGGCGCGCGGCATCGACCAGGCCGCGCATCGCGCCAGCCTTGCAGGCGGCACGGTGGCGGTGCTGGCCGGCGGGCATGACCGGATCTATCCGCCCGAACACGAGGACCTGCTGGCGTCGATCCTCGACGCCGGCGGCGCTGCGATTTCCGAAATGCCGCTCGGGCATGTGCCGAAGGCCCGCGATTTTCCACGGCGCAACCGGCTGATCTCGGGGGCGGCGCTCGGCGTCGTCGTGGTCGAGGCTGCGCTTCGCTCGGGATCGCTGATCACGGCGCGGATCGCCGCCGAACAGGGCCGCGAGGTGTTCGCGGTGCCGGGCTCCCCGCTCGATCCACGCGCCGCCGGCACCAACGACCTGATCAAACAGGGCGCGACGCTGACCACCGAGGCGTCCGACATCATCAGCGCCGTCGAGCCGATCATGGGACGTCCGCTGCAATTGCGTGAGCCGGACGACGAGCCGATTGATGTCGAACCCGAGGCGGGCGACCGCGCCCGCATCACCGCCCTGCTCGGTCCAACGCCCGTGCTGCTGGACGACCTGATCCGGATGGCCGGCGCCTCGCCGTCGGTGGTGCGCGCCGTGCTGCTGGAGCTTGAACTCGCCGGCCGCCTGGAGCGCCACGGCGGCGGGCTGGTGTCGATGATCTAGCCGCATCCCCTCACGACAGCTTCCTTTTGCTGCGCAGCCTCACCCGCTCCTCGGCTTCCAGTTGCGCCATGTCGAGCAGACGCACGAGGACGCCAAGCCGGTGGCGCCGCGCCAGCAGGGCCAGATCGGCGACGCTCTCCGCGATGAAGCTCGCGGCTTCATCCGGCCCGCCATCCCCCGGCGGATCATCTGATAGCAGGCCCTCGCCCCTGCCCGGGGGCAAGCGCGTCCGCCGGCGTCCTGTCTTGGTCAAAAAGTCACATCCACCCCGTGTATCGCTGCAATCTACACCCTCTGTGAGCGCAACTACAGGACGCATATTGCAACTCCCATGATACTTT
>JAUXRN010000200.1 GCA_030681835.1 Actinomycetota bacterium
TCTTGACCGGCGTGGGGATCGGCGTGCACTGGCCGCTCGGCGTGGCACGGGCAGTACGGGACTCGGGCGGCATGACGGACCGGGCATCGGCGAGCGCGTCCATCGCCGGCAGCATCGCGATCGGGGTGGCCCCGATCGTGCTCGGGCTGGCGTCGGACACGATCGGGTTCCACCTGGCCTTCCTGCTGGTCCCCGCGCTGCTGGTTGTCGGCCTCGTGATCCTCGTGATCAGGCCCGTGCCCGACGCCACCCGGCGATAGCCAGGACGCCGAGGGCGACCACGCCCGCTCCGACGAGCCAGGGCAGCAGGCCCGCGATCGCGGTCTCCGCGGACGGAGCTGCCGCGGTCGCGGTTGCGCTCGGCGAGGGGTCGGCGTCGGGGACGGTCGCCACGGCCTCTGCACCCGCCGTGCGGGGCACCGGCACCCGCATGAGCCGGTCGTCCCGCTCGCTCGCCACGAGCAACGCGTCCCCCTCGGGGGTCCACGTCACCGCCTCGCCCTGGGGCTGTACGGGCAGGGGGATGAGCCCCGACGAGAGCCCGGGTGGCTCGCCGTCGAAGACCTCCGCGTCGACATAGTCGCGCAGCACATACCGGCTGCCGTCCGGGCTCACCGCCGCATCCGTCACCAGCCCGCCCACTCGGGCGACCGGGCGCGCGACGTTGACCGACGAGGTGGACATCCTCCGGGGCAGGGCATAGATGCGCCCATGCGCCAGCTGCTTCGTGACGAGCCACATCCGGCCGGTCGTGGGGTCGACCATGAGGGCCTCGGCGTTGTGCGGCCGGTCGCGGTAGCTGACCGAGTAGGTCCGCGCGCTGACGGCTTGGTCGACGAGGGCTCGCGGCTCCCGGATCCGGTGCAGCCAGACCTGCGGCCAGGAATCCAGGTTGTCGCCGATGTCCGCGAGCCAGAGCACGGGCCGGCCCTTGCGGTCCCGCCCCGTGGCGATCGCCTCGAGGTCCCTGGCCTCGATGCCGGTCACCTCCACCGTGGCAATCGTCCGGCAGGTCCGACCGTCGACCGCGTACAGGTACGGCCCCCCGCCGGAGTCGGCGTGGACCCACAGCACCCCGGGGTGGCGCAGGGAGTAGGTCATCCCGCTGATCTCGGCGAAGCGCTCGTCAGCAAACTGGCAGGCGCGGGTCGCCTCCTCGTCGGCGGCGGCAGGCGGGCCGCCCACCACGCCTGCTGCAGCAAGTGCCACGGCGACGGCCGCGACCGCCCTCACTGCTTCCACAATGCCGCAACCACGAAGACGAGGGTGAGGGACACCAGCACCACGAGGGTCACCGCACGCCTCGTCCGGGGATCCACGGACCCAGCCTATGCGGGGCGATCGGGAGCGGGCCGGCCTCGATGCCCGCCGGCGGGCGGGCCGGGTACCGTGCGGGCATGAGCACCGATGGGCGCCTCGCGAAGGCGGATCACGACGCGATCCTGCCCGTGGCGATCGGGACCGGCCTGTGGCTGGTCGTGCTGCTGGTGCTGGTCCTGCGCAGGGACTCACTCGACGCTGCCGGAAATGGATGGTGGATCCTTGCCGCCGCCGTGGGAGCGCTCAGCGGCGCACTCGGGCTGGTCTTCCTGTTCTGGCGCAGGACCCGAGGCGCGAACGGCGGCTAGGGCGCGAGCCGGGTGAGCAAGGCGTCCACATCGACGAGCGCGATGCGGATGAAGGAATCGGAGCAGCCATAGGGCAGCACGAGGGTGCGCCCATGCAGCAGCCCTCCGCACGAGTAGACGACGTTGGGTACGTAGCCGTCCCGGTCGTCCGGGCGAGGCGTGATCAACGGCTCACGGAGCCTGCCGACGACCACCCGCGGATCGTGCAGGTCCAGCAGCATCGCCCCCATGCTGTACTCGCGCATGGGACCCACACCGTGGGTGAGCACCAGCCAGCCCTGCTCGGTCTCGATCGGGGGGCCGCAGTTGCCCACGTGCACGATCTCCCACGGCTGACGTGGCGTCTGCAGGACGCCCCACTCCTCCCAGCAGACCATGTCCGTCGACGAGGCGATCGTGTTGTTCTCGCGGTCCCACCGCGACAGGGCGAGGTAGCGGCCCTCCACTGGCCGGGGGAATATGGCCATGCCCTTGTCGCGTGCGGCGGCCCCGCCGAACTGGCGGATGTCGAAGCTCCGGAAATCACGCGTGCGCAGCAGCTGCGGCACGATCCGCGTCCCGTCGAAGGCGGTGTAGGTGCCGCGGTAGTCGACGGTGCCGTCGTCGTCGGTGAAGCGCACCAGGCGCACGTCCTCCATGCCATGGCTCTCCGTGGGCGAATGCGGGATGAGCACGCGCTGGTCCATGGCGCTCCCCTCAGGGAAGACGACCGAGTAGTTGCAGGCGGCAATGCGCTCGAGGTGCTCGATCGTGGTCGCGGCCGGGCCCCGGGTGAGGCCCTGGCTCCGCAACCGTTCGATCGCTAGGCCCAACTCGGCTGCCCCGAACGATTCTCCGAGGAGCCCGAGGACGAAGTCCGCACCGTCCTGCCCGGTGCCGATCCCGGCCAGCTGTGCCGCGAATACCGCCTTGGAGTACACCGGGGGCGTCAACGCGGGCAGGGCAGTGAATCGGTCGGGCTCGTCGATGCTGACGACGTCGGCTCCGTCGATCGAACCGGTCCGGAACTCCACACTCGACACGTGGCCCTCCCCCACCGCACGCACGCTCATGACGAAGCGCACGGACCCGTCCGGCTGGCCGGACTGGTCGGGGTGGGCGACCATCGAGGGGTTGAACAAGGCGGCGGACTCGATCGCGTACTCCTGGGTGAAGTAGGCGCCGATGAGCTGGCGTCGGGCACGCGACACCCGACCCGGGCGGGGCAGCCGGTGGGCGACCAGCTGGAAGCGGCTGTTCAGGATGTCCGGCAGGTCGCGGTGGCGCGGGCTGAAGGACGTGAGCGTGGCGCTCAGGGTCCGCTCCACCTCCGCGGGGGACATCGCCTGGACCCGGTCCAGGACCCCGGTCGCCCTGGACTCGCCCAACGTGAGCAGCTCCTGGCCGGGCAGGAAGGTCTTGACCACCACCCGCCCCGGATCGGGCTGGAGGACGTGCGGCGTCCACCGGACCAGGGGATTCGCCGGACACCTGCTCACGAGACGGGCACGAGCAGCGCTGCCCGGGCCAGCTGGAAGGTGGCGATCGCCGACAGGGTGGATTCGGCCCCTTGGTTCAGGTTCACGGCATCGCGAAGCAATCCGTCGTGGCCGCCGCCCGTGGCGGGGTCGTACAGCGCCAGACCGACATCGTTCCAGCCCAGGAACCAAGCGGAGCACCTGTCGAGCACGTAGGCCCAGCGCGCATCGCCGGTGTGCGCGAGGGCCCGCGCGCTCGCCTCGGCCAGCGACGACACCTCGATCGGCTGCTGGTCGTAGCCCGGGACGACATCACCGGGACCGCGGCCTCCTGTCGGGGTCACCGACAGGTGAGTTCCGCGGGTCTCCTGCTCGACGAGCCATGCCAGCAGTGCGATTCCATCCGCAAAGGCCCGTTCGTCATCGAGCCCCTCGCCGATGACCATCATCGCCTCGGGCAGGAGTGCGTTCGCGTAGCCCAGGCGTGGTTGCGGCCAGGGCCACCGAGGATCCATGGCCGGTCGGCCGATCACGGTTCGGGCGTCCCTCAGCAGGGCAAGGGCGCGTGAATCGCCCGGCGCTGCCCGCAGGACCTCGCGCGCACCCACAGAGGCGTGGGCCATGGCCCGCGGGTGCGTGGAGCGCGCCTGGAGCATGCGGCGTGCGCCCGCCAACGCCCGCTCGCGCATGTCCTCATCGACGCTCGAGGCAGCAGCAGTGCCCAGGCCCCACAGCGCCCTGCCCCAGTGATCGCCTGTGCCAGGGGCATCGGTCCAGTCGCCACGATCCTGTCGACGGTTGTGGGCGCTCCCGTCTGGCGCGATGGCGTCGACTGTGAACGCCAGGTACGTGGCGCTCAGCCGCCTGACCATGTCCGTGGGCGAAGGCTCGCGCGCGGTCACGACGAGTCCGCGGGCCACGTCATCGACGCAGAAGCCGTGCTCCGTCCGGGGCATGGCGAACTCCGCGTGCTCGAACAAGCCGTCTGCCGTGCTCATGCCTTCGAGGTGGGCGAACGACGGCGCGGGGACCCTCACGCGACGGACAGCGACGTGGCAGCCACGAGGGAGCGGCCGAGCCTCGTGTACTCGGCGGCGACTCCGGACCACAGCAGTCCGGGTGCCAGTTCGCTCGCGATCGAGCCCATGGATTCGGCCAGGCCGGGCTCAGTGAGCACGCGGCGCAGCGCCGCAGCAATGGCCATCGGGTCCCGCTGGGGCACCAGGATGCCGGCGCCCGACGACAGCAGCTCCACGGCGTGCGGGAACGCGGTGGACACGACGGGCTTGCCGGCCACGACGGCCTCGGTCAGGACGCCCGAGGTCACTTGGTCGCGAGAGTCGTACGGCAGCAGCACCACGTCGGCATCGCGGACGAGCGCTCGCAGCGAGGCCTCGTCCAGGTAGTCGGCCTCAAGGCTCACCATTTCCTCGATGCCGAGATCGCTGATGAGAGCCGACAGGCTGTCCCGGTAGCGCTCGCCATCGCGCTCGACGACCCGCGGATGGGTCTCGCCGACGATGCGATAGCGCGGAGCGGGCACCAGGTCTGCTAGATCAGCGACGGCCGGGATGGCCCACTCGATCCCCTTGCCCTCGCCCATGAGGCCCCAGGTCAGGATGGTCGGACGGGCATCCACGGCTGGGGCGACCAGGCCCGGGAGCGACCGATTGTCGGCCGCGCCGTGGGCGATGACCCTCACCTTGACTGCGTCGATTCGCCAACCGCGCAGCAGCCGCCGGCGTGCGGTCTCCGTCATCGTGACGACCGTGGAAGCCGCGGAGATCACCTGGGCCAGCACCTGGTGCTGGTGGAGGGTCGGGTTGGCCAGCACGGTGTGCAGGACAACGATGATCGGCACGCGCACCTCGTCCAGGAGGTCGACGACGTCGGCGCCGTCGGGGCCGCCGAAGATTCCGTACTCGTGCTGGACGATCGCCACGTCGCACGCGTTCAGGGCTTCGGCCGCCGCTCGCATCGTGGAGCGATCCGAGGTCTCCAGTTCTGCCGTCACTAGGTCCACCGGGGCGGCGGGCCCGTCGACCACGCGTACGACGTCGACCCGTGATCCGGATGCGACGAGTTCGGTTGTCAGCGCGTAGGCGAAGGTGGCCAGGCCGCACTGGGTCGGCGGGTATGTGCTGAGCATGCTGAAGCTGTTGACCACGAACGGCCCTTCGGGAGGATGGAGCGTTGCAGCGCAACTGCTGCCGATCCGAAACTGGGGCCTGAATATCCCCTGATGGCGCCGCCAGATGGGCGGGCCGTTACTAGAGCGTCCTAGCCTTGTGGAGCCCTCAGTCTACCAGCGATGGGGTGGCCACCCAGCCGGGCAAAAGGGCGCCGGACACTGGTCCGCATTGTCAGGAATGGCCAAGGTCGAGCGGGTCCCACGCCTCCGCGATCTCGTCAGCGGTCGCCTCGACGCGGGCCTCGGCCTCAACCTCGACCTCGGAGTGCGCGCCGCAGCCGAACGTCAGCGCCACGACCCGGCCGTCGGCGGGGCTCATTCGGTTCGCGCAGATGGCGAACAACTGTCCGAGCGGGCCGCCCACCGGCAGCATGAAGCCACACGTCCCGCACTCACCCGCTGCCTGCCGCGCCATGGGCGTGGTCGGGCCGAAGTCTCCCTCGACCCACCTCTCGGCGGCCTCATCGCGTCCCACGGGGGACAGCACGCGCAGTCGTCCCATGCCGATCTCCCATTGCCCCGGCTGCAGGGGGGACGGTGACTGCACGCCCTCGAGGGCGTCTTCGTCGGTCAGCCCGGCCACCAACCGCTGGTCATCAGCGGGGGTGGGGAGGACATCGCCGGGACCGAGGTCGCCCGGCTGCACTCGCTCGCTCCAGGGCAGCCACGGCGGGGCCACGATCGCGCCCTCGCCCGGCAGCAGGACGACGTCGCTGACGGTGGCCGCCTTCGCCCGCGGCACCCGGGCCAGGGTGACCGCCCACCGCCAGCCGCTGTAGGCGGGGCTCAGGCTGGCGAAATAGTGCGTGGCAACTCGCTCGCCCTCCATGACGACCTCGAGATGCTCCCCCACGAGCGCCTCGCCGGCCTCGGTCACGGCGGCCTCCCGGGCTTGCGCGGTCGCGGCGAGGAGGACGGCGTCGCGCTTGAAGTCGGTAGCGGTCGGCGTCATGGCGTGATTGTCTCCCACCTGCTGCATCGGCGTTCGCGGGGGGCCGAGGATAGGGTCGGAAGCATGCGCACCCGACTCGCCTTGACCACTGTCGCGGCCGCCGCCCTCGTCCTTGGCCTGAGCGGCTGCGAGAAGCCCGCGCCGGGGGCCACCGCCTTCTCCGGCACCACGAGCCAATCGAGCGAGGCGACGTGCTGGGGGTTCGACGGCGCGAGCATCGATGTCGATGAGTGCGCGGGGGCCGTCATGGCGGGCGCGCAGGCGGGTGATGCCGTTCCGACCATCCCGGTCGTGCCAGGCGAGACCATTGGCATCAGCGTGGATCAAGCCGTGGCCGATGCCGGCTGGCAGCCGATCATCAACAACCAGAGCAGGGCGGCGGCCCCGATCAGGAGCACGTACTACCGGTTCACATTCCCTGAGCTAGCCGAGGTCCCCGCCGAAGGCGTGATGATGCAGATCATCGCCGGCGACGCCGGGAACCTCCGCGGCGTGTGGTTGTTCCGGCTCGTCCCGGCGAGCTAGACGGCCTAGACGTCGAGGTCGTCCGCGACGGCCCGGAGGACGGCGGCGACCTTCTGGGCGCCCGCATCGGCCGGGTACTTGCCCTTGCGCAGGTGGTTCGAGACCCCGTCGAGGAGCTTGATGAGGTCCTCGATGATGACGGCCATGTCATCGGCGGGCTTGCGCGAGCCCTTGACGACCGACGGGGCGGCCGCAAGGACGGAAAGCGAGAGGGCCTGCTTGCCACGGCGTCCGTCGACCACGCCGAACTCGACCTTGGTGCCCGGCTTGAGCGAGGGGACGCCCGCGGGCAGGGTCGACACGTGCACGAACACGTCATCGCCTTCGTCCGAGGTGATGAACCCGAAGCCCTTCTCCGAGTCGTACCACTTCACGGTTCCCGTTGGCACGGCAGCCTCACCCACATCACTCGCGATCGAACGACGAGTCAGCCGGCGTCCGGCACGGGAAAGCCCCGCGCCCGAGAAGGCTACCGTCCCTGCCGCCCTTCACCCCACCGTGCCCTGAGAGGCTTGTCCCATGAGCACTGCCTCCTCGGCCGATCGCGTCCTGCGTGCTGGCGTTGCCGTGACGGTGGTGGGGCTGGCCTTCACCCTGGTGGCGATCCTCCCCCTCGTCTTCCCGGGGATCTCCCTGCCCGGAGCCATGTGGTTCCTGTCCATGCTCACCGGTGTAGGCCTGGTCATCGTCTTCGTCGGGCTCGCCCTGGGGTCGCGGACGCGGCGCTCGCGATGACTGTCCGGGCGCCACGCAGCCTGGCCGACGACCTGCGCCAGCGTGATGACGACGCCCTCGCCCGACTGCTGCGGGTGCGTCCCGACCTCGTCCGCCCGGTGCCATCCGACCTCACCGCCCTCGCCACCCGAGCGACGACCGCCCCGTCGGTAGCCCGGTTCATCGACGGACTGGATGCGCTCCGCCTGCACGTGCTGCGGATCGCTGCCGCGCAGTCCGCGCACGACCCGACGACCGATGAGGCGATCCTCGCCGCTGCCGCCACGGGCCTGGGCGTCGGCGGCCACGACGCGGTCGGCGCGGCACTGGCCGATGCCGTCGATGCGGCCCTCGTGTGGGGCACGCCCCGGGCGCGCCACGTCGTGCACGCCGTGCGGGACCTCATCGGTGCTTCGCCCGCGCCGGCCTGGCCCCCGCCCCAGGCGCGGCTGACGACCGCACTGGCCCAGGCGGACGTCGACGCCCAGGGGGCACTGCACGCGCGGGAGACGCTGGGGCTGGTCCGCGACCTGCTGGATGACTGGTCTGCCCACCCCCCGGGCGTACTGCGATCGGGCGGGCTGTCCCTGCGAGACTTCGCCGCTGCCCGCCGCCGCCTGCATGCGGACTGGCCGCGCACGGCACTCGTCATCGAGGTCGCGCACGCTGCGCGACTGGTCGCCGACGATCACGACGACCCCCCGCGCTGGATACCCACCGACCACTTCGACGGCTGGCTGGCACAGCACACCGCTGAGCAGTGGACCGCCCTTGTGCGCGCCTGGCTGGCCCTGCCGCGCCTGGCATCGGTGGCCGACGAGCGGACCCAGGTCCTGTCGCCCGACCGGGACCGCGGGGCCATCCCCGTGCTCCGCCGGCAAGTGCTGGACATCCTCGTCGCTGCCCCGCCGGGAAGCGCAGTGTCGGCGGAGAGCACCCAACAGGTCCTGGACTTCCGGCAGCCGCGCCGGGCCGGCGAACTCCGGCAACTCACGGTGGAGGCCACCCTCCGCGAGGCGGCCGACCTCGGCCTGACTGCCGGCGGGGCATTGAGCACCGCTGGACGCCTCCTGCTGTCGCCCGCCGACGGCGGCACGACCCGGGCCCAGGACAAGGAGGTGGCGGCGGCCCTGAGCGGTGCGCTGCCCGAGGACCTCAACCACGTCGTGATCCAGGCCGACCTCACGATCGTGGCGCCGGGCCCGCTGGTCGCCCATGTGGCCCGCACGATGCGGCTCCTCGCGGACGTCGAGTCACGGGGCCACGCCACCGTCTACCGGATCAGCGAGGACTCGATCC
>JAUXRN010000143.1 GCA_030681835.1 Actinomycetota bacterium
CGTGTAGTCGTAGCGCTCGACGGCCTTGCGGATCGTCTCGCGGTAGGCGACCTGCGGCTTGCCGACGTTGGCCTCGACCTTGAACTCGCGCTTCATGCGGTCGACGAGCACCTCGAGGTGCAGCTCGCCCATGCCGCCGATGATGGTCTGCCCGGTCTCCTCGTCCGTGCGGACATGGAAGGTCGGGTCCTCCTCGGCCAGGCGCTGGATGGCGACGCCGAGCTTGTCCTGGTCGCCCTTGGTCTTGGGCTCGATGGCGATGTGGATGACCGGTGCGGGGAAGTTCATGGACTCAAGCACGACCGGGTTGGCCTGGTCGCAGAGGGTCTCCCCCGTGGTGGTGTCCTTGAGGCCCATGACCGCCACGATGTCGCCCGCGCCCACCGAGTCGATCTCCTCACGCTTGTTCGCGTGCATCCGGTAGATCTTGCCGATGCGCTCCTTGCGGTCCTTCACGCTGTTCAGCACGGCAGTGCCGGTCTGCAGACGGCCGGAGTAGACACGCAGGTAGGTGAGCTTGCCCAGGTGCGGGTCGGTCATGATCTTGAATGCCAGCGCCGCGAAGGGCTCGCTGTCGTTGGGCTGGCGCTCGACGATCACGCTCTCGTGGCCAGGCTTGTGGCCCTCGATGGCGGTGATGTCCAGCGGCGACGGCAGGTAGGCGACGACGGCGTCGAGCATGGGCTGGACGCCCTTGTTCTTGAAGGCGGACCCCGTCAGGACGGGCGTGAGCTTGTCGGCCAGGGTGGCGCGCCGGATAGCCGCATTGATCTCGTCGACGCTGAAGGACTCGCCCTCGAGGAACTTCTCGAGGATGGCGTCGTCGGCCTCGGACAGCGTCTCGAGCAGCTTCTCGCGGTACTCGGCGGCCTGCTGGGCGAGCTCGGCCGGGATCTCCTCGACGGCGTAGTCCTCGCCCTTCTGGGTCTCCCCGCGCCAGGTGAGGGCCCGCATGCCGACCAGGTCGACGACCCCGAGGAAGTCGCCCTCGTTGCCGATGGGGATCTGCAGGACGAGCGGAGTGGCGCCGAGGTGGCTGACGATCATGTCGACGCAGCGATAGAAGTCCGCGCCCGTGCGGTCGAGCTTGTTCACGAAGCAGATGCGCGGAACGTTGTACCGGTCGGCCTGCCGCCAGACGGTCTCCGACTGGGGCTCGACTCCGGCCACGCCGTCGAACACGGTGACCGCTCCGTCAAGGACGCGCAGCGACCGCTCCACCTCGACCGTGAAGTCCACGTGGCCCGGCGTATCGATGATGTTGATGGTGTGGTCTTTCCAGTGACAGGTCGTCGCGGCTGACGTGATCGTGATGCCGCGCTCCTGCTCCTGCTCCATCCAGTCCATCGTCGCGGCGCCTTCGTGCACCTCGCCGATCTTGTAGTTGATGCCCGTGTAGAACAGGATCCGCTCGGTGGTCGTGGTCTTGCCCGCGTCGATATGGGCCATGATCCCGATGTTCCGGGTCCTGGCCAGATCGAGTGCGGTCTCGGTCGACACGTTCGTTCTCCGTTTGCTTTCGAGTGTGGGCGGTGAAGGTGCGGGTACTACCAGCGGTAGTGCGCGAAGGCCTTGTTGGACTCGGCCATCTTGTGGGTGTCCTCACGCTTCTTGACGGCCGCACCGAGGCCGTTGGAGGCATCGAGGATCTCGTTCATGAGGCGCTCGGTCATGGTCTTCTCGCGGCGCTGCTTGGAGTAGCCAATGAGCCAGCGCAGGGCCAGCGTGGTGCTCCGATTGGCCTTGACCTCGACCGGAACCTGGTAGGTGGCGCCGCCAACGCGGCGGGACCGGACCTCAAGGGTGGGCCGCACGTTGTCCAGGGCCCGCTTCAGGGTCTGGACCGGGTCGGTGCCGGACTTCTCGCGGCAGCCCTCGAGGGCGCCGTAGACAATCCGCTCGGCGGTGGAACGCTTGCCGTCCAGCAGCACCTTGTTGATCAACTGGGTGACGACGGGCGAGCCGTAGACCGGGTCGATGACGATTGGCCGCTTGGCAGCGGGACCCTTGCGAGGCATTAGCCCTTCTCCTTCTTCGCGCCGTAGCGGGACCGAGCCTGCTTGCGGTTCTTGACGCCCTGGGTGTCGAGGGCGCCGCGGATGACCTTGTACCGAACACCGGGAAGGTCGCGGACCCGGCCACCGCGAACGAGCACGATCGAGTGCTCCTGCAGGTTGTGCCCGACGCCCGGGATGTAGGCGGTGATCTCGATCTGGGAGGTCAGGCGAACGCGGGCCACCTTGCGAAGCGCCGAGTTCGGCTTCTTCGGGGTCGTCGTGTACACGCGCGTGCAGACGCCGCGGCGCTGCGGACTGCCCTTGAGGGCCGGCGCCTTGTTCTTGCTGACCTTGTCCTGCCGGCCCTTGCGGACCAGCTGCTGGATCGTTGGCACTGTTGCCTTCCTGCCTTCTTCTCGAGTAATTCGGTCGTTCTCGTCCGACCCACGCGGTCGGGTGTGTCGCGGCGCTTGCATACCGCGACGATGGCTAGATCGTCGGTTGGCCCCTGCGGCGCAGGCCGCGGCCGTGCAGGTTCTCACCAAGCGGGCGACCAACTGGCCACCGCGAGCGGGGAAGACAGGCACGACGGGGTGTGCCCTTGGCAGGCACAAGGAAGGAGATTACCCGCCCCCTACGGGGGGAGTCAAAACGGCGGTCAGCGTCCGCGGGTGTCCAGGCCGCCGGCAATGGCCAGCAGCACGAGGACGAAGGCACCGACCACGATGATGGCCACCCAGAAGCCGATGTTGATCCAGGACACGATCTTCGCGGCGGTGACCAGCCCCTGCCCCTCGAGGGCGCCGCCCGAGGCATTGAGCTCCTTGGTTGCCATGGAAGCGAAGACCAATGCGACGATAGCGGGAGCAATCGGGCAAATCACCCACGAGCCGATCGCGAGGACCAGCGCAACGATGGCGTTGCTGGAGGTGCGGGGACCGCTGGCGTACGCGGGAGCCGGCGGATACGCGGTCGGGTACGCAGGCGGGGCCGCCGGGGGCACCGCGGCGGACGAGTCCGGGGCGGCGGCCGGCCACTGGGCGGGCGCGGCGGGTTCCGGGGTCTCCTCGGCGGCAGGTTCGGACGGCAGGGTGGGATCGCTCATTCGATCACTGTACCCGCGGCCCGTCGTCGCCGGCACTCCCCGGCAGCCCCGCCGCGATGGTCTCGCGGAGGGCAGCCAGTTCGGCACGGATGGCCGCGAGCTGGGCCTGGACGTCTGCAGGGGTCGCGTCCCCAGCCTCGGCGCCGGCCTCCTCGGCCTCGTCCGCCTCGTCCGCCTCGACCTGGTCCTTCTGCCCCCCGACGACCCAGCTGACGATCTGGGCCGTGAACAGGCTGGCCCCAAGGATCGCGCACACCCCCACGACCGTGGCCAGGATCCTCCCGTCGTGGGTCTCGGGCGACATGGCCTTGCCGTAGTTGATCTTGAGGAGGCTGGCAAAGGACCAGAACAGGGCGTCCGAGGGCGACTTGAGGGACGAGTCGGGATTGTCGTTCTCGATCTCCACCATGCTCAGCCCGGCGAAGATCCCGATGAAGACGACCAGGCCGAAGGAGAAGAGGAAGCCGTCCCCGGCTGAGTGATTGCGCAACTCGAGCACGTAGGCGACGACGACCACGAGGAAGGCTCCGAGCGGGAACCAGGTGAACCACAGCAGCGCCGGGGCAACCAGCAGGAGCGGCAACGACAGGTGCCGGGCCAGGTACCGACGACGGTTCGCGGCGGTGGCGATCTCGCGGAGGTAGAGCGCCAGTACCGCGATCCACAGGACGGCGCCGAGGAGCCACACGACGGTCTGGGTCGCCCCCTCCCACTCGAGGTAGGCGCCCCACATGAAGGTGATCGAGTACGCCGCCAGGAGGCTCAGCCGCAGGCCCGAGCGGACGCCCTTGCGCCGCCACAGCGCGAGCAGCCACACGTGCCGGGCACGCCGCCGCACCGCTGCGGAGTGCGGGTGGGGATCCGCAGTAGCGCCGGCCACGCCCCGACCCTACGGCCCCCAGGAACGACTCTCGGGCAGCCACGAGGGTGGCTGCCCGAGAGTCATCGTGGGGGGTCCTACCCGTTGTATCCGCGGAAGTCGTAGTCCTCCAGCGGCACGGCCGGACCGGACGAAGCACCGAAGGCGGCGTAGTCAAGGTCGTCGTATGACGCGAAGCTCGCGTACATGGCGGCCTTGGCCTCCTCGGTCGGGTCGACCCGGACGTTGCGGTACACGGGCATGCCCGTGCCTGCAGGGATGAGCTTGCCCAGGATGACGTTCTCCTTCAGGCCGAGCAGCGGATCGCTCTTGGCATGGATCGCCGCATCCGTGAGGACGCGAGTGGTCTCCTGGAAGGACGCAGCCGACAGCCACGACTCAGTCGCCAGCGAGGCCTTGGTGATCCCGAGCAGGTCGGGACGCCCGGAGGCGGGGGTGCCGCCCTCGGCCACCACGCGCCGGTTCTCCGCCTCGAAGATCGTCCGCTCGACAAGCTCCCCGGTGAGGAACTCCGAATCGCCCGCCTCGACGATGATGATGCGCTTGAGCATCTGCCGGACGATGACCTCGATGTGCTTGTCGTGGATCGACACGCCCTGCGACCGGTACACCAGCTGCACCTGCTCCACGAGGTGCAACTGCACCTGCCTCTGGCCCAGAACCCGGAGCACCTGCTTGGGATCCACGGCACCCGCGATGAGCTGCTGACCGACCGCCACGTGCTGGCCGTCCTCGATGAGCAGCTTGGCGCGCTTGGACACCGGCTGGGCAATCTCCTCGGAGCCGTCATCGGGCACCACGACGAGCTTGCGGGTCTTGTCGGTGTCGTCGATACGCACTCGGCCGGAGACCTCGCTGATCGGGGCAACTCCCTTCGGGGTGCGCGCCTCGAACAGCTCGACCACGCGCGGGAGGCCGTGGGTGATGTCCTCGCCCGCGACACCGCCGGTGTGGAAGGTGCGCATCGTCAGCTGGGTGCCGGGCTCACCGATGGACTGCGCGGCGACGATCCCGATGGCCTCACCGACGTCGACGAGCTTGCCGGTCGCCATCGAGCGGCCGTAGCACATCGCGCAGGTGCCGACGTTGCTCTCGCACGTGAGGACGGAGCGGACCCGGATGGACTCGACGCCCTGGGCGACGAGCTCCTCGAGTCGCTTGTAGACAAGCTCCTCGCCGGCCGGTGCCAGCACCACGCCGTCGTGCTCGACATCGCGTGCCAGCGTGCGCGATGACACGGACATGTCGAGGTTGTCGACCGGGCGCAGCCCGTCGGACGTGGGCTCCCCGATCGTGATCTCGTGACCGCGATCGGTGCCGCAGTCCACCTCACGGATGATGACGTCCTGCGACACGTCGACCAGGCGACGGGTCAGGTACCCCGAGTCGGCGGTGCGCAGGGCGGTGTCGGCCAGGCCCTTGCGGGCACCGTGCGTGGAGATGAAGTACTCCAGGACCGACAGGCCCTCACGGAAGTTGGACTTGATCGGACGAGGAATGATCTCGCCCTTGGGGTTGGCCACGAGGCCTCGCATGCCGGCGATCTGGCGGACCTGCATGAAGTTACCGCGGGCCCCGGAGTCCACCATCATGTGGACCGGGTTGGTCGGCGGGAAGTTCTCCTGCATGGCGTTGGCCACCTGGTCGGTAGCGCGAGTCCAGATCTCAATGAGCTCCTGGCGACGCTCCGAGTCGGTGATGAGGCCGCGCTCGTACTGCTTCTGGACCTTGTCCGCCTTCTCCTCGGCCTGGCCGAGGAGCGCGGCCTTGGCCGGCGGAGCGATCACGTCCGAAATGGAGATGGTGACCCCCGAGCGAGTGGCCCAGTAGAAGCCGAGCGCCTTCAGCTGGTCAAGGGTGTTGGCGACCTTGACCTTCGGGTACTTCTCGGCCAGTTCATTGACCTTCTGGCCGAGCACCTTCTTGTCCACCTGCGCGTTCAGGAAGGGGAAGTTGTCCGGCAGCGCCTCGTTGAACAGGGCGCGGCCGAGCGTGGTCTGCAGGGTCAGTGGCTGGCCCGGCTCCCATCCCTCAGGTGTCTCGTAGCCCTCGGGAGGCACGATCGAATCCAGGCGGATGGAGACGGGCGACTGGATGGAGATGCTGCCCGCATCGAAGGCCATCAACGCCTCGGCAACCGACGCGAAGGCCCGGCCGTCACCCTTGGTGTCGGCACGGTCCGAGGTGAGGAAGTAGATGCCGAGGACCATGTCCTGGGTCGGCGTCGTGACCGGCCGGCCGTTTGCCGGCGACAGGATGTTGTTGCTCGACAGCATCAGGATGCGCGCCTCGGCCTGGGCCTCGGCCGACAGCGGCAGGTGCACAGCCATCTGGTCGCCGTCGAAGTCGGCATTGAATGCCGTGCAGACGAGCGGATGGATCTGGATGGCCTTGCCCTCGATCAGCTGAGGCTCGAAGGCCTGGATG
Organism: Actinomycetota bacterium; assembly: GCA_030681835.1. GTDB lineage: Bacteria > Actinomycetota > Actinomycetes > S36-B12 > S36-B12 > UBA10649. Next base: position 6,410 of record JAUXRN010000143.1, read on the forward strand.
CCGAGACGGTGCAGCGTGGGCGCACGGTTCAGCAGTACGGGGTGCTCGCGGATGACCTCTTCGAGGACGTCCCACACGACGGGGCGGGAACGCTCGACCATGCGCTTGGCGCTCTTGATGTTCTGAGCGTGGTTGAGGTCCACGAGCCGCTTCATGACGAAGGGCTTGAACAGCTCGAGTGCCATCTGCTTGGGCAGGCCGCACTGGTGCAGCTTGAGCTGCGGGCCGACGACGATGACCGATCGGCCGGAGTAGTCGACGCGCTTGCCGAGGAGGTTCTGGCGGAAGCGGCCCTGCTTGCCCTTGAGCATGTCGGACAGCGACTTCAGGGCACGGTTTCCGGGCCCGGTAACCGGTCGGCCGCGGCGGCCGTTGTCGAACAGTGCGTCGACGGCCTCCTGGAGCATGCGCTTCTCGTTGTTGACGATGATCTCCGGCGCGCCGAGGTCGAGCAGCCGCTTGAGGCGGTTGTTGCGGTTGATCACCCGGCGGTACAGGTCATTGAGGTCCGAGGTCGCGAAGCGCCCTCCGTCGAGCTGGACCATCGGGCGCAGGTCCGGTGGGATCACCGGCACGGCGTCGAGGACCATGCCCTTGGGCGAGTTGGACGTGTTCAGGAAGGCCTGGACCACCTTGAGCCGCTTGAGGGCCCGGGTCTTCTTCTGGCCCTTGCCGTTCTCGACCACGTCGCGGAGCACGACGGATTCGGCCTCGAGGTCGAAGGACTCCAGCCTCTTCTGGATCGCTGCCGCGCCCATGCCGCCGTCGAACCAGCGGCCGTAACGGTCGCGCATCTCGCGGTACAGCATCTCGTCGCCCTCGAGGTCCTGGACCTTGAGGGTGCGGAACCGGTCGAAGATGCGGTCGAGCCGCTCGATGTCGGTGTCGGCCTTGCGGCGGATGGAGGCCATCTCGCGCTCGCCGGATTCGCGCACCTTGCGGCGGACGTCGGACTTGGCACCCTCGGCCTCCAGCTCGGCCAGGTCGGCCTCGAGCTTCTTGGCGCGCGAATCGATGTCGTTGTCGCGGCGATCGGCGATCTGCTTCTTCTCGACGCCGAGCTGCTTCTCCAGCCCGGGCAGGGCCTCGTGCCGGCCCTCGTCATCGACCCACGTGATCATGTACGCGGCGAAGTAGATGACCTTCTCGAGGTCCTTGGGAGCCAGGTCGAGCAGGTAGCCGAGCCGGCTGGGCACGCCCTTGAAGTACCAGATGTGGGTCACGGGAGCGGCCAGCTCGATGTGGCCCATGCGCTCGCGGCGCACCTTGGAGCGGGTCACCTCGACGCCGCAGCGCTCGCAGATGATCCCCTTGAAGCGCACGCGCTTGTACTTGCCGCAGTAGCACTCCCAGTCCCGGGTGGGACCGAAGATCTTCTCGCAGAAGAGGCCGTCACGTTCGGGCTTGAGCGTGCGGTAGTTGATGGTCTCGGGCTTCTTGACCTCGCCGTGGCTCCAGGTGCGGATGTCGTCCGCAGTGGCCAGGCCGATCTGAAGCTGGTCGAAGAAGTTCACATCGAGCACG
>JAUXRN010000145.1 GCA_030681835.1 Actinomycetota bacterium
CAACGGGAACTACATGCGCGGCCGCACCCCACTGCAGGTCAAGCGCGAACTCACCAAGCGCCTGCGGCAGACTGCCGCCTGACCAACAACCACAGCGGTCCCGAGACGACCAACCGTCACCCCGACCCGTGATCCGCAAGGTCTAGGACACGATCGCGATGACAACCGTCCAGTTCTCGCTGGTCCCGGCCATCAGCCGTCGACCGTCGGGAGAGATCGCCAGGTGGTTGACGCGCTGGCGGAACACGTTGAGCCGGTCCACGGGAGAGGTCGGCCGGGGCACCGGGATCTCCCTCAGGACCTCTCCCGTAGCCAGGTCGACCGGGACGATGCCGTTCGTCGATACGTAGGCCCGCCTCCCTTGCGGGTCGACAACCACGTCGTGGGGCCTGCCGCGGACCCTCCACCTCGCGATCTCGCGCAGGGTGGTCGAGTCGAGGACGACGACGGCCCGGCGCTCGGGGCTGGCCAGCAGCAGCCGCTCGCCGTCCGGGGTGACCGCGAACCCGGTCACGGTCGACAGTCCCGGTCCCTCGTCGCGCAGGGTCGTGAAGTTGACCACCTTCCGGATCGCGGTGTCGATCACGACCACCTTGCCGAAGCCGTTGCTGAGGTAGGCGCGCCCACCGTCAAGGCTCATGATGATCGAGTACCCGAAGTCGTTCCCGGGGATGGGTATCCGCGCCAGCACCTTCCCCGTTCTGGCACCCATGACGGCGACCGTGTCCCGGTAGGCAATCGGCACATACAGCTCACTGCCGTCGCGCGTGACCGCGAGGCTGGATATCTCCCCGGGTGCATCGAATCGGTTCGTGACCCGGCCGGTCCGCGTGTTGATGACCGAGATCCTCTTGCCGAACCGCACTGGCACGTAGGCACGCGTCCCCGACCGCGCCAGCGCAATCGATCCGGCACGCAGGCCGGTGATGGTGTCCACCAGGCGGGCACGGGCCAGTCGCAGCACCTGGACGTTCCACGCAGTAACGACGTAGCCGAACCGGCCGCTAGGGCCGACCTCCAGGTCATCGGTCCAACTGCCGGCCCTGGCCCAGCCGACTGCCCGGCCGACGATCGGCCCCGTGCGGGGCTCGGCCTCGCAGTCCACCTGCTCATCCGTGATCAGCACGCCGTTCGCAGGGCGCCAGGACGGCTCGAGCGACGGCTGCGTCGGCACCAGCCACGCGAGAGGGGTATCGACCAGCCTCGAGGACGTCTCGTCATTGTTGCCAAGGACGAGGGTGGGGATCTTCACCGTCTCTACCCGGACCTCGAGCGCAAGCGTCGGCCGTGAAGTGCCGACCCAGCAGGGAGATCCTGAGCGAGCCCGCTTCGCCTGCCTCGCTGTCACCCGGCTCCCCACCGGGGCCCCCCCGTATTGCACCGCGATGAGGACCCGGCCCGGTCGCTGGGAATCCCACGCCTTGCCACCGCGCCGAATGTCGAAGTACATCCCGACAGTGCTCGCCGTGGGGACCGTCATGGTCGCCACGCCCTTGCGCACCGTCGCAGGGGCGCCACGGTAGGCAACGTCGGCGTCGCTCCGCGAGTTGATGGGCGTGATGGTGCAGCCGTTGCAGCCTGCCACCAGCATGGTCAGCGTGGTCATGGCCGTGTCGCCGGCGAGGGCCGACGGGGCAAGGGCTGACGGGGCGAGAAGACTGGCGAGCAGGGCCGCAGGCATGGCAACGGCCATCAGCGGCTTCACGGCACCCACTCCCTGACAGGCATCAGTCCTGTGGATTGTGCCCCATCGCGGGCGGGCGAGGTGTCCTCGCAACTCCCTTCGGGTCCGCTGCCTTGCGCACAAGCCGACTCAGTAGCCTGCAACCCATGGCGGCAACGGGGTCAGGCGCCCTCGGGATCATCGCGGGCACCGGCTTCTACGCCCTGGAGTCCCTCACGGACCCTCGTGAGGAGATCGTGGACACCGCGTACGGCCCGGCACGCGTTGTTGTCGGCGCGTGGCACGGCCGGCCGGCAGTCTTCGCCACGCGACATGGGGTAGACCACTCCGTGCCGCCCCACCTGGTCAACTTCCGCGCCATCATCACCGCCCTCGCCAGCGCCGGGGTGCGGGAGATCCTTGCGGTCAACGTCGTCGGCGGCATCGGGCACGGACCTGGGGATCTCGTCGTCGTCGACGACTTCCTGGACTTCACGAAGGGGCGGCCCAGCACCTTCATCGACGGCACCGGCCCGGTCAGGCACGTCGACGTCAGCGAGCCGTATGACGGACGCTTGCGCGGCGTCCTCACCCGGGCGGCCAGTGCGTCAGGCCAGCGGGTGACGCAAGGCGGGATCTACGCCTGCTTCGAAGGCCCGCGATTCGAGACGCGGGCGGAGATCGGGATGGCCCGCGCCGCGGGCGCAACCGTCGTCGGCATGACGGGCGTTCCCGAGGTGGTGCTGGCCCAGGAGGCGGGCATCCCGTATGCGTCGCTGTGCCTGGTGGTGAATCCGGCGGCGGGCGAGTCCGACGAGCCGGTGACGATGGCCGAGATCGAGCGGGTCATCGCCGAAGGGCGCGTGCGCGTCATGGGGGTGCTGGACGAGGCCGTACGGCTCCTGGCCGTGAGCGATCCGTCATGACTGACGTCGACCTGCTTCTCAGCAACGCGGACCATGTACTGGTCTGCGACGCCGATGGCGGGGTGATGAGCGGTGCGTCCGTGGCGGTGGCCGACGGGCGCATAGTCGACGTCGGCCGGGCCGAGGACGTCGCGCGCCGGGTGCAGGCCCGGGAGACGCTCGATGCCCGGGGCCACATCCTCCTGCCCGGACTGGTCAACCTCCACACGCACCTGCCCATGACGCTGCTGCGCGGGATAGCAGAGGACGTCGACCTCCAGGGCTTCCTGTCGCTCGTGTGGGCGGAGGAGGCCCGCGTTATGGGACCCGACGGCACCGCCGACGGGGCCAGGCTGGGCGCCCTGGAGGCGCTCCTGGGCGGAACCACCACGGCGCTGGACATGTACTTCCACCCCGAGGCGGCCCACCGTGCCGCGGTCGAGGTGGGCCTTCGCCACGTCATCGGGCCGGTCTTCTTCTCCTTCCCCGGGCCCGACAACCTCGCGTGGGCCGAGCGCATGACCCTCCTGGCCTCCTGGCCGGAGACCCTGGCGGCCATCGGCGGTCCCTACGTGCCCCGTGCGTTGATGCCTCATGCGCCCGTCACGGTGGGCTCGGCCCACCTGCGCGAACTGGCCGAGGCCGCAGCCGCGGGCGGCTACCTCATCCACACGCACGCCTCGGAGAACACCGAGGAGAATGACCAGACCAAGGCAGCGGAGGGCAGGCGCCCCGTTGCGGTTCTGGAGGACTCAGGAGTCCTCGCCTTGCGCCCCGTGCTGGCTCACGGCGTGCGGATCAACGACGACGAGCGGCGATTGCTCGCTGCCCGAGGGGCGAGCATCGCGCACTGCCCCGCGTCGAACCTCAAGCTGGCCAGCGGCGCCGCCGACCTCGTGGCCATGCGGGCCGAAGGCATCGAAGTGGGGCTGGGCACCGACGGGTGCGCGTCCAGCAACGACCTCGACATGTTCGCTGTCATGCGCCAGGCGTCGAACCTCGCCCGACTGGTGCATCACGATCCGGCCGCGGTCTCGTCACGTGACATCGTGCTCTGCGCGACGGTGGGCGGCGCCCGCGCCTTGGGGATGGAGGACCGGATCGGCACGGTCACCGCCGGCCAGGAGGCGGACCTCGTCCTGGTGGATACGGCCGTCCCGCATCTCACCCCGGTCCGGGATCCGTACGCCGCCCTCGTCTATTCCGCCGGACGCTCCGACGTCCGGCACGTGCTCGTCGCCGGCGAGGTCGTCGTGCGCGACCGCGAGCCCACTCGAGTCCGTACCCGCGACGTGATCGCGGCGGCCCGGGCGCGGCTGCGATGACAGAGTTGCTGCCATGACGGCGTCGTTGCGAAGGGAGCTCCTGGACGCATGCCGGGAGCTCGACGACCGCGGCCTCAACCGCGGCACCTCGGGCAACTGCTCGGTCCGGGTCGACGGCGGGCTCCTCATCACTCCCTCGGGCATCCCCACCCGCGACCTCTCAGCCGATGCGCTGGTGCCCATGGCCGATGACGGCACGTGGGTGGGTGACGAGGCGCCGTCAAGCGAATGGCGGATCCATCGCGACGCCTACCGGCACCGGCCCGACCTGGACGCCGTCGTTCACACGCACTCGACGCATGCGGTCGCGGTGGCCTGCCTGCGCCGCGACATCCCGCCTTTCCACTACATGGTGGCGACGGCAGGCGGTGACATCATCCGGTGCGCCGACTACGCACTCTTCGGCACCGAGGAACTGTCCCGAAACGCCCTGGCTGCGCTGGGCGACCGCCGGGCCTGCCTGCTCGCCAACCACGGCATGCTCGCGCTCGGGGCCACGATGCCCGCCGCGATCGCCCTGGCCATCGAGATCGAGGCCCTGTGCGAGCAGTACCTGGTGGCATGCAGCGCCGGCGAGCCCGTGCTGCTGGACGACACGCAGATGGCAGAGGCATTGGAGAGGTTCGCGACATATGGCCGGCCGACTGGCCCGGAGGAACCTCATGGACGCTGAGACGGACACCGCCGCGGTCGTGACGATGCGCTGGACGGGCGATGCCGTCGAACTGCTCGACCAGCGTCTCCTGCCCGAGCAGGTGGTGTATGTGCGCTGCGCTTCCGCCGCGGCCGTTGCCGACGCCATCCGTGACATGGTCGTGCGCGGTGCCCCCGCGATTGGCGTGGCCGCGGCGTTCGGGGTCGCCGTCGAGGCGCTGAGAGTGCAGGGTCGCCCAGATGCTGGGGTTGCCATGGAAGAGGCTTTCGCCAGACTCGCCGCCAGCCGGCCCACGGCTGTCAACCTATTCTGGGCCATCGACCGCATGCGGGCCGGATACGACCCGCAGGATCCACGGAGGGCAACCGAAGCCATGGTCGCCGAGGCCCTCGCGATCATGGAGCAGGACGTCGCGGCGAACCGGGCGATGGGCGCTCATGGGGCGGCGCTGCTGCCGGACGGTGCGCGCGTGCTCACGCACTGCAATGCCGGTGCACTGGCCACGGCGGGCTGGGGCACGGCGTTGGGGGTCATCCGCTCCGCGGTGGCGCAGGGCAAGGCGATCTCGGTCATCGTCGATGAGACCCGGCCCTATCTCCAGGGGGCACGCCTGACCGCATGGGAACTGGTCCGCGAGGGCATCCCGGCGACGTTGATCACGGACTCGATGGCCGGCCACCTGATGGCGACCGGCGAGGTCGATGCCGTGATCGTGGGCGCGGACCGGATCGCCGCCAACGGCGACACGGCGAACAAGATCGGTACCTACATGGTTGCCGTCCTCGCCGGTCACCACGGGATCCCGTTCTACGTCGCGGCCCCGTGGTCGACGGTCGATCTCGCGCTGCCGGATGGCTCGGCCATCCCCATCGAGGAGCGATCGGCGGAGGAGGTCACCGGCTTCCGAGACCAACACTGGGCGGCAGGAGGGGTGGCTGTGCGCAACCCGGCCTTCGACGTCACCCCGGCCGCACTGGTGACCGCCCTCATCACGGAACGCGGCGTCGTGCACGCGCCGGACACCGCGCAGATCGCGGCCCTCATCGACTGAGGTGCGCGGCTGGCCTACGCGGGCGTGGGGGTGGGGGTGGCCGACGGGGTCAGTGTGGGCGACGGCGACGGCGACGGGGTGAGCGTCGGTGACGGGGTGGGCGACGGGCTGGGCGAGGGTGTCGGCGTCGGGGCCGGTGGCAGATCGGCGATCACGAAGGTGACACTCGCGAATGCCTGATATCCGCTCTGCCCCTGGCAGTGGATCTGCACCGCGGTGGTCCCGCCTGAGGTCGGGGTGCCACTGATCACGCCCGTTGAGTACCCGGGCCCGCCGAGCCCGGGAGGCAGCCCCGGGCTGCCGTTCGCCAGCACGTACACCGGCGCGGGGGCCCCGATCGACAGCGACGCCGTCGACAACGCGCTGCCGACCGTGCCGTTGATCGTCTGGCTGGCCGGACTGCACCAGCCGAGGGACGGAGTCGGTGCGGGCGTGGGCGTCGGTCCCGGAGCCGGGGCAGCCGCGATGGTGAACGTGACGGTGGCCGACGCCGACCCCTCGCCTGTGGACGCCTGCAGCGTCACGACCACGGGGCCGTTCGTCGCGCTGGTGGGAGTTCCCGAGATTGCCCCGGTGGAGCGATTCAGCCCGAGACCTGCCGGTAGCCCTCCCCCCGACACCGAGTAGGTCACCGGCGATCCCAGGCCCGAGGTCGCGAGCGCCTGGCTGGACAGGTACGAGCCGGCCTGACCGGTGATCGACTGGCTGGCGGGCACGACGCTCCCGGTCGCTGCCTCCACGTCGAGTGACAGGACGGCCGTTGCGCTGGCGCCCGGCGACGAGCCCACGATGGCGAACTGCCCGGTGGCCGGAGCGGTCGGAATGCCCGACAGCACGCCCGTCGTCGGGTTGAAGGCGAGACCGGCAGGCGGGCCGACCGTGACGCCGGCCTGGGTGAGGGCGTAGCTGACCGACTGGCCAGCCGGGAAGCCGATCGGTGCCATCGGGCTGGACGCGATCGCGGTGCCCGCCGTTCCCGTGACCGTCTGGGTGGGCGGCCGCAGTGAGGCTACGCCGGCCACCGTGATCGTCACGAGAGCCGTCGCCTTGCTGCCATCGCCCTCCGCGGTGACGACGTAGGCAATCGGCGGCTGCTGGGCCGTCGGGGTTCCCGAGATCTCGCCCGTTTCCGGGTCGAGCGCGAGCCCGGCAGGCAGCGACGGCGACACCGCGAATTCGGGGGCATCCCCCAGCCCGCGGGACGTGAAGCCCTTCGGCGGCGCCGACGGGACTGGCTGGCCCGCCGTGGCGTCGATGATCCACGCCGACGGGTGGAGGGAGCCGTTCCCGGCGATCCGCAGGGTGAAGGCCGATGTCGCGGTCGCCGTGCCCTTCTCCGCGCGCACCCGCAGCGCCGTGAGAGCCAGCCCGTGGGTCGGGGTGCCGGAGAGCACTCCCGTCGATCGGCTGAAGGTCAGCCCGGCGACCCTCTGGACCGGCTGGCCAGCCCGGTCGAGACTGCCCGGCAACGGAGCGCCTTTGGCGTCGAGGAGCGTGTAGGACAACTGGCCCTTCGTCGGGAAGCCGCTCGCCCGCCATTCCTCCATCTGCCCGGCCTGCGGATCCTTGCCGAAGGACACGGGCTTGATCGGCTGACCGGCCTGGGCCACGACGGCCTGCGTGGCCGGCTCGAGAACGGGCGGGCGGATCGCGGTCAATGGCGTGCAGCCGACCGGGTCGCCCAGTCGGATGGTCCAGCCGTCCATCTGCTGGTAGGACAGCAGGGGGCTCATCGACGAGGGGAGCATCGTGTCGCCGTACGGCATGCCGTAGATGACCGTCCAGTCCAGCGAGTTGGGGTACGTCTTGTTGCTGCGGTAGAAGCGATTCGCGTTCTCCACTACGGCGGCTTGGAAGGCGTTCCAGGCGTACGGACCGCTGACTCCGCCGGCGTAGTTGGGCTGGGCGTTGTGGTACGCCTTCGATCGCGGGTCGACCGTGAACGTGGCGGTCTGGGCACCAGTGTCATAGGGAGTCGCCACCTTCGGCGAGCCCCACATCCCGTTGGCGAACGGGACGATGAAGTCCCGGTAGATGGTCTTGACGGTGTTGCTCCACGTGGCGCTGATGAGGCCGCCGTTGTCGTTCCAGTCCTTCGGCGCGTACGTCCCACTTGGCAGGTAGGCGTTGAACGGCCCGTCCTGGGCGTACACGCCGAACCCGGCGCCCCCGTGATTGCCGGCCCCGTAGATCCCGGCACCCTCCACCAGGATCGTCGGTCCGGGGATCGCCTTGCTTCCGGGGTTGGCCGAGTTGCCGCCGCCGATCTTGCCCTGCAGCACCCACACATCGGTGACTGCGGCCGCGGCCCCGGGCGGGGTGAAGGTCGGGTAGTACGTGGCGGTGTAGTCGAACACGCCATTCTGGTTTACCGAGCCCTTGGGCGAGTTGCCGATCACGTCATTGATGTGGAGCGGCTGCCCCTGGATCGCCTTCACGTACGTTGCGACCGACGGGTAGGCCCCCGGCAGCTTGGAGGCGCCCACGATGCCGTTCATGTTCGCCGCCTGCACGGCCGTCCACGGGCTCCCCGCCTGTGGAGGGTTCGGCGTGCCGGCCCACTTCACGACCTTGTCCATCTGCGCGCCCGTCTGCGCAACTGCGTTCACGAGGTCGACGAAGCAGCCGGTGTCCTGGTAGGAGCCGTCGATGTAGTTGCCCTTCCAGGACTGCGTGCTCGTCATCATCACGCCGAGCTGGTCGATGAGCGTGAGGTCGGAGCTGAACCCGCTCGTGGTGTACGAGAACTCGATGAAGCCGAACTTCACGTCCTTGCTTGTCGCCGGATCCGGCGGGGACGTGGTGGCCTGGTTGAGGAAGAAGACGTCCCCGCTGTCGAATTCGGGCGTGATCCGCACGGTGCGGCAGTGCGTGGCCGGGGCAGGGCACGCGAGCAGTGACGTGAAGGCCACGGTCCGCCAGCCCGAGCCGGCCGGGAAGCCGCTGACGCTGCCGACAGGGTCGGGAGGGCTGCCGGGCGTTCCCAGCAGGCCCAGGACGAGCTTCTCGTCCGTGATACCGCTGAGCGGGGTGACCCCGTCGGCCGCGTAGGGATTCTCCACGGTCAGGGTCACCGCGCCCTGGTATGGGATCTTCCACTCGAATCCGCCCGACGCCGACCCCTGCAGGCTGGCCACCAGGTCGTAGCCGGACCCGTCGGCTCCGCCGCCCGGCGACGGCACGGCGTACACGATGTCGCACGTCGATGACAGGACGCCGTTCGGCGCGAGGAAGGCCAGCTGGGTGCTCGACAGCAGGGTGGTGTACGCGCCCTTGTTGTCCTGCGTCCCTGCCGTGAACAGCCCGGTGGCCGGGATGGACGCCTTGGCCGGATAGGCGGCCGCATTCGTGACGTCGCAGTTGGTCATGTGGATCGACGAGAACGCGGGCAGCAGGAGCGGTGGCGGCTCCACGGACGCCGACCCGTTCAGGTAGGGGGCCACCAGTCCCGACCCGGTGAGGGTCACCTTGGGGGGGTTGTTGGGCGTCTGGCTGAAGTTCTCCGGAGTGACGCGGGTGATCACCGGGGCGGTCGGCGCATACGTGATGAGCAGTGGAGACCCGGTGCTCACCTGGGACGCGTTCAGCAGCAATTGGCAGGTGGCGGTAGTGGACGGGTCGGTGAAGGACGGCCGCGGGAACACCAGCGTGGCGACCGTGCCCACCTCGTTGCCGTTCTGGCTTATCCCGCTCGTGGGGGTGAGCGTCACCGACGACGCCGCATAGGCGCTCTTCGCCGTGTTGGTGCACTGCGCCAGGCTGGCCGCGTTGAGCCCCTGTCCCTGCAAGGTCTGACTCGGGTCGGTGCCCGGGGCGGGGCCGAGCACGCGGATGACGTCGGTGCCGGGGGCTCCTGACGCCGTGGCCGTGCTCAGGAGGGTCGGGTAGACCTGCTGGACGCCTGCGAAGACGCCCGTCCAGGCGAAGCCGCCGCCCTGCACCCCAGCGAGACTGGCGACCAGGTCGAAGCCGCTGCCCATCGCTCCCGCAGAGCGCTTGACTGCGACCACGATGTCGCAGGTCGAAGCGGGAACGCCGCTGCTCGACGTGAACGTGAACTCGCCACTGGACACCGTGGCAGCGGTGCCCGCGAAGGCCTGGTTGGGTGAGACCCCCGAACTGCCGACCGGGACGCAGCCGATCATGTAGGCCGACGCGTTGGGAGGGACGTTCAGGGGCGCGGGCTGCGCCCCGGCACTGGAAAACAGCGGGGTCGCCGCGGGCGAGACCCCCGATCCGGGGAGGTCGACCGTCGGAGCCTTGGTCGGCGTGGCCGCCCACCCGTTCGGTGTCGGCGCCGCGAGCACCGGTCCGGCCGGGTCGTAGGTGATCGAGACCTGGTTGACCAGCCCGGGCATCGGGGTGCCGTTGGGCAGGAGCGAGCACACGACCGGCTTCGAGGTGGTCGTGTGCGTGGGCCGCGGGAACGTCAATGTGGCCATATTCGCCGCACTGACCTTGACGGACGATGCGACGAGCGGGCCGCTGGCGGTGTTGGTGCAGTTGTCGAGCGTGGCGCTGGTGAGGGACTGCATCGATGCGCCGCCGATGACTCGGATCACGTCCGTGCTGCCGCTGCCAGACGGGGTCACGCTGCTCAGCAGCGTCGGGTACACCTGCACCACCCCGGTGATCGCCGGCCCGGGCGCGGCGCCGGCCGGCGCGCTGAGCAGGAGCGTCCCGCTGGCGAGGCTGCCTAGGGCGACGACTGCGGCCGCCAAGGTGGCGGTGGTGCGGCGCGGGGTGCTCTTCACGGCGCCACCGTAGCCCTTGTCCTCGTGCGGGCGGGCCAGCATGCTGGACCGGTGCCGGCGGACCCCGTTCCCACCGAGGTCGACCTGATCCTCGAACGTGCCGTGGACAGGCGGGTGCTCGAGGATCCGGTGAGCCCCGGCTACTCGGGAGCCACGCTCGAGCGGCTAGACCTCCCCGACGGGACTCGCGTGGTCATCAAGCGAGCCCGGCTGGAAGCCGACCTGGCGATGCTGGCCACGGACGATCCCGGTCGTGCCTACCTGTTCTGGGAGCGCGGGATCTACGGGCGGATGCCCGCCTCCATCGACTGCGCGATCCTCGCGGCCGACCGCAGGAATGAGGAATGGCGCATGGTGATGCGCGATGTGTCGGCGAGCCTGGTGCCCGACAACGATCCGGTCTCACGAGAGGATTGCCGGCGGATCCTGGTCGCGATGGCCCAGCTCCACGCTGCCTTTGCCGGTACCCCACCCGCAGACTGCACCACGATCGAGAACCACCTCACGCTGTTCTCGCGAGACAGGATGCGGCAGTACGCGAGCGGCTCGAACCCCCTGCCCGGCCATGCGCTCGAGGCGTGGGACCGATTCGACGCGGTTGCCTCACCGGCGCTCAAGGAGGCGGTGGATGCCATCCAGGCGGAGCCGCGGTTCCTCGCCGACCTGCTTCGCTCGGCTGGCACGACGCTCACGCACGCCGACCTGGCCTTCCCGAACATCGGCCTCGCCGATCGCGTGGTCATCTTGGACTTCGCTCTCGCGTGTGACGCTCCCGGCGACCTGGACTTTGGGATCTTCCTGGTGCAGAACGACTGGCAGATCGCTGCCGACCCTGACGAGATCATCGGGGACTGGGCCGAGGTCAGCGGGCAACCCGACCCAGGGGCGCTGCGGCGCGCGCTCCTGGCCGCGTTCGTCGAATACGCCTGCTGGAAGGCACCGGACGGGCCAGCGCCGTACTCGGCGTCCTTCGCCTGGTGGGAGGAGACAGCCCTACGCGCCTGGCGCGAGATCGCGCTGGCGTCCGGGTAGCCCGGGCTACTCCGCGGATTCGTCCGCGGGCTCGTCGGCCACGGGCTCCTCGTCGACCGGCTCGTCCGCGGCGGGCTCCTCGTCCACAGGCTCGTCGGCCACGGGCTCGTCATCCGCCCCCGAGTCATCCACGCCAGAATCATCCGCGCCCGAGTCATCATCCGTACCCGCGCCGCTCGACCCACTGCCGTCAGCCCCGTCATCCTGCTCGGAACCCGATCCGTCGTCAGTGGCGGCCTCGTCCGTCGCCTCGTCAGCGGCCTCGTCAATGCCTTCCAGGTCGGCGAACGCCTCGTCGAGCCCGGCGGTCAGAGAGGCCGACAGGGATTCGTCGAGCTCCTCCGGCTCGGCGAACTCCTCGGTCACCTCGAATGCTCCCGTGTCGGGGTCGAAGTCGCCCGTGCCGTAGACCACCCGACCGCTGTCGGTGTCGGCGTCCAGCACGAGGCTGTCCAGGAGTTCGTCGTTCTGGTCGAGGAAGGCGATGTCGACCTGCCCGTCCCCGCGCGAGCCGACGTAGGACGCCACCCCGTCCGGCAGGGCGAAGTCGAGGCGGTTGAGTCCGTTGTCGACCTGCAGCCGGCCCTCCGCGCCGTCCGGGAGGACCGTTCTCACTGCGCCGCCGGAGGGGTCGACATCGAACCCGGCGTCCGCCGACTGGTCGACGTCGGCGCGGAGCGTGACTCGCGGACTGCCCAGGCGGTCGTACGACAGCGTGACGGGAGTTCGGGTGTCCCCTACGACCTTCGCCCGGGCGCCGAAGGCCCCCACCAGACGCGGGTTCACCGACACGATCTTCCCCTTGCCGGACAGAGTGGCGCCAAGGATCGACCTGGCGACCACTCCCTCGGGGAGTTCAACCGATGGGTCGCTCGTGTCGTACTCCTGGCCATCGATGGTCAGGACAATGCCGGTCGGCACCAATGGGTCCGCGGAGGTGGCCGTGAAGACCACCGCCGATGCGCGGGTCCGGCCGGACGAGTCGTCGAACGGGGCGATCGACGGGAGCTCCCGGCTGGCCATCGGGGTGAGCTCGATGGTCCCCTGGCCGCCCTCCCACCCGCCGGTCGGCGCGTCGGGGTTGGTCGCCCCGGCCGCGTAGCTCCAGGTCTCGTTGGCGAGGTCGATCGTCACGCGCTGCACGGTGCCTGGGTAGTTGTTGTCGTAGACCGACACGGCCACAAGGTCGCCCTCGAGCGCGACCCCAATCGGGGTGATCGCATGCCCGCCGTCCGCGGAATAGATGCCCAGGGTGTAGCCCTTGCCGGACTGAAGGCCCTGGGCGAGCTCGTACGCGATCTCCGACGGCTGGTAGGACTTGAACTCGCTGTAGGCGGCTTGCACCGGGGGCAGCATCTGGGTCGCCCACCACAAGTCGATGGCCGCCGCCACGTCGGGGTCGTCGCGCAGCAGCTCGGCAGTGGACGCCACGCCCGGCTCGAACGAGTCGGCCGACATGTAGCCGTCGTAGATGAGGCGGGACAGGACGGCCATGCCCTCGCAGTGACCAGCGGCCATGGCCTCGTTGACCTGGTCCGCCCAGGCGGCGGCCGCCGGGTAGACCACGCATCCGCTGGCGGTCACCTCGGCGCACACCGCGTCCTCGCCGAACAGCGCCACGAGGATGCTCGCGTCGATCGTGCCCTCGGCGCCCCAGTTCTCGAAGCCGAAGCCGTCCACCGTCGGGTCGAAGCCGTCGTAGACGCAGGTCGAGGCGTCCTGGCCCGTGCAATCCGGGAGCGGATAGCTCTCGACCGCAACGGGCTCCTGCGCCGCCGTGGTCGACGGGGCCGCCGCGGCCGCCGTCTCGCTCGGGGCAGCCGATGGGGCTGCGTCCCCGCCGGAGCTGCAGCCGGCCAGCACCAGGGCTGCAACCGCCAGGGGCGCCAGAAGCCGGGCTGTGACAGCGGATCGACGGCTCATGCAGGGGTCCTTCCGGAGGGCTTGATCGGTCGGACGCTACGGCATCGGGGCGCGTTCCCCCGATGCGGCCCGGAATCGGCACCGCGATGGTTCACTGTGCGCGTGAGCGAGTCGGCCCCGCATCGGCTGGAGGTCCAGCCCTCGCTCAAGGCCGGGTCGATCGGCTTCACCGACTCGCTGTCCATCGGGCTGAACGCGACGTCGCCGGCCTACTCCCTGGCCGCCGTGCTGGGCCCGATCGTGGTGCTCGTCGGCGTCTACGCACCCGGCGTGCTGCTCGCATCCTTCGTGCCGATGCTGCTCATCGCGTCGGCCTTCTACTACCTCAACCGGGTCGACCAGGACTGCGGCACGACGTTCTCGTGGGTCACCCGCGCCATGGGGCCGTGGTTCGGCTGGATGGGCGGCTGGGCGATCGCCATGACCGGCGTCCTGGTCGTCGGCTCGCTCGCCGAGGTCGGGGTCCGGTTCACCCTGCTCATGTTCGGCCGCGACGAATGGGCGTCCAGCCAGGCCGTCGTCCTCCCCCTGACGATCGCCCTCGTGGTCCTCATGACCTGGCTCTGCGTCCGCGGCACCGAGTCGTCGGCCCGGCTGCAGAAGGTGCTGGTGCTCATGCAGGTAGGGGCGCTGCTCATCTTCGCGATCGTCGCGCTGTATCTGGGCCTCAGCGGGCAGGGGGCCCCGGACGCACCCACCCCTTCCCTCGACTGGCTCAATCCATTCGGTGCCGGCGGCGCTGCGCTCACCGCCGGCCTGCTGCTCGGCGTGTTCGCCTACTGGGGCTGGGAGTCGGCGGTCAACCTGAACGAGGAGACCAAGGACTCCCAGGACACCCCCGGCCGAGCCGCCATCGTGTCCACGATCCTGCTGCTGGTCACCTACGTCGGGACGGCCATCGCCGTGATCTGCTATGCGGGACCGTCGTTCCTCGAGGCGAACGCCGGCGAGGAAGAGCAGGTCTTCGCCGTGCTGGCCGACCAGGCCATGGGCGGCTGGAGCTGGATCGTGCTGCTGGCGGTCGCGACGTCGGCCATCGCCTCCACCCAGACCACGATCATTCCGGCGTCGCGGACGGCACTGTCCATGGCGCGGCGCGGCGCGCTGCCGCCCGTGTTCGGCCGGATCTCCCCGCGGCACCGCACTCCCTCGGTCTCGACGTGGGCCGTGGCGGCCATTGCGACGACGTGGTACGTCGTGCTCAGCCTGATCAGCCAGAACGCGCTGTACGACTCGCTCAGCGCGCTCTCGCTGCTCATCGCCTTCTACTACGCCCTCACCGGGCTCTCCTGCGCGATCTACTATCGCCGCCACCTCTTGAGCAGCGTGAAGTCATTCCTGCTCATCGGCGTGGGGCCGGTCGTCGGCGCGATCCTGCTGGCTTGGCTGCTGGTGATGTCGATCATCGACATGTCCGACCCGGCCAACGCCTATGGAGGCGAGGCGTGGTTCGGCCTCGGGCCCCCGCTCGTCATCGGGATCGTCCTGTTCGGCCTCGGTGTGGTCTTCACCGTCGCATCGCGCATCTCCGGGTCGAGATACTGGAGAGAGCGCCCCGGCGTGGTGCCGGATGGTGCGCTCGCGAAGCAGGAGGAGCGGGCATGACCCTGATCGTGGGCTACGACGGCGGGGAGTCGGCGGATGCGGCGCTCGAGGCCGCGATCTCGCTGGCGCTCGCGCTGGACGAGCCACTGTTCGTCGTCTGCGGGGTGAGCCCGCCTGGCGGGATGGGCGAGGAGTACGACGTGCTCGAGGAGGCGATTGTCGATGCCCTCAGCCCCGTCGTCGAGGCCGCTGTCGCCCGCGCTCGCGTAGCCGGGGTCAGCACCAACCCGATCCTTGTGGACGCATCTCCCGTGGACGCCTTGCTCACCGCGGCGGTCGAACACCAGGCACGCATGATCATCGTGGGATACGGAGCAGCCGGGCGCATCCGAGCGGCGCTGTTCGGCGCCGTGTCGCACAAGGTTCTCGACGAGTCCGACATCCCGGTCCTCGTCGTGCCTTAGCCTGCTGCATGTCGCAGGCAAGCCATCCGCAGCACCGACAGCACGGGAGGACCAGCAATGACGAACCATCGCAAGACGTGGCGCGTGGGCTCGGCCACGATGGCGGTTGCGTTGTGCGCCGTCGCCGCCTGGGGCACCGGAGCCTCTGCGGCGGAGCGCAGCGTGGCTGCCTGCTCAGGGGCAGATCTCTCAGCCAAGGTCACCGGTAGCGCGGCTGGCATGTCCCAGCCTGCCGCCTACGTCACCGTGACGAACGTCGGCGATGCCTCGTGCTTCGTCAAGGGGTACCCGACCATCGCCGGAGCATGGACCAAGAAGGGCAGGCAGCAGATCGCGGTCACGAACGGTGCCGTCATGAATGCGCCGGAGTCCAAGCCCAAGCGGATCGTGCTTGCGCCGGGCGGCAACGCATGGTTCGCCGTCGGTGCTGCAACGGCCTACGACCCGCCGATCGTCACCTTCACTCGGCTGTCCATCTCCATGGAAGGGGGCGTCACCGTGGTCCGGAAGCTCGGCCTGCAGGCCTCGGCACCCTCGGGCCAGCCCTTCCCACTCGGCGTCACGGCCTATGCCGCCGGCATCGGCACGTCGTCTGAGTAGTTCAGCCTTTCTGCCAGGCCACGACGCCCCCCAAGCGCGTCTCGCTGAAGGTGATGTCCGGCCAGGCCTCAGGTTCCGTGGTCCAGGGGTTCGCCGAGGCGATCCCGTAGTCCGCGCGCTTGCCGACCTCCAGCGACCCGCAGTCGTCCTGATGGGTCTGCCATGCCGCGTCCGTGGTCACCGCACGCAGTGCCTGCTCCGCCGAGACCCGCAGATCAGGTCCGAGCACGTCGCCGCCGTCCTGCGTGGTGCGGAGGGCGGCGATGCTCGCTGAGCGCAGCGGGTGGATGGGGCTGACGTTGTAGTCGCTGTGAAGCGACTGCCGCAGCCCGAAGGACAGGGCGGTCTTCACCGGATGCAGCCCGTTCACGCGCATCGGGCCGAGAATGTTGTCGCGCAGCACGCGGCCCCACCAATAGACATGGGCGATGAGGAAGCTCGGCGAGATGCCGCTGGCAGCCATTCGACGGTACTGCTCGGGATGGCTGATGGTCGAGTGCTCGATGCGGTGGCGCTGGTCATGGGGCGTCGCACCGGCGAGCACCCCTTCGTAGGCCGTGAGGATGAGGTCGATCGCCGCATCGCCGTTCGCGTGGACCATCACCTGCCATCCCGCCGCATGGCCCTCGCCGATGCTCGCCTTGAACTCGTCGAGCGAGAAGTTCATCGCGCCGTACTCGCCCATGCGGCCGAGGTAGGCCTCTCGCAGGTAGGCCGACCGGCCCTGCGTCGACCCGTCGCCGATGACCTTCCAGCCAACGGCCCTGACCATGTCGTCGCCGAAGCCGGGGGTGATGCCGGCCTTCGCCCAGGTCGCGTTGGGGATGAGCGACGACTGCGCCGTCGTGATCCGAGTCGGCAGCATCGCGGCACCGTTGACCTGGTGGAGGAAGCCGACCTCGTTGACGCCCATGATGTTGCCCGTCGATGCCTCGCGCATGGAGGTCACGCCGCGCTCGGCCGCCGTCGTCATGATCTCGCGCAGCGCGTTCGCGAAGTCCTCGGGCGGCTTCTGCGGCATCGCCCGTGCGATGGCGAGGATGCCGTTCGCCTCGCCGACCACGCCCGTCAGCCGTCCGTCGACCCGGTAGAACGTGCCGCTGGGCGGATCCGGCGTCTCGGCGGTGATGCCCGCGGCCTTGAACGCGGCCGAGTTGACGTACAGGAAGTGCATCGACGCGTTGGCCACGGCGACGGGGACATCCGCGCTGAACTGGTCGAGGATGTCGACCGTGAGGTCCGGCTCGCCCGGGTAGCGGCTCGGGTCGAACAGCTGCCCGCACACCCACTCGCCCGGCTTGGCCTTGACGACGGCCGCCTTCATCGTCGCGACGACGTCGTCGAAGGTCGGGTTGGCGTCGTGCGAGCAGTCCTCCCAGCCCAAGAAGAGTCCGGTGGACCACAGGTGCATGTGCGGCTCGATGAGGCCGGGGATGACCACCCCGTCTCCCCCGTCGACCACCTGGGTCTGCTCGCCGGTGAGCCCGTCGAGGTCCGTGCGGCTGCCGATCGCGACGATCTTCCCGTTCCGGATCCCCATGGCCTCGGCCGTGGGCTGGGCGGGATTGCCGGTGGCGATGGAGCCCAGGACGAGCAAGTCCACCGTTGCGGCGCGTATTGGACGGCCAGCAGGTTCGGATCGGCTTGCTGCCACGAGGTCACGTGCATCGGGCGTGCGGACGTCGGTGGCGAGCGATCCCGCAAAGGCGGACGTCGTACCTGCGCGAGCCGCGCAGCAGTCTGCGTGGCCGGTGTGATCGTGATCGAGCACAGGCGTGCTCATCGGCTGGCCTCCAGAGTCAAAGCGAGGACCGTCAATACACGCACGACCTCGTCACGGACTTGGAATGCTAAACGAACCAGGCGGTGGGCGCTCTTCTCTAGCTGTTCTTGAACGTGACCTTGACTGTCTCGCTGGATGCCGTCCCGTCCTTGCCCTTGAAGGTGACCTTCATGCGCACCGTGAAGCGACCGTCCTTCGCGAGCGCGGCCCTTCCCGCGGTGGTCGCCCGCAGGGCAATGGTGACCTTGCCGGCCTTCTTCACCACTGCCTTGGCCGGCGCGACGAGCGCGGTCTTCGCCCGGTCGGCAATGCCTGATCGGCCGGGGAAGGACTGCTCGACGAAGAAGGTGCCCGCACCCGGAGCGTTAACGACCAGGTCCGGCGTCCCATCCGCGTTGAAGTCGGCCACGGCGACGCTGAAGCCGTCGCCACCGCTTCCGGGACCCGAGGCGAACGGGCACGAGAATGCCGGTCCGTACCCCGTCTGGCCCTGGTTGATGAACGCGACGGTGAAGGGTCCCCCGGGCGGAGAACTAGTGATGACCTGCAGGACGACGTCCGTCCCCGCGGGGATCTGAGTGAATAGCCCGTTTGAGGTACCCGGCGGCAGTCCCGTCGTGTCGGGCTGTCCCGGGAAGCCGTCAATCGAGAATCCCGTGATGGTGCCATCGGGATAGCCGGCCACGTATCCACCCACCGGAACCGAAGGACCGTTCACCCCGAGGCTCCAGCCCGTTCCCTTGCCCGTCGCCTCGCAGGTGAGATCCGCATCGTCGGCGCGTGCGGCCCCACCGCTTCCTAGGACCAAACCGAAGGCAAGCCCCGCCACGAAAAGCCGTTGTCCGATCATCGTCGTGTCCCTCCGACGTCGATGTCGCTGACTATCGACCCACGGTGGTCGTGCGTCAAGGTCCCCGTGGCGCTTCGCCAACCACGGGGCTCACCGGGCTTCCGTGTAGGCGGATCTCATGGCAGCATCGACAGGGACAATGATGCTGCCTCCCCTCCGGCGAGGCAGGGACGGGAGGCCGCCATGAGATCTGCCCGGCGCTCAGCTCGACGATCTGCGCGCACCACAGCACTGGCCAGCCTGGCCGTCTTCGCACTTGGCGCCCTGATGGTGACGCTGGGAGGCGTCAATGACGCCGCGGGTCCGGGCATCGGGCCCTTCCTCATGCTCATCGCCCTCGGCGGCCTCTACGCAGCCCTCTGCCTGGCGCTCGGGAAGGTCGTGCTTCCGTGCCAGTCCGACGCCTGCTTCGTCGTCACCGAGGACCGCTTCAACTCGCTCAGGCCCGACGCCACGGACTGACGTCGCTGGTAACTTCGCGGCGACGACAAGCCGAGGAGTACCGATGACAATGGTGACCGAGACACCGCGCGTGGCCCTGGTGACCGGAGCCGGACGCGGGATCGGGGAGGCCATCGCACGTGCCCTGGCGAGTGTCGGTCACGCCGTCGCCGTCTGCGACATTGACCAGGGCTCGGCTGAATCGGTCGCCCTGGCCATCGTCGGCGACCACGGGGACGGGAGTGCGATCGGGGTCGGCATCGACGTCACCGATTCGGTGTCCGTGCGGTCGGCCTTCGCGCAGGTGGCCGAGCGGCTCGGTGCGGTCAGCATCCTGGTCAACAACGCCGGCGTCATCTCGGTCGCCCCAGTCGTCAGCCTGGACGAGAGCGACTGGGATCGCATCATGGCCGTGAACGCGAAGGGGCCGTTCCTGTGCTCGCGCGAGGCCCTGCCCTTCATGGTCCAGCAGGGGTGGGGGCGGATCGTCAACATAGCGTCGGACGCCGCGAAGACCGCCGAGCCGTACATCGCGCACTACTCCGCATCGAAGTTCGCCGTCGTCGGGTTGACGCAGTCGATCGCTCTCGAACACGCAGCGAACGGCGTCACCGCGAACGCGATCTGCCCCGCCATCACGGACACCGCGATGATGACGCAGTTGGCGGAGCAGATGTCAGCGGCCGACCCCGCGGGAGGGGACACTGCCGCCTGGCGCCGGGAGTTCGTGCGCGAGATCCCCATGATGCGTCCAATGGGGACCGACGACATAGCCGCGACGTGCCTGTTCCTGGTATCAGAGGGCGCGCAGGCGATCTCCGGCCAGGCGCTCAACGTCTCGGGGGCCCACGAGGTCCACTAGCAGCCGCGCGACGGGACTGCGACGCGAACGGGAAGGCACTGGGACTTCGACGCGATCCGAGTGGCAACAGGCGAAGCGACAATGGAGCGGTCGGGCCTCGTTGACGCGGTCCGGTCCGTTCCGTTCCTCTGGGAGGCATTGATGAGTCTGGAGCTGCCCCACTCCCTGGATCGACTGGTAACAGCGGCCGAGGTTGACCAATCGTGGCTTTGTCGAGCGGCCCGTGCGTTGGACGATCTCGACGATTCGCTGGCCAGATTGTCCAGCGACGTGGACGGGCAGACGGGCGCGAGCGACACCGCCCTGCTTCACGGCCCGCAGTTCACTCGTGCAGCGTTGCAGGTCGCAAACGACAGGCAACGACTTCACAATCGGGCCAGAAGCCTTCGGCGTCGTCTGGTCCTCGCCACGAAGGATTCCCGCCTGGGTCCGGATCTGAAGGCCGAGCTGGCTGGCCTTTCGCGTGAGGCGAGCGCCTACTTCCGTCGCGTCAAACTTGGGTCTGCAGCGCGGATTGGTGCGCCGTACGGCCACTCAACCTGACTTGGTCGCGAGCCGGCGCACTTCGGCTGCATTGTGGCTGTCAGTTTGGATGTCAGATCAAGCCCCATGCCCAGCAATGCTGCGCGCCATTCAAAGAGCGGAGGCGGCCGGAGAGACGCAGCGATCATCGTTAGTCGGAGTGGTCACCCGGTGCAGAGGCGCTCTGCCTCACGGCTACGCCATCGCATCTCAACGCACGGCCACGGATCGCACATCAGCTTGTTACCAGTGGCCCCTACCGTCGCCCCGTGGCTTTCCCGCGTTGGGTTCACGTCGAGGCCGGCATCGAACGCCCGCCGCCGTTGCCGTGGGTCTGTAGCTTGCCAGTGTCGAGGCCGGTCGAGTCGTGGCCAGGGACGCTGCTGTCGGGGCGATGGCTCGACAAGGCGGGAGGGCTAAGCATCGGGATCGTCCGCAACCAGCGCGACGGGCTGCTGTGCGAGCACCCGGCCAACGGGGAACTGCTGACAGTGCTGCCCGACACCGCGCACGAATGAGGGGGGGGCTACTCGCAGGGGTACGGGCCTTGCTCCCCGTTTGGGCAGGCAGCATCGCTCCAGATGACGCCGGTCAGGTTCGCACCGGTGAGGTTTGCACCCGTCAGGATCGCCCCGGTCAGGTTCGCCCCGGTCAGGTTCGCGCGGCTCAGGTTCCCGTCGCCCACGAATGCGCGCGTCAGGTTGGCACCCGTCAGGATCGCACCGCTCAGGTCGACGCCGGGCATCTCCGCCCCCGTGAGATTCGCGCGACTCAGGTTGGCCCCCGTCAGGTCGGCGATACTCAGGTTCGCATCCCGCAAGTTCGCACTGCGCAAGTCGACGCGGCGCATCTGCGCTTCGACGAGGTTCACGCCGCGGAGGTTGGCCGAGGCCATCACCCCGCGGTGATTGACCACGGCGCTCATGATGGCGTTTCGCAGGTTCGCCCGAGTCAGGTCGTACGGCCGCAGATCCTGGCCGGTCAGCACAGCCCGCGGGCACGACACCGGGTCGGCAGTCAGGTCACACGACCCAGCCACATCACCAGCCGACGCGGACCCGGCCCCCACGAGGACGGACCCCGACACCAGCAGGACCGCCGACACGACCGTGACCACCCGAGAGATGCGCATGGGCAATCCTTACACGGGGCGCAGTGAGGGATACGGCACGTGGGCATGTCGCCTACTCACACCAGAAAACGACGATTCGCCTCACAACCTGGCGAGAGGTTGTGAGGCGAATCGAGTCGGGCTGACAGTGCCCTGTCCATTGACATAGTTGACAGCTGTCTCGCGACATAGTTGACACCCTCGGGTGGCATGTCGAAGCAGCGTGTCATCGTGGAATCGGTCGTCGTGGCGGGGCTGCCGAAGGCGGTCGTGGCCCGGCAGTACGGGGTGTCCCGGTACTGGGTCCACCAGCTCGTCTCCCGGTACCTGGCAGGCGGCTGGGATGCGATCGAGCCGCGCTCGAAGCGACCGAGGTCCAATCCGCGGACGACCGATCCGGTGACGGTCGAGGCGATCATCGCCCTGCGCACCGACCTGGCCGCACGCGGCTTCGACGCCGGGGCAGCGACGATCGCGGTCCACCTGGAGCGCCGGACCGGCTCCAGCCCGGCGGTGTCGACCATCTGGAACGTCCTGGTCCGTGCCGGACTGGTGACCCCGCAGCCCCGCAAGCGGCCTCGGCGCAGCTACCTGCGGTTCGAGGCCGACCTGCCCAACGAGTGCTGGCAGGCCGACTTCACCCACTGGCACCTCGCCGACGCAACCGGCACCGAGATCCTGTGCTTCATCGACGACCACTCCCGCCTCGCGATCTCCGTCACCGCGCACCGCGTCGTGACCGGCACGATCGTCCTGGACGAGTTCCGTGCCGCGGTCGACGTGCACGGGATACCCGCATCGACGTTGACCGACAACGGTTTGGTATTCACCACGAGGGTTCGCCACGGCCGCAACAGCTTCGAACGCGAACTGGTCACCCTCGGCGTCGTGCAGAAGAACGGGCGGCCCAACCACCCGCAGACCCAAGGCAAGGTCGAGCGCTTCCAGCAGACGCTGAAGAAGTGGCTCGCCCAGCAGCCGGCCGCCACGACCCTCGCCGCGCTCCAGGCCCAGCTCGATGCGTTCGCCGACTACTACAACACCATCCGGCCCCACCGCTCCCTGCACCGCCGCACCCCCGCCGACGCCTACGCCGCCCGCGCCAAGGCCACCCCCGAAGGCCGCGACGGACACTGGCGCATCCGCCACGACAAGGTCGACAAGGCCGGCCACGTCACCCTGCGACACGCCTCCCGCCTGCACCACATCGGCATCGGCATGGACCACTCCGGGACACCGGTCCGCATGCTCATCCACGACCTGCACGTCACCATCGTCGCGACCGAAACCGGCGAGATCCTGCGCGACCTCACCCTGGACCCCACCCGCGACTACCAGGCCCGCGGCGTCAAGCCCGGGCCACCCAAAGGCCGGAAACGACAGGACCCCCGCCCCTAAAGGCGAGGGCCCTGTCAACCATGTCCGAAGACATCTGTCAACGATGTCCGAAGACACCACA
>JAUXRN010000146.1 GCA_030681835.1 Actinomycetota bacterium
CCCAGTCCGCCTCTCGGCGGATGTAGGTGACCTCGGTCTCGCGGTCGATCATGGCCAGGGCCATCAAGTCGATCACCGGATCCTGGCGGCCCGTGTGGGCGAGCTCGATATCGGCGCCGTCGCGCAGCGCGTCGTACGGACAGGCATCGACGCAGATGCCGCACAGGATGCAGCGGCTCTCGTCGACCTCGTACTTCTGCAGCACCCGCGGCTTGGGCATGAGCGCGCCGGTGGGGCACGTCTCCGCGCAGCGCCCGCAGGACACGCAGGGCGTGTCGTTGAGGCTCATGTCGAGCGGTGTCGTCACCAACGTGTCGAAGCCGATCCGCATGAAGTCGTAGCAGGCGGCACCCACGACCTCGGCGCACACGTTGGCGCAGCGGCCGCAGTCGATGCAGCGCGACGGCTCGCGCAGGATGAACGCGTGGCTGTCGTCCCGGACGTAGTCGTGGTTGACGCCCGTGAACCGGTTCTCGGTGACCGAGCGGTAGCCGGCGCCCTGGTGGAACTTCGGCTCCAGGGTCCGCAGCGTGGTCCCGTACTCGATGCCCAGGCGCCGGAGGTCGCAGAACCCGATCGCCTCGCAGGTGCACTGGAGGCAGCGGGTGGACTCGGCGATGGCCTCGTCCCGGCTGTACGGGATCTCGTACTCGATGTAGTTCGTGTTCCGGGCCTCGGCCTCGAGGGCCTTGAGGCGGTAGCGCGGCTCCTTGACCTCGCCGGTGAAGGGCACGATCGAGAGGAACTCCGGCTGCGGCTCCGCCAGCGTCTGGCGGGTCCGGATCGCGGCCAGGTCGTTGCCCCGCAGGTAGGCGTCCACCGCGTAGGCCGCGCGCCGGCCCTCGGCGATCGCCTGGACCACGGTCGCCGCGCCGATCCGGACGTCGCCGCCGGCGAAGACACCGGGGCGGCCGGTCTCGAATGTCACCGCGTCGGCCTTGAGGCGGCGATTCTTGGTGGCCTCCACGCCCTCGTTGCCGGCGCCGAACCAGGTCAGGTCGGGCCCCTGCCCGATGGCCAGCAGCACCCGGTCGCAGGGGATGGTGAACTCGGTGCCCGGGGCGGGCTCCGGGCGGCGCCGGCCGGAGGCATCGGGCTCGCCCAGCTGCATCCGGATGAACTCGATGCCGGTGGTCTTGCCGCTCGCCTCGTCCTTGATGACGCGCGTCGGGCCGGCCTGGAAGATGGTGGTGACGCCCTCCTC
>JAUXRN010000147.1 GCA_030681835.1 Actinomycetota bacterium
CAAGCCCGGTCAGCGCGATGACCCGCAGCCGGTACGAGCCCGGCTCGGGAGCGAACCGGCAGGACTGCGTGCGGCGATCGTCGGGCACCAGCCGGCACAGCACGGCGCCCTTGCCATCGGTGACGAGGTAGCGGTCCACGACCGCGGTCGTCGATCCGGTCACGGCGACGAACCTGGCCGTCACGACGCCCTTCCTGCTGACCGAGGCACGCGGGGCAGCCATCCTGACCGGAGCCGCGATAGTGACGCTCGCACCCGCGGCGATGGCGTCAGCGTCACCCTCGCCGTCGACGTTGCGGCTGCGGACGGTGTAGCCGTGCACCCCATCGGCGACGCCGGGCAGGATGCACGAGGTCGACTGCGCCTGGCACACGATGGCGCCGGTCTCGTCCAACACGTCGTAGCCGGTGACGGTCTCCGGGGAGAGCGCCGGCGGCTGCCACTGGACAGTCACGTCACGGTTGGCCGCGCTCGCGGTCACCTGCCCGGGCGCCCCGGGGATGGCGGCGTACCCCACCGCGACCAGCGCGGAGTTGAGGAAGGGCAGATACCCGCTTGCCGCCGTGCTGACGTTGAAGATGGTCGGCGATGGCGGATTCTGACAGGGGCTGTTCGACCCGACTTCGACGCCGATGAGGTACCGGCCCTCCTCCGTGGTGCGGAAGACCGGGCCGCCACTGTCACCCGGGCAGATCCCCTTCGTCGCATCCTGGGCCGTGGCGAATGTGTCGCCCAGCGAGCTGCCCGGGGAGTAGGACAGGAGGGGCAGCGACACCGCATGCGGAAGCTGCGAGGTCAGGCTTGGACCGATGAGCCCATAGCCCGCGTGGTCGACGACGACCTGCTCGCTCGTCCACACGCCGATCTCGAAGCGCGAGGCCAGCCGGGAGTAGGCGGGGGCACCGAGGTCGGACTCGAGCTCGACGATGGCGATGTCGTTGGGCGAGACACGCCCATTGCCGTTGACGTAACCCGCCGGCACCGTCCATCGCACGACGCGCACGGGCGCGGCTCCCTGCGGACCGGTGTTCGAGTAGACCTGCGCCGGGGCACCGGGCGGGAACACCGCGAGTCCGTCGGCGAGCGCCGAGCTGCCCGGCTTGGTGACGCAGTGGGCTGCCGTGAGGAGCAGCCGCGGCCGCCACAGAGCCGCCGAGCAGAGGGCCACCCATGCCCCGCCTCGGTTGATCGCGAGGGCCACGACGCCAGGGTTGCCGGCCGACACCGCGCC
>JAUXRN010000150.1 GCA_030681835.1 Actinomycetota bacterium
TGTGCACCGTCGCCTCGGGGGCGACGACGACGACGTCGGCGCCGGCAGCGAGCAGCGCGTCGACCCGGCGCGACGCCACTCCGCCGGCTCCTACGACCAGCACGCGTCGCCCGGCAAGGTCCAAGTGCAGCGGGTACGTCATAGGTGCAGCCCGCACTCGTTCTTGCCGAGCCCGGCCCAGCGGCCGGCGCGCGGGTCGTCCCCGCCTGCCACCGGATGGGTGCAGGGGGCGCACCCGATCGAGGGGTACCCGTGGTACATCAGGGGATTCACGGGCACGTCGTTCTCGAGGGTGTATCGAAGCAGGTCGTCGTCCGACCAGTCGAGCAGCGGTGACACCTTGAGGACTCCGCGGCGCTCGTCGAACGAGACCACGGGTGTGTCGGACCGGTGCGGCGCCGAGGCCACGCGCAGCCCGCTGATCCACGCGTCGAAGCCGAGCAGCATCTCCTCCATCGGCTCAACCTTGCGAAGGCTGCAGCACAGGTCGGGGTTCGTGCGCCACAGGTCCGGCCCGAGCTCCTCGTCCTGCTCCGCCACCGACTGGCGCGGAGTGACCGTGAGCACGGTGAGCCCGGTCCGGCGGGCGAGGTCATCGCGCGTGGCCAGGGATTCCTCGAAGTGGTAGCCGGTGTCGAGGAACACGACGGGGATCCCCGGCGCTACCCGGTGGACGAGGTGGGCGAGCGCCGTGTTGGCCATGGACTGGCTGATGAGCACGCGATCCGTGAACGCCTCGGCGGCCCACCGGATGATGTCCGTCGCCTTCGCGCCCCGCAGGTCGACGGCGGCGTACCGGGCGAGGATGCGCAGGTCGTCGGCCGTGTAGCGGGCGCGCTCGGGCGCCCGGTCCTCGATGGTCGCCGTGGTCACGACAGCACCGTCTCGTCGGCGCGCAGCGCCCACGCGCTGAACGACTCCTCGTCCTCCCGCTCCTCGACGTACGTCGTCAGCAGTCGCTCGACGTACGCGGGCAGGTCGTCGGCCGGAAGCCGCAGGCCCTTGACCGTCCGGCCGAAGCCGGCGTCCTGCCCCAGTCGGCCGCCGAGGTGCACCTGGAAGCCCTCGACGTCGTTGCCGTCGGCGTCGAGGGCGCGGATGCCCTTCAGCCCGATGTCGGCGACCTGGATCCGGGCGCACGAGTTGGGGCAGCCGTTGACGTGGATGGCCAGCGGGAGGTCGTACCCCGGCAGCCGGGCCTCGAGGGTGGCCACGAGGTCCGCGGCGCGTGCCTTGGTCTCGACGATGGCCAGCTTGCAGTACTCCACGCCGGTGCACGCCATGGCGTTGCGACGGAACGGCGAGGGCGCCTCGACCCGCAGGCCCAGGGATTCGAGCCCGCTCACGAGGTCGTCGACACGGGTCGGGTCGACGTCCAGCACGACGACCTTCTGCTCGGCGGTCAGCGTGACCCGGCTGGAGCCGGCGGCCTCGGCGAGGTCGGCCAGCACGGCCAGGGCCGTGCCGGACAGGCGGCCGACCGTCGGTGCGGCGCCGACGTAGAGGTGCCCGTCCCGCTGGAGGTGCACGCCGACGTGGTCGCGCCGGCCGTTGGCCGGGCCTTCCGGCGGCGGGCCGTCGACGAGTCGCCGGCCGAGGTACTCGTCCTCGAGCACCTGGCGGAACCGCTCGGCGCCCCAGTCCTTGACCAGGAATTTCAGCCGGGCCTTCGTGCGCAGCCGGCGGTAGCCGTAGTCGCGGAAGATGCTGATGACGCCGGCCCAGACGTCAGCGACCTCCTCGAGCGGGACCCAGGCGCCCAGGCGCACGGCGAGGTGCGGGTTGGTGGACAGTCCGCCGCCCACCCACACGTCGAAGCCGGGGCCGTGCTCGGGATGCTCGACGCCGACGAAGGAGACGTCGTTGATCTCGTGCGCGACGTCCAGGCGCGGCGAGCCGCTGATGGCCGACTTGAACTTGCGGGGCAGGTTGGAGAAGGCCGGGTCGAGCAGGTGGCGACGAAGGATCTCCTCGATGGCCGGGGTGCCGTCGATGATCTCGTCGACGGCCAGGCCCGCCACGGGCGAGCCGAGGATGACGCGGGGGACGTCGCCGCACGCTTCGGCAGTCGACAGGCCGACCGCTTCGAGACGTCGCCAGATCTCCGGGACGTCCTCGATGCGCACCCAGTGGAGCTGGATGTTCTGGCGGTCGGAGATGTCGGCGGTGTCGCGGCCGAATGCGGTGGAGATCCCCGCGATCGTGCGCAGTTGCTCGAGGCTGAGCCGGCCGCCATCTGAGCGGATGCGCATCATGAAGAACTCGTCCTCGAGTTCCTCTGGCTCCAAGGTGGCGGTCTTGCCGCCGTCGATCCCCGGCTTGCGCTGGGTATACAGGCCCCACCAGCGCATCCGGCCGGTGAGGTCCTCGCGCGGGATGGAGGCGAAGCCGCCCTGCGCATAGATCGTCTCGATGCGCTCGCGGACGTTGAGCCCGTCGTCCTGCTGCTTGAGGTTCTCGTTGGCGTTCAGCGGCGTTCGGCCGTCGACCTTCCATTGGCCCTGGCTCTTTCGCTCGGTGGCCGTGGTTTCGCGGGTGGCGATGGTCATGGGAGTCCTGTCGGTGTCGTGCGGATCGCGGGGGGCAGCGCGCGGACCTCGGCCGATGCGGGCCCGGTCCGTGGGTGACGGGATCGCCGTCGGGGAGCGGCCATGGGCCGCGGTGATGACTATCGACAGGTCGTCGCGGGAGTGCGCATGAGGTCGAGGTGCACCCGGCGGGTGAGCGGCACCGACGTCGCAAGCATGAAGTGGACGCTAGCGGTGCTCCCCGGGCGGCGGCCGCCACCGGCATCGGCACCTGCAAGTGATCCGCAGGAAGCCCGGGCCAGACGGACCACTTCGGGCCGATGAAGATCGTGACGTTCATCGCCCCCTTGAGGGGATCGGTTCATCACCCGCGGCCGGGACCGTGCAGGATCGGTCATGGCTGACGGACAGGGAGCCAGGCGAGGTGCGCAACGGCTTGCCGTTGCACTGGTCTGCCTCGTGGTCTTCATCGGCACGTACACCCGACGGCATGGGCGGAGCTACTGCTGCGGGGCACCAGCACGACGTAGTCCCGTGACGCCCCCTGCCGCTATCGTTCATGCATGGCTCCACTTGATCGCGTGACCCGGTCCATCGACGTGATGGGCGGCAAGCCGTGCGTGGGCGGCACGCGTGTGACGGTCGGCACCGTCGTCGGCCTCGTTGCGGCGGGCAAGTCGATCGCGGAGATCCTGGACGCCTACCCGTACCTGGACGAGCAGGACGTGATGCAGGCCCTCGCGTACGCCGCCTGGC
>JAUXRN010000161.1 GCA_030681835.1 Actinomycetota bacterium
GGTCAAGTCCTGTGAGGTGGTGTACGACGGCTGATCCTTCGTCGTCGTGGTTCAGGCGCTCAGCGCCTGCAGCGTGATGTCCTCGGTGGCCTCCGTTTCGGTGCTGGTGACAGCTTTTGACTTGGCGAGAACCTCGAGGCCGAGGTAGCGGCGGCCCTCGGCCCATTCATCGTGCTGCTCGGCCAGGACTGCTCCGACGAGGCGGATGATCGAGCCGCGGTCAGGGAAGATCCCGACGACATCGGTCCTGCGCCGGATCTCGCGGTTTAGGCGCTCGTTGGGGTTGTTCGACCAGACCTGCCGCCAGATCTCCTTCGGGAACGAGGTGAACGCGAGGATGTCCGCTCGGGCTCCCTCGAGGTGGTCGGCAACGGCGGGCAGCTTGGTCTCCAGTGCGTTGATCACGCGGTCGAACTGGGCGTGCACGGACTCGGCGTCGGGCTGGTCATAGATCGAGTGCAGCAGGGCCTTGACCCACGGCCACGACGACTTCGGCGTGACGGACATCAGGTTCGCCGCGTAGTGCGTGCGGCACCTTTGCCAGGCCGCGCCGTCGAGGGTCGCGCCGATCGCGGCGACCAGGCCGGCGTGCGCGTCGGAGGTCACCAGCCGCACGCCCCAAAGGCCGCGGGCGACCAGGTCGCGGAAGAACCCCAGCCAGCCGGCGCCGTCCTCGCTGGTGGTCACCTGCAGGCCCAGGATCTCCCGATGCCCGTCACCGTTGACTCCGGTCGCGACCAGCGCATGGACGCCCACGACTCGGCCGCCCTCGCGGACCTTCAGCACCAACGCGTCCGCGGCGACGAACGTGAACGGGCCAGCATCGTCCAGCCGCCGGGTGCGGAACTGCTCCACGTGCTCGTCGAGGTCCTTGGCCATCTCGGAGACCTGGGACTTGCTCAGGCCCGTGATCCCGAGGGACTGCACGAGCTTGTCCATCCTGCGCGTGGACACTCCGAGCAGGTAGCAGGTCGCGACCACGGATGTCAGGGCCCGCTCGGCCCGCTTGCGCCGCTCCAGCAGCCACTCGGGGAAGTAGCTGCCGGCGCGCAGCTTCGGCACGGCCAGGTCCAGCGTCCCGGTCCGGGTGTCGAACTCCCGGGCCCGATACCCGTTCCTGCGGTTGGTGCGATCCGGGCTCTGCGTTCCGTACGCGGCGCCGCAGACCGCGTCCGCCTCCGCACTCATGAGCGTGTTGATGAACAGCGTGAGCAGCTCCCGCAGCAGGTCAGGAGACGCCTGGGACAGCTGCTCCTCGATCAGGCGGGCAGGGTCGATACTTGGATTGACGGTCATCGTGGTGTCCTTCTTCGAGTCGGTTGTGAGAGATCACTCGAAGGATCACCCGATGACCGTCGCCTACGTCAGCGCGACACGCTCACCGGGATCCGTACACCACTCTGCCGGACGCAACTC
>JAUXRN010000174.1 GCA_030681835.1 Actinomycetota bacterium
CCCAGATGTGTCCGCTGGGGTCGCTGAAGCTGGCGGTGCGCGGGCCCCACGGGCGATCGATCGGGCCGTTGAGGATGGCGACCCCCTTGGTTCGGAGGTCGGCACACAGCGCGTCCACATCGTCCACGTGGATCGTGAAGACGAACCTGGAGCCGGCTTCGGGAGGTGCAACCCGTGCGGGGTCGATGAGCTCGGGTGCGGCCGAGGCCCTGAGCAGGTTGACGAGCACGTCACCGAACCTGAACACGACGGACTCCGGGTCCTCGAACGTGACGGACAGACCGAATGCACGCTGGTAGAAGCGCTTGGACTCCTCCAGATCCTCCACGAACAGCGTGATCGCGGCGATACCACCCGGCCAGGCGCTCAATTGACGATCGCTCCGAACTTCATCTGGCACTCCTCGTGCCGTTCAGACGGACTGACAGGAACGGGGTGGATCACTCTACCTTCACCCGCACCGTGTGGTAGCCGGTGGCACCGTCGGGAGCGGGGCTGGCCTGCTCCTCGGTCTGCGTCTCACCGGTCTTGTCCGTCGCACGCACACGTAGGAGGTACAGGCCGGGCGTCGGGTCCCATTCGAGCAGCCACTGCCGCCAGGCGTTGTCGGTGACGTCGGCACCCAACGTGGCCTCCTGCCACTCGCCCTCGTCGATTCGTACCTCCACCTTCTCGACCCCGCGGTACTGCGCCCACGCAACGCCGGCGATCACCTGCTTGCCGGTCTTGACCGTCTTCGTTCGCGGCACGTCGATGCGTGATTCCGTCTTGACCGGGCCGCGGCTCGACCAGCCCCTTGGCACCCAGTAGCCCTCCTTGTCCCAGGTGGTCAGCTCGATCTTGCTGAGCCACTTGGTCGCACTGACGTAGCCGTACAGGCCGGGTACCACGAGCCGCGCGGGGTAGCCGTGCTCCAAGGGAAGCGTCTCGCCGTTCATGCCGACGGCGATCATCGCGTCGCGATCGTCGAAGGCCGCGGCGACGGGGAAGCCGCACGTCCAGCCGTCGATGCTGGTGCTGTACACCTGCTCGGCTGCGGACTTCACGCCGACCTGGTCCAACAGGTCGCGCAGCAGTACGCCGCGCCACACCGCATTGCCGATGTACTCGCCGCC
>JAUXRN010000196.1 GCA_030681835.1 Actinomycetota bacterium
GCGCGATCAATCGGCGGCGGGCAACCCGGACGCCACGGCCCGGCGGGCCAATTCCGTCAGCAACATCTCGGCTTCGTCGAATCCCGGCTGCCGATCACCCAACCACTTCGAACGATGCCACGTCGCGTCCGGATCGTCCCCGCGCGGGGTGACCCGCAACACCACGATGCTCTCCCCCGGAACGCCCGTGCGATGGAGCACTTCCGGCACCTCCCGCAGACCGGCCAGGAGACCGGCCACGGCGGAGACGGTCGCGGCCGGCGCCCGCATGGACCAGCGCTGCTCGCGCGACCCGGCCGACGTGCGGATCGTGTCGCGCACGACGAGACGACCTTCGGCATCGAGGGTGACGACGCGGGAACGGCCCAGGGGATTCGGAGCGAGGTACTCGACGCGGGTGAAGGGCGCCTTGGTCACGGGCAGTGGCTTCGCACCGGAGGCGACGGCGGATCCCGCCGCGGAAAGACCGGCGGCGATCGGAAACAGGAGTGCTGGAACGACAACGGCGACGAGGCCGAAGCCGCGTCGCCGTCGATGCATCCGATCTGCCAGAGGGTCAGGCGCGGCGGGCGCGGCGCACGCCGAAACCGAGCATGAGCGTGCCCACCGCGAGCATGGCCCAGGTGGACGGCTCGGGCACGGCCACCAGGACGAACTGGCCCGGGCTGAGTCCGACCCCGCCCAGGCGCTGGTAGTCGACGAGGGGGATTGTGTCGATGAAGTCGAGGTACTGCTGGTAGTAGCGGGCGTAGAACACCGGATCGGGATCCAGCGCGCCCAGACCCATCAGGCCATCGTTCGAGAGCGTGGCACCGTTCTGCTTGTCGACCGCCCCGCCGACGTACTCGTCGTACAGGCCGAGCATGTGCCCGAACTCGTGGGCCTGGATGGATTCCGTCGAGTCCTCGAACCACTTCAGCATGTTGTCGCGGCAGGCGAGGTCGTTGGGGCGGGCGGCGCAGTCGTCCGGGCGGTGCGCCACGGTGACGGCCTGGTCGAAGACGTTGGGCAGGCCTTCCCTCGGATAACCCTCGAGGGTGACATCCACGGCAAGCGCGTAGGTCTTGCCGTTGACCGTGTCGACGATATTGAACTTGTTGTTCC
>JAUXRN010000201.1 GCA_030681835.1 Actinomycetota bacterium
ACGCCGATGAAGCCGCCCGGCAGGGGCAGGCCCGCGTGGAAGAGCACGACGAGCAGGACCGCGACGGCACGCAGGCCCTGGATGTCGCGCCGCCGGTTCCCACCTCCTGGACTCCTCGCCGGGGCCAACGGCCGAGGATCGGTCAGGGTCATCTTCGCCGTTCCCCGGTCACGACGAGGGCGACACCGCCGACCACAACGGTGAGCCCCACGATGACGTCGCGGGAGATCGCCTCGCCGATGACCAGCCAGCCGAGGAACACCGCTACCACGGGGTTGACGTAGGCGTAGGTGGAGGTCAGCGACAGGGGGGCGTTGCCCAGCAGCCACATGTAGGCGGAGTAGCCGGCCAGCGAGGCAAGGGCCAGGTAGGCGCACGCCAGCCACGCCTGGCCGCTAACCAGGTCGGGGTGCAGGCGCTCGCCCGCCGCAGCGCCCGCCAGCATGAGCGCTGCACCGGCGATGAGCATTTCGTACGCCGTGACGACGAGCGGGCTCGAGGGCAGGTCGTAGCGGCTGGACCGCCAGGAGAACAGTGCCCAGCAGAAGCTGGAAGCCAGCACGGCCAGCGACCAGACAACGACGTCGGTGTCGCTGCCGGCGATGGGCGTCGTGCCCCCCGGCATCACCATGAAGGCAAGGCCGGCCATGCCGAGCGCCACGCCGGCGAGGGTGAGAGCCGCCGGGCGCTCACCGGCCCGCACCCGGAAGACGATGATCCACAAAGGCATGACGGCCACCAGCAGGGCGACGATGCCGCTGGGCACGTAGCGCTCGGCGAGGGCGACCGTGCCGATGCCCACGGCGAGGAGCATCACGCCCATGATCGCCATGGAGCGGAGCTGGGCGCGCGTAACGACCAGGCTTCGCCAGCCCTTGGCCAGCCCGATGATGACGGCCATGACGACCCCGGCCGCGGCGAACCGAAGCGAGTTGCCCATCAGTGGCGGCAGGGATCGGCCCATGATGGAGATGCCCAGGTACGTGGATCCCCAGATCAACCAGAGAGCGACGAGGGGTCCCCAGATCTGCGCGCTGGGCGCACGCGTGACGCCGCGGACGTCGCTGCCGGTCATGCGGCCAACTGTGCCATTCGTGGCCGCATCCTCAGATTCGGGACCAAGGTCCCGTGCAAAACGGACTGTCGCCACCCGGATGGCGGCCGCCGAGGAGAAGAATGCGACGCAGCACGAGGGTGCCCCGGTACCCCTAGCAGTCGTCCGCTCGCGGTCGACCTGACGACAGAAGGACAGCGACCATGGACGCGCTCCAGCTCTCCCAGTGGCAGTTCGGCATCACGACCGTCTACCACTTCCTCTTCGTCCCGCTGACCCTCGGCACCGTGTGGCTCGTGGCGGGCTTCCAGACCGCGTACTACCGGACCGGCAAGGTGAAGTACCTCCAGCTGACGAAGTTCTTCGGGAAGCTCTTCCTCATCAACTTCGCGATGGGCGTCGTCACCGGGATCGTCCAGGAGTTCCAATTCGGGATGAACTGGTCGGACTACTCGCGGTTCGTGGGCGACGTGTTCGGTGCACCGCTGGCCATGGAGGGCCTGCTCGCCTTCTTCCTCGAGTCGACCTTCCTGGGCCTGTGGATCTTCGGCTGGGACCGGCTGCCCAAGCGGATCCACCTGATGACCATCTGGGCGGCAGCCCTCGGCACGATGCTGTCGGCGTACTTCATCCTCGCGGCGAACGCCTTCATGCAGCACCCCGTTGGCTACGAGATCGACCCGGAGACCGGTCGTGCCGTGCTGAATGACATCGGTGCCGTCCTCTTCCAGAACACCGCCGTGATCGCCTTCTTCCACACGATGTTCGCTGCCTTCCTCGTGTCCGGTGCAGGCGTGGCCGCCGTCGGGGCCTGGATGGTCATGAAGAACCGCCAGGTCGATGTATTCCGGCCGGCGATCAAGGTGGGGGCCTGGACGATCCTCGTGGCCGCGGTCGGCGTCGCGTACACCGGCGACCTGGACATGAAGATCATGGTCGACCAGCAGCCGATGAAGGTGGCTGCTGCCGAGGCCCTGTACGAGACGCAGGAGAACGCGCCGTTCAGCATCCTCTCGATAGGCGACGTGTCCGGCGACTCGGCTGTCACCATCATCGAGGTGCCCGGCCTGCTGTCGTGGCTCGCCACCGGGACCTGGAACGGGCCTGAGAGCACCGTCCAGGGAATCAACAACCTCCAGGCGCAGTACCTCGAGGAGTTCCCGCAGTACGGACCGGACATGAACTTCGTCCCCTACGTCCCGGTGACGTACTGGGGCTTCCGGCTCATGATCGGGCTAGGCATGATCGCGGCGCTGTACGCGCTGATCGTCCTGTGGGCCTTCCGGGGCGGACGCGCGCCGCGAAACAGGCTGTTCGCGGTGTTCAACACCTTCATCGTGCTGTTCCCGCTGTTCGGCATCTCGGCGGGATGGATCTTCACGGAGATGGGTCGCCAGCCCTGGATCGTCTTCGGTGAACAGATCACCGCGGATGGCGTATCGCCGCTCCTGACCACAACGGAAGTGTGGATCTCCATGATCGGCTTCACGCTGCTGTATGCGGTGCTGGCGATCATCGAGGTGACGCTGCTCCTGAAGTACATCAAGCAGGGGGCGCCCGAGACCGTCGTCGAGGATCCGTACTCCGAGTCCAAGAAGGACGACGACAAGCAGCTGTACTTCGCGTACTAGGCCGACCGAGAACGAGTAGAGGAAGCATCATGGATCTGCAGACCGTCTGGTTCGTGCTCGTGGCAGTGCTCTGGATCGGCTACTTCGTCCTCGACGGCTTCGACCTCGGGGTGGGCATGCTGCTCCCGGTCATCGGCAAGGACGACCTGCGTCGGCGCGTGATGATCAACTCGATCGCGACCGTCTGGGATGGCAACGAGGTGTGGCTGCTCGTCGCTGGCGGAGCGACCTTCGCGGCCTTCCCGCTCTGGTACGCGACGATGTTCAGCGGCTTCTACCTCGCCCTGTTCCTCGTCCTGGTCGGACTGATCCTGCGCGGGGTCGCCTTCGAGTACCGGGGCAAGCGCGACTCGGTGCGGTGGCGGGCGAACTGGGACAAGGCCATCGTGGTGGGCTCGGCGCTGCCGGCCCTTCTGTTCGGAGTGGCGTTCGGCAACCTCGTCGGCGGCACGCCGATCGAGCCTTTGGCCGGCACGGATGCCGCGAATGCGGGCAACTTCAACTTCGTCGGCACCCTGTTCACCCTGCTGAACCCGTTCTCGCTGCTGATGGGCGTCATGACGCTCACGATCTTCATGACCCACGGCGCGATCTTCCTGGCCGTCAAGACATCGGGGGAGGTGCGTGAGTCGGCCCGCAAGGTCGCCCTGCGCGTGGGGGTCGTCGCGGCCGTGGTGGCGGTGGCGACCCTGCTGTGGGCCCAGGCCTTCTCGGGCCGGGTGGCGATCACGCTGCCGCTCGTGCTCGTGGCAGCGGTGCTCTGGCTCGCGGCTCTCGGCATGACGATGAGGGGCCGGGACGGCTGGGCGTTCCTGCTCAGCGCCGGGACCATCGGCCTTGCCGTCACCGCACTGTTCGTCGGCCTCTTCCCCAACGTGATGCCCAGCACGATCGACGAGGCCTATAACCTGACGGTCTACAACGCCTCGAGCCAGCAGTACACGCTGACGGTGATGACGATCGTCGCGGTGATCATGACCCCCATCGTCCTGATCTACCAGGGGTGGACGTTCTGGGTCTTCCGCAAGCGGCTGAGCACCTCGATGATCCCACCGCATCCGGTTGCCGGGCGTTCCGACGATCGCTTCGCCGGGGCCGCCAGCTAGACGGGGATCGACTGCGCGGCGGGACTGACCCATCGGGTGAGTCCCGCTGTTCATGTGAGGATGACGTTCCATGAAGCCGCTCGATCCACGCCTGCTGCGGTTCGCGCGCAGTACCCGCGGCTTCATCGTCCTCGCTGTCGTTCTCGGTGCCCTCACCGCGGTGTTCGTCATCGTCCAGGCCAGGCTGCTCTCGCACGTCATCGTCTCGGTGACGGCGGACGGGGCTGGCTGGGATGACGTCGCTGGCACCACGCTCGCAGTCGCGGCCATCTTCGCCGCGCGCGCCCTCGTTGCCTGGCTGATCGAGGTCGGAGCCGTGCGCTCCTCCGCACGGGCGAAGCAGGAGCTCCGCGAGGCGGCGGTGGCCCATGTGCTCGCGCTCGGTCCGGCCAGCCCGACGGCGAGTGACCCGGGCGGCACGACCGCGCTGATCACGCGGGGCGTCGACGCGCTCGACGGCTACTTCGCCCGCTACCTCCCGCAGCTGGTGCTCGCGGCCATCGTCCCGGTGGCCGTGCTGCTCACCGTGCTCGGCCAGGACCTGCTGTCCGCTCTCATCATTGCCGTCACGCTGCCGCTCATTCCCGTCTTCATGATCCTCATCGGCATGTACACGCGCGGCAGCGTCGACCGGCAGTGGCGCACGCTCGCAGTCCTGTCGGGGCACTTCCTGGACCTCGTGTCGGGCCTGCCGACGCTCGTGATCTTCGGGAGGGCGAAGTCCCAGGCCGAGGCGATCCGAGCGATCGGCGACCGGTACCGCTCGACCACGATGGGGGTGCTGCGCGTCTCCTTCCTGTCGTCGCTCGCCCTCGAGCTCCTGGCCACCCTGTCGGTTGCCCTCATTGCCGTCTCGGTGGGGTTGCGGCTGGCCGAGGGACAGATCGGCTACTCGGTGGCCCTGTTCGTCCTGCTGCTGGCGCCTGAGGCCTACTTGCCGCTGCGCCTGGTGGGGCAGCACTTCCACGCCGCCGCGGAGGGACTCGGTGCTGCGGAGCGGCTGTTCGCCATCCTCGAGACCCCCGTCGCGACGGGAGGAGCGACGCCCATCCCGCTCGGTCAACTGACCATCACGGTGGACGGCTTGCGGGTGGCCTATCCCTCGCGGCCCGACCCGGCCCTCGACTCGGCGTCGTTCGTCGCCGAACCCGGGACGATCACCGCCGTCGTGGGCGCCTCAGGCGGCGGCAAGAGCACGCTCCTGGCTGCCCTGCTGGGGTTCGTCGAGCCAGAGGCGGGCAGCATCACGGTCTCCTCCGCGGCGGGGTCCGTGTCGCTGCACCAGGCCGACCTCACGGCGTGGCGCACGCGAGTGGGCTGGCTGCCGCAACGTGCCCACCTGGTCGCTGCCGGCCTGGGCCCACGTCCAATGATCGGCGAGGCGGTTCGCCTCGGCCGGGCGGATGCCTCTGATGACGAGGTGTGGGCTGCCCTGGCCGAGGCCGGCGTCGCCGACGACGTGCGGGCCATGCCGGCGGGTCTTGGGTCGAGGCTGGCCGCGGATGGCTCGGGCCTGTCCGTCGGGCAGTGGCAGCGCGTGGCCTTGGCACGGACGATTCTCGTGCAGCCCGACGTCGTCCTGCTGGACGAGCCGACGGCCGCGTTGGACACGGCCACGGAGGCCGCCGTGGCTGACGCGATCGGCCGCCTTGCCGCGGCGGGGGCGACGGTCATCGTCGTGGCGCACCGGCCCGCGCTGGTGGGGATCGCCGACCAGGTGCTTCGACTGGACCGGCCAGTGGAACCCCCGCCGGCCGGCATGGCCGTGGCATCCGCGGCCGAGGTCATCAGGGGCACCGGGTGGTGACCGCCGGACCGCAGGCGGCCCGCAACCCCGTCCGGGTCGTCTGGCGGCACATGGCACCGCAGCGTCGCGAGCTTGCCGCGGCCGGGATCCTCGGCGCCCTGGCCTCGATCAGCGCCGTCGCCTTGCTGGGCACCTCGGGGTGGCTGATATCCCGAGCCGCCGAGCAGCCCCCCGTCCTGACGCTCAGCGTGGCCGCCGTTCTCGTGCGCACCTTCGCGCTGAGCCGGGCCCTGTTCCGCTACTCCGAACGCCTCGTCGGCCACGATGCGGCGTTCCGTGGCCTCACTGGGCTCCGGGTCTTTGTCTACGGGCAACTGGAGCGGCTGGCACCGAACGGGCTCGCGGCGTTCGGCCGGGGCGACGCGCTGACCCGCCTGGTCAATGACGTGGACGCGGCCCTGGACCTGCCGGTCCGCGTCGTGCTGCCGTGGGCGCAGGCCGTCCTGGTGAGCGCGGCGACCCTGCTGTTCCTCGGCTGGCTTCTGCCGGCCGCGGCGGCCCTCGTGGCCGCCCTCGTCCTGGCGGCCCTCGTGGCGGTGCCATGGCTCGTGGCCTGCACTGCCCGCGCCGCCGAGCACCGCATGGCACCTGCCAAGGCAGAGCTGTCCGCGGCCGTCGTCGAGGTGCTCGACGCGACCCCCGACCTCACCGCCTTCGGCGCCTCGACCCAGGCCGCCGCTGCCATTCGCCGGATGGATGACGGGCTCACTCGGCTCAATGCACGGGAGGCGTTCGCCCTCGGCACGGGAGGAGGGATCGGCATCCTCGTGCAAGGGGCGGCGGTGGC
>JAUXRN010000203.1 GCA_030681835.1 Actinomycetota bacterium
GCGCGACGACGAGCCAGTCCGGTTCGATGACGGTGTCCATCCCCCCGCGCGGAACCGTCGTGCTGGCGGCCACCGTGGAGGTGCCGCAACCGGCCCCGCCGTCGATCCGGCTCAAGGCCGGCCAGGACAACGTGACCGGCAAGCACGCCCTGACCGCCACGGTGCCCGGCGTCGACCCGGCGACCGTCACCTTCGTCATGCGCTCCAAGGGGGGCACGGGCTGGACCGTCATCGGCTCGGACGATGCCCGCCCGTTCCGGGTCTTCGTCACCCCCGCGAAGGGCCGGGCGGTCGACGTCGCAGCAATCGTGCGGGACTCGGTGGGCCAGGTGGCCGCCACCACCCCGTTCCGGATCTCCCTCGCGCCCTTCCTCTAGTTCCCTGACCAGTTGGGCCGCAGGCCGGGCATTTGCACTCGCCAAGGTCGAGTGCTAACTTTTCATTAGCACTCGACACCCGAGAGTGACAGAATCCGCACGGACGTTCCGGGAGGAACTCACCCCATGGCAAAGATCATTGCTTTCGACGAGGAGGCCCGACGGGCGCTCGAGCGCGGCATGAACGTGCTCGCCGACGCCGTCAAGGTCACCCTGGGCCCCAAGGGCCGCAACGTCGTCCTGGAGAAGAAGTGGGGAGCCCCCACGATCACCAATGACGGCGTGTCCATCGCCAAGGAGATCGACCTCGAGGATCCCTACGAGAAGATCGGCGCCGAGCTCGTCAAGGAGGTCGCCAAGAAGACTGATGACGTCGCCGGCGACGGCACCACGACAGCCACGGTGCTCGCCCAGGCGCTCGTCAAGGAGGGCCTGCGGAACGTCGCGGCCGGGGCGAACCCCATGGGTCTCAAGCGTGGCATCGAGAAGGCGGTCGGCATCGTGTCCGACGAGCTCCTCGCGATGGCCAAGGACGTCGAGACCAAGGAGCAGATCGCGTCGACCGCGGCCATCTCGGCCGGCGGTGACATGGAGGTCGGCGAGCTCATTGCCGAGGCCATGGACAAGGTCGGCAAGGAAGGCGTCATCACCGTCGAGGAGAGCAACACCTTCGGCCTGGAGCTCGAGCTCACCGAGGGCATGCGCTTCGACAAGGGCTACATCTCGGCCTACTTCATGACCGACCCGGAGCGCATGGAGGCCGAGCTCGAGGATCCCTACATCCTCATCGCCAACTCCAAGATCTCCGCGGTGAAGGACCTGCTGCCGGTGCTGGAGAAGGTCATGCAGTCCGGCAAGCCCTTGGTCATCATCTCCGAGGACGTCGACGGCGA
>JAUXRN010000206.1 GCA_030681835.1 Actinomycetota bacterium
CAGGGAGAAGGTCTCGCCGGGCAGGAGCAGGGTGCCGTTGATGCGCTCGGGGGCCTGGCCGATGTTCTGCACCCGGTAGGCGGCGTAGGGGAAGCTCTGGGTGAACGTGGACAGTCGCTCGGTGATCCCGAGCGCCTCGGCCTGCGCGGTCGTCAGCGACGGCTGGCGTACTCCCACCGGGACGGTGACCGTGCGCTGACCACGCGGCTCGGCGAGCACCTGTCCGACGGCCACGGCGAGGGCCTCATCGGACACGCCCCGGCCAACCTTGGACTTGACCACGCGGGGGGTGCCCTTGCGGATCCGGAAGGTCGCGTCCCGCCCGTCCTCCTCGATCGGCGCGAGCTCCTTGCGGATGGCGTCGTGCAGGACTGCTCCGTCAAGCGACGGCATGAAGGTGCCGTCGACGACGGTGAAGCTCAGTGCCCGGCCGATGGCCTTGCCGGAGATGTTGGCGGTCACCGACTCGGCCCGGACCGCCACGGGTGCGCCGACCGCGGCTCGAGCCAGGGTCATCGCCTCCTCCTGAGCCTCGGGCGTCACGCTCGGCTCCACCTTCACCACCGTGGCCTGCACCGGAGCCCGCTTGACGAGGGCGGCGTCGATGAGCGCCTGGGCCGTCGCCTCCTGGTCCAGCGAACGCCCGGCCTTGCCCAGGGTGAGGACCGGCTGGCCATCGATGATCTCGAGAGTCGGCTCAACCGGCGGCACCGCCAGCGCATCGGCGATCAACGACGTCTGCACCGCCAAGGCCGCCTCGTCGACCGCGGCTACCGCGGGATACGCATCGCCGCCCAAGAAGCGGCCGACCAGGCCGATGGGGTTCCACGTATTGCCGAAGGCCGGCGCCACCGAGGCGGCCGCGTCGAGCGTCAGGCCCGCCACGGCGGGCCGCACGATGAACGTCTGGTCCAGGGCCACCACCCTCAGCCGCTTGCCTGCGGTCGGGCCGACGGCCTGCTCCACCGCCTGCTGGGCCTCCTCGCGGGTCAGCCCGCCGATGTCGACTCCGGCAACGGTCGTGCCTGCTGCCGCCGTTGACCCGGACTGGAGGGCGGCCACGAGATAGGCGCCCAGGGCGAGTACCACCCCGGCCGCCACACCGAGCCAGATTGCGCGATGCAGCGCCAGGTTCTGCTGCGGAGTCACGACGCGCCTCCTCGTGCCCCGCTTGCCACGGACCTACCGCCTCACGTCATGAAGGAGTTCGCACCCGGCTGCGCCGGAACCTCGTTTATAGACGGCCCTGCTCCCCCGACGGTTCCTGACCCGCGTTGACGCGCCGGGGAACCCTGAGGGTCGCTGCCGCCGACCCCATAATGACGCCACCGAGCAGATAAGCCAACTGCCGCCCCCCACCCGACAGGGCAAGGTCGCCCGAGGGGGATTCGGCGGACAGGGCGACCGTCGCCACCAGCCACCCGCCGAGCACCGCCCAGGCGCCCCAGCGGCTGCCGATCGCCCAGGCTCCGCCCCGGATGCCGGCCAGCAGGGCAATCCACACGAGCGCCAGGCCCCACGGCACCGTCAGGGTCCCCCACGGCAACTCCACGAGCGCCCGGTGCGCCTGCACGAAGGCCCCGAGGACGCCGATCACCACGCCCGCGACGCCAAGGCCCAGGACGCCCGCCACGCGGGCGATCATGGGGACGTCACGCCTCGATGCCGGCAAACAGGTCGCTCTCGCGCTCGCTGCCCGGCTCGGTCCCCAAGGTTCCGTGCGCGAGCCGGAAGTACTCGATGCCGAAGGCCTGGGACCCGACGGCGTCGGCCAGGGCGAAGAAGCCGCCGTCGACGCTGACCTGCGTTCCGTGCGCCCGCAGGGCGGCCATCTTGCGGTCCAGGAATTCCTGGCCGTCGATCTCCGTGGTGACGAGGTCGTCATCGCAGACGAAGGGCAGGTCGTCGGGGTCCATCGCGGTGAACTCGTCGTCCACGCCGCTCGCCTTCAGCGCCTCGATGCCCGCACGCACGATGCTTCGCGGGAAGGCGGTCCAGTACACCTTGCTCACCTGCCAGGCAGGGCCGAGCTCAGGCTTGAAGGTGGGGCTCTCGGCCAGCGCGACCGCGTAGTGGGCCACCCGATGGGCCTGGATGTGGTCGGGGTGGCCGTAGCCGCCGAACTCGTCGTAGGTCACCACCACCTGGGGGCGTACCTCACGGATCACCGGCACAAGTTCCGTTGCGGCCTCCAGCAGGTCCGTTCGCCAGAAGCAGTCGGGGCGCTCGTTGGGCGGGGTGCCGATCATCCCCGAATCGCGGAACCGGCCGGGCCCGCCGAGCAGCCGCCAGTCAGTGACCCCGAGCTCAGCCATGGCCGCGGCAAGCTCGATCTGCCGATGCGCGCCGAGGGCGTCGTCCTTGTCCGAGGCCAGGTGGGACAGCTCCGGCAGGAGCACCTCGCCCTCCTCGCCGAGGGTGCACGTGACGAGGGTGACCTGTGCGCCCTCGGCCACGTACTTGGCCATGGACGCCCCGGTCCCGATGCACTCGTCGTCCGGATGGGCGTGAACAAGGAGGAGGCGGCGGCTCATCGGCACAGGCTACCCACCTAGCATTCGCCCATGACCTCCACCGGCCCTGAGCAGCACCTCAGCTACCCCCGTCAGGAAGCGGTCACGCGACGCTTCCGGCTTGGCCAGCCTCGCGGATTCCGGCTCTCGCCGGACGGCGTCCGGGCGTGCTTCATCCGCAGTTCCTCCGGACGAGACCCGGTGGGCAGCCTGTGGGCGGCGGAGGTCGTCGGCGGCGCGGTGCACGAGCGCCTGATCGTGGACGCCAGGGCCCTGGTCGACGACGGTTCTGACCTGCCGGCCGCCGAGAAGGCCCGTCGCGAGCGCATGCGCGAGACCACGACCGGCATCACGGCGTACAGCGCCGACAGCGCCCTCGC
Source organism: Actinomycetota bacterium (assembly GCA_030681835.1). Taxonomy (GTDB): domain Bacteria; phylum Actinomycetota; class Actinomycetes; order S36-B12; family S36-B12; genus UBA10649. Next base: position 2,894 of record JAUXRN010000206.1, read on the forward strand.
CCGCGCTGTCTTCAGCCTCGACGGGATCCCCTACTCGGTGGACCTCACGGAACCCGGTGCCAGCGTGGTTCAGGTCGCCCACCCCGGTCCTGTGGTCGACCCGCAGCAGTCCCCCGACGGGACGCATGTCGCCTTCGTCAGTGACCGATCCGTGTACGTGACGTCGTTCGAGGATGGTGCCGGCGATGCCGTGTGCCTGGCGGCGCCCGAGTCTGACCTGCACAGCTGGGGCCTGGCCGACTTCGTCGCCGCCGAGGAGTTCGACCGGGTCCGTGGCCTGTGGTGGCTGGACACGAACGATGCGCTCTTGGTCGAGTTCGTGGACGAGTCCGCCGTGGAGGTGCGCTGGATCGCGGATCCCGCGCAGCCGCAGAACGAGCCGATCCCGCACCGCTATCCCAGTGCCGGTACGCGGAACCCCGAGGCGCGGCTGTTCCACGTGCTGCTGGACGGGTCGCGCACCGAGCTCACCTGGGATCGCGATGCCTACCCCTACCTGACCAGCGTCGAGACTGCATCCGATGGCGGCGCCGTGATCGCGGTCCTCAGCCGCGACCAGCAGCACCAGCTGATTCTGGGCCTGGCGGCTGGAACCCGCGAGCTGACCCCGCTGGCCGAGCGCGTCACCCGCCCGTGGGTGACGGTGCTGCCGGGCGTGCCTTGCCGCGCACCCGACGGGTCCCTCCTCGAGATCGTCGCCAATGCGCAGGAGGACTGCTTCCAGCTCATGTGCGACGGGCGGCCGCTGAGCCCGTCCGGTTTCAACGTCCACGGCCTGGTTGACGTCGACCATGACCGACTGGTGGTCATCGGCACATCCGATCCGATGGACCAGCATGTGCTGAGGATCGGGTGGAACGGCGAGGTCGAGCACGTGACGACGGGTGACTCCGTCAACTCCGTCGCAGCCCGGGGCGATGCGATGGTCGTGGCGACGGCCACCGCCGAGGCCACGGGAACCAGCTACACGGCGACGCTCACGGGCGCGAGCGGGACCATCACGTCGATGGCCGAGCGGTCCGTGGTCGAGCCCAAGGTCACCTTCCTGCGCGTCGGCGAGCGACGCCTGTGCGCGGCGGTGCTGTGGCCCACCGGTCACGTGGCGGGCTCGGCTCGGCTCCCGGTCATCCTGACCCCGTACGCAGGCCCGCACCACGCGAGGGTCGTGCACGCGGCGAGCGGCTTCGCCCAGGACCAGTGGATTGCCGACCAGGGCTTCGCGGTGGTCGTGATCGACGGCGTCGGCACGCCGGGCCGCGGGCCGGCCTGGGAATTCGGCGTCCACCTCGACCTGGCCAGCGGCGTCCTCGCCGACCAGGTGTCGGGGCTGCAGGCACTGGCCGCGATCTACCCCGATCTGGACCTCGACCGCGTCGGGATCACTGGCTGGTCCTTCGGGGGATTCCTTGCCGGCCTCGCGGTGCTCGAGCGGCCCGACGTGTTCCGGGCCGCCGTGGCCGGGGCGCCGGTCACGGACCAACGCCTCTACGACACCGCGTACACCGAGCGGTATTTAGGTCGACCGCAGGACAACCCCGAGGTCTATGACGCGCACTCCTTGCTGCTGAAGGCTCACCAGTTGGAGCGCCCGCTGCTCATCATTCACGGACTGGCAGACGACAACGTCCTCGCCGCGAACACCCTGCAGCTATCCAGTGCACTGCTGGCTGCCGGGCGATCCCACTCCGTTATCCCGCTCAGCGGGGTCACCCACATGACCCCTCAGGAGGTCGTGACCGAGAACCTCATGCGCCTCGGGGTGGAGTTCTTCACCACTCACCTTTGCTGAAGTTCGGGTCCGCCGCGTAGTCGATGCCGTCGGGCCGCGACGAACCGGCCGACTCGACGTCGGCGATGACCTCGCTGGGGGGTCGCACCTCTGGAGTCTGCTGCTCGATGACACCGGGGTTCGGCCCGAGGATGAGGTCGCTGCCCAGGCTCTCGGTGACCGGGTAGTGGCAGGCCACCTGATGCCCGGGCAGGAGTTCCAGCAACTGCGGCACCTCCACCCGGCAGCGGTCCTGGGCCCGGAAGCACCGGGTATGGAAGACGCAGCCGGACGGCAGGTTGATCGGGCTGGGCAGGTCGCCCTGCAGCACGATCCGCTCCCGCGCGGCCTCGACGCGTGGGTCCGGTACGGGCACGGCCGACATGAGCGCGTGCGTGTACGGGTGCAGCGGCTTGGCGTAGAGCGAGTCGCGGTCGGTGATCTCGACGATGCTGCCGAGGTACATGACAGCGACGCGATGCGACATCTGGCGCACGACGGACAGGTCGTGAGCCACGAAGATGTATGCCATGCCGAACTCGTTCTGAAGGTCCTGCAGCAGGTTGATGACCTGGGCCTGGATGGAGACGTCCAGGGCGGACACCGGCTCGTCGCAGACCACGACCTTGGGCCGCAGGGTCACGGCACGGGCGATGCCGATGCGCTGCCGCTGGCCGCCGGAGAACTCGTTCGGGTAGCGGTTGTAGTGCTCGGGGTTTAGCCCGACGCGCTCCATGGTCGCCTGCACGGCCCGCTTGACGCCCCCGGGCGGATCGATCTTCTGCACCTCGTAGGGCGCGGAGATGATCGCCCCGACCGTGTGACGGGGATTCAGCGACGAGTAGGGGTCCTGGAAGATCATCTGCAGTTCGCGCCTCAGCGGCACCATGTCGTGCTTGCTCAGGCCGGTGATGTCGCGTCCGTCGTAGTGGATGGTGCCCTCGGTGGGCTGGAGCAGCTTGAGCAGGGTGCGGCCTGCCGTCGACTTGCCGCAGCCGGACTCTCCGACCAGCCCGAGCGTTTCGCCTGGCGCGACCCCGAGCGAGATCCCGTTGACCGCGTTTACGGTGCCGACCTGCTTCTTGCGGATGGCCCCCTTGGTGATCGGGAAGTGCTTGACCAGTCCGTCGGTACGCAGGATCGACTCGGGGCTCACGATGCCTCCTCGGCGCGGCCCGCGGCCGTCGCGAGCGACCGGCGGGCGAACTGGGCCCGCTCCGTGGGTTCGAGCAGGCACCTCACCGCGTGGCTCGACGTAATGGTGAGGAGCTCGGGACGCTCCGTCATGCAGCGACCTCCCGGCACCAGCGGCGAGGCCGTGCAACGTGGCTCGAACACGCATCCGGGTGGCAGGTTGATCAGCGACGGCGGCTGCCCAGCGATCGGGGTCAGCCGGGCGCTGACGTCATCGAGGCGGGGGACGGACGAGAGCAGCCCAACGGTGTAGGGCATCTGGGGGTCGTAGAAGATGTCCTCGAGGCTGCCCCGTTCCACCAGCCTCCCGGCGTACATGACAGCGACCTCGTCCGCGACGTCGGCCACCACGCCAAGGTCGTGAGTGATCAGGATGATGGCGGTGTTGTACTGCACCTGCAGCTCCGCCAGCAGCTCCATGATCTGGGCCTGGACTGTCACGTCGAGAGCCGTCGTCGGCTCGTCGGCGATCAGGAGTGCGGGGCCGTTGATCAGGGCCATGGCGATCATGATGCGCTGGCGCATGCCGCCGGACAGCTGGTGCGGGTAGTCGTCCAGCCGACGCTCCGGGTTCGGGATGCCGACCTTGCCGAGCATCTCCAGAGCCTGTGCTCGCGCAGCCGACTTGGACACGTCCTGATGGACGTGCACGGCCTCTGTCAGCTGGTCGCCGATGCGGTAGAACGGGTGCAGCGAGGCGAAGGGATCCTGGAAGATCATCGAGACCTGCGAGCCACGGAGCTTGCGAAGATCGTCCTCTGAGGCCGAGATGAGCTCGTCGTCACCGACCCACGCGCGGCCTTCGATCCTGGCGGTACGGCGGCTGATCAGGCCCATCAACGCCTGCGACGTCACGCTCTTGCCCGAGCCGGACTCCCCGACGATGGCGAGGGTCTTGCCCCGGTCGACGCTGAAGCTGACGCCGTCGACCGCGCGGACATCGCCGTCCTCGGTGGGGAAGGTGACCTTGAGGTCCTCGACCCGGACGAAAGCGTCGCTCATGAGAGCCTCACCCGCGGGTCGATGACCGCGTACAGCAGGTCGACGATGATGTTGGCGACGACGATGAAGAAGCCGGCCACAAGCACCGTCGCGGTGATGACCGGCAGGTCTGCGTCGAGAACCGAGTTGATGGCCAGGCGCCCGAGGCCCGGCAGGGTGAAGACGCTCTCCACGATGATGGCGCCACCGAGCAGCCCCGCGAGGTCCAGTCCGGCCGCGGTGACGATCGGCGTCAAGCCGGCCCTCAACGCGTGCTTGCGGATGACCGTCCGCTCGGGCAGGCCCTTGGCCCGCGCCGTGCGGATGTAGTCCTCGCTGAGGGTCTCCAGCATCTGGTTGCGGGTCAGCCGGATGTAGAACGCTGCGAAGACGAGCGCCAGCGTGATCCACGGAAGGATCATCGTCTGGAGGAACTGGACCGGGTCCTCGCTTGGCGGGACGTAACTGGGGTACGGCAGCAGTTGCCATCGGATGACGACGAAGAAGAGGAGGAGCAGGCCGATGAAGAACGAGGGGAACGAGTAGCCGACGAGAGCGCCGCCCATCGTGGCCCGCTCCTGCCAGCGCCCGCGCCGCAGGGCGGCATAGATCCCGAGCAGCACGCCCGTGACGATCCACAGGATGAACGCCCCGATGGCGAGGTAGATCGTCACCGGCAGGACGCCGAGGATGAGGGGAGTGACCTCCTCGCCGCGGCGGAAGGAGTACCCCAGGCATGGGGCGCTGCACTCGAAGGTGGCCGTTCCCGAGCCGTACGTCCGGCCGAAGAAGATGCCCTTCACGAACTCCAGGTACTGCATGTACAGGGGCATGTCGAGGCCGAGCCGTTCCCGGTTGGCCTCGATGGTCTGCGGGTTGCACGACTTGCCGCACGTCAGCGCGGCGGGATCGGCAGGGAGCGCATTGAACAGGAGGAAGGTGAGCATGCTGAGCAGGACCAGAATCAGGATTCCGGTCAGTACTCGCCTGATCACGTACGCGGTCACGGTCGCTGCTCCTGTGGTTCGGGTCTGCCAATAGTGGCACGGAGTGAACGGTGGCTCAGGGGGAACGTGCCCCCCGGAGCCACCGCGCTATCGAGCTAGCTCTTCACAAACAGATCACCGAACGCGTACGAGCCGTAGGCATCCCAGAGGAAGGCATTGCCGACCTTGGAACCCCACAGGTACTGGATCTTGCCGAAGCGAGTCGGCACCGCCCAGGCCTGCTCCATGGCCTTCTTGTTGAGCGCCTTCCAGGCGTCAGCCTGCGCCGTGCGATCGGTCATCGCCAGGGCAGCCTGGACCTCGGCCTCGTAGGCCGGGTCGTCCACGCGGGACAGGTTGAACCCGCCGTTGGCCCCGAACAGCTCGGGGATGACGGTGGATGCGTTCTGCCAGTCCGGACCCCAGCCGGCGGAGACGAGTTCCTTCTCCTGCTCCGGATCGAGCACGACGCCGTAGTACTGACCGGCCTCGATGCCCTCGAGGGTCACCGTCATGCCCGCTGCCTCGAGGGAGGCCTTGATGGAAGCGGCCGCCTTCTCGTTGGTGGGCGAGATCGGGAACTGGTAGGTGATCGGCGGCATGGGCTCACCGGAGTCGGCGATGAGCTTCTTCGCCAGCTCCGCGTCGCCCGTGTCAGCCACGGCCGCGCCGAACATGTCCGTCCACATGCCCGAAGGCGCGTAGTCGGTGGCGAGGTTCGGCTTGATGACGCCGTCGCCGATGTCACCGGCGAAGCTGCCGCCGGCGATGGTGATGATCTCAGCGCGGTTCAGCGCGACTGCGATGGCCTGACGGTGCATCTGGTTCGGCACCTTCTGGGTGTTGATGGCCAGGTAGCGCACGTAGGGGTCATAGCCGTCGACCGAACGGTCAACGAACCGCGGGTCACCGCTGAAAACGGTGGCGAGGTTCTCCGGCTGGACGCCCGTGAAGGTCACGACCGTCTGGTCGTCGCCAGCGTCAGCGATGAGTCGCTGGTCGATGGCGGCGAGGTCAAGAGCGAAGGTGACCACGATCTGGTCCGGGTACGCCGGGCGGTAGTCGTCGGAGTCCTTGCTCCAGTTCTCGTTGCGCACCAGCACCATCTTCTGGCCCTTGGTGTACTCGGAGATCTTGTACGGGCCGGTGGACACGACTGCATCGTCGTAGCCCTCGCCCGTGTCCTTCGCGGCCGGAACCGGCGAGAACGCGGTCAGGGTGACCGTGTAGTTGAAGTCGCCAGCGGGGCGGTTCAGGTTGAAGGTGATCGTCTTGTCGTCCTCAGAGCAGACGACTGCCTTGTCGAACGCGGCGACGTCATTGCCCTCGGTCACGTACGGGCCTTTGTAGACCGACGCGCCATCGGCATCCTTGGGGATGTCGAGCATCGAGATCGCGTAGGTCGGGCCGTCGGTGATGACATCCGTCGCGAAGGTGCGTGAGACGCCGTACTTGACGTCCTTGCAGCCCACCGGCGAGCCATCCTCGAACGTGACGCCGTCACGGATCGTGAACGCCCACGACTTGGCGTCGGCGCTCGGCGTACCGAGGTCGGTGGCCATGTCGGGGACGATCGTCACTCCCTCGGCGCCCGGCGCGAACTTGTACGCCGTGAGCGTCCGGGTGGTGTACCCGTTGAAGAAGGCGAGGTCGACGCCCGTGTAGATGCGCTGCGGGTCGACGTGGAGGAACTGCTCCTCCAGCGTCAGCACGTTGATCGTGCCTCCCGGGGCGCCTTCGCCACTGGCGGCAGACTCAGTCGCCTCACCGCTGCTGCTATCGCTGCTGCTGCTGCTACCGCACGCCGCGAGCACCAAGGCGCCCGCGGTAGCCACTGCGGCAAGGCGCAGGCCGTTCTTGATGGCCGAACCCATGTGTTCCTCCTTGTCAAGGATCGTGTCGGACACGACCCTGTTCCGATCAGGCTGATCGGACTCCACGCCGTACTGGCGGGAAGACTGTGGTGGTGCGCGATCGCGCAGTGGCGCGGCTCACGCGATCCCTCGCCCGGTTCGCGGGTCGAGGGCATCCCTGACTGCGTCGCCGAACACGTTGAACGCGTACACGACGATGAACAGGGCGGTGCCGGGGATGAACAAGTAGGTGGGCACCACGGCGAAGTAGCGCACCGAGTCGGCGAGCATCTTGCCCCACGAGGGGGTGGGCTCCACGATCCCCACGCCAAGGTAGGACAGCACCGCCTCGGCTGCGATCAGGGTGGGGATGGAGATGGTGACGTAGACGATGATCGGCGCCCAGAGGTTGGGCAGCATCTCCTTGAACAGGATGCGCCGCGTAGGCGCCCCGCTCGCCACTGCCGCCTCGACGAACTCACGTTCTCGCAGGCTCAGCACCTGTCCCCGGATCAGGCGAGCCAGGTAGGGCCAGCCGAAGAACGCGAACACGATAATGAGGTAGCCGATGCGGGCGGCCTCGGGGCTCAGCCCTGCGGCCTCGAGCCGCTGGGTGAGCACCGGGCTCAGGGCGATGAGCATGAGGAAGAAGGGGAACGCGAGCAGCAGGTCCGTCGACCGCCCGATGATCGTGTCGAGCCAGCCGCCCTTGTAGCCCGCGATGATGCCGATGGTCGTGCCGACGACGGCGATGATGACGACCGACGTGACCGCGATGAACAACGACACCCTGGCCCCGTACATCAGCCGGGCAAGCAGGTCGCGGCCGGTCAGGGGCTCGACGCCCAGGGGGTGCTCCCACGATGCACCGCCCCAGTCGCCCAACGGCAGGCTGCCCGCGGGGCTGAGCACGGTGCCGTCGAAGGCGTAGGGGTCGAGGCCCATGAGGCCGACGAGCCACGGCGTGAGGATGGCGATGCCGAAGATGAAGACCAGGACCCACATGGCGATCATGGCGCCGCGGTCGCGCCGCAGGCGGCGCCAGGCCAGTTGGCGGAGAGACAGACCGGTCACGGGAGCGTCGACGAGGGCGACGGTCGGTTCCGTGGCGGTGCTCAACAGCGCCTCCTGGTCGGGCCGGTGGATACCGACATGTCGTGGCGTAACGCTCCGCAAACGGTCGAGACCGATGCGAACAGATCTGGACTCGCCTCGTCGAGGCTAGCCGCATGAGATTACGACACCTTTACGCGTCGGTAACTACGCGTACCGGCTCAGCCGGACATACGTCACCAAATCGTGATGTTCACAAGAGAACAATCCGTCCGGTTCAGCCCTTCGCCTTACCTCGTCCGGCCCTGACCCGGTCGGTGCCGGACAGAATCACCTTCCGGATGCGAACCGACCCCGGCGTGACCTCCACGCACTCGTCCTCGCGGCAGAATTCCAGCGCCTGCTCGAGCGACAGGTGCTTGTGCGGGATCAACGGCACCAGGATGTCTCCCGACGACTGGCGCATGTTGGTCAGCTTCTTCTCCTTCGTCGGGTTGACGTCCATGTCGTCCGACCGCGAGTTCTCCCCCACCACCATTCCCTCGTACACCTCGGTGCCAGGCCCGACGAACATGGTGCCCCGCTCCTGCAGGTTCGCCAGGGCGAAGCCGGTGGTGGAGCCGGAGCGGTCGGCGACCAGCGACCCGGTAGGGCGGGTGCGGAGTTCGCCGTGCCACGGCTCGTACCTGTCGAAGACGTGGTGCAGCAGGCCGGTCCCCCGCGTTTCCGTGAGGAACTCGGTCCGGAAGCCGATCAGGCCTCGGGCCGGCACGAGGTACTCCATGCGCACCCAGCCGGTGCCGTGGTTGACCATCTGCTCCATCCGGCCCTTGCGCAGGGCCATGAGCTGCGTGACCACGCCGAGGTAGTCCTCGGGGATGTCCACGGACAGTCGCTCCATGGGCTCGTTCACCTTGCCGTTGATGACCCGCGTGACGACCTGCGGCTTGCCCACGGTCAGTTCGAAGGACTCGCGCCGCATGAGCTCGACGAGGATGGCCAGCTGGAGCTCCCCGCGGCCCTGGATCTCCCAGGTATCGGGTCGCTCGGTGGTCAGCATGCGGATCGAGACGTTGCCGATGAGCTCGGCCTCGAGGCGCTGCTTGACCTGGTTGGCGGTGAGCTTGGTGCCGGTACGGCCGGCCAGCGGCGCGGTGTTGATGCCGATCGTCATCGAGATCGACGGCTCGTCGACCGTGATGACGGGCAGCGCCACGGGGCTCTCGATGTCCGCGAGGGTCTCCCCGATGGTGATGTCGGGCAGGCCGGCCACCGCGATGATGTCGCCGGGGCCAGCCTCCGTGACGGGGACCCGGTCGAGGGCCTCGGTCATGAGCAACTCGACGATCTTTGCCCGCTCGACCGTTCCGTCGGCCTTCATCCAGGCCACCTGCTGGCCCTTGCGGATGGTGCCGTGGTGCACCCGGCACAGCGCGAGGCGGCCGAGGTAAGGAGACGCATCGAGGTTGGTGACGTGGGCCTGGAGCGGCATGTCCGGGTCGAACTCCGGGGCGGGGACCGTAGTGAGGAGGGTGCGGAAGAGGGGCTCGAGGTCGGCCTCCTCCGGCATGCCGCCGTCCTCGGGACGGGTCAGGGAGGCCCGGCCGGCCTTGGCGCTCGTGTAGACGATCGGGAAGTCGATCTGCTTCTCGGTGGCATCGAGGTCGAGGAACAGCTCGTAGGTCTCGTCGACCACGGCGCCGATGCGGGCGTCGTGACGGTCCACCTTGTTGATGACCAGCACGACCGGGAGACGCTTCTCCAGCGCCTTGCGCAGCACGAAACGGGTCTGCGGCAGGGGGCCCTCCGAGGCGTCCACGAGCAGGACGACGCCGTCGACCATCTCCAGTCCGCGCTCCACCTCGCCCCCGAAGTCGGCGTGCCCGGGGGTGTCGATGATGTTGAACGTGACCCCGCCGGGCGCCGCCGATGGACCGGCATAGCGGACGGACGTGTTCTTCGCGAGGATCGTGATGCCCTTCTCGCGCTCGAGGTCCATCGAGTCCATGACCCGGTCCGCGACATCCTGGTTCGCCCGGAAGGCCCCCGACTGCCACAGCATGGCGTCGACGAGCGTCGTCTTCCCATGGTCGACATGGGCGATGATGGCGATATTGCGCAGGTCTTCTCGGCGATTCACCCCACGACACTACGAGGTGCCGGCGATCCCGCGAAATCGCCAGCGGCGCACCGGCGGACCAGGAGGCCCAGATGACGTTCTACTCGGACATCCCCGCGCGGCGGGCCCGCCAGCTTGCCGGCGACCTGTGGCTGGTGGGCTGGACGGTCGCCTGGATCTGGATCGCAGTCAAGCTGCACGGCCTGATCATGAGCCTGGCCGCTCCGGGACAGGCGATCTCGGACGGGGCCACCAGCCTGGCCGGGAGCATCACCTCGGCAGGGGACGCACTTGAGGGGATCCCGCTCGTCGGCGAGGGCCTGTCTGCTCCGTTCGACGGGATGAGCGCCGCGGCCGGTGCCATCGCCGCGGCGGGGCAGGCCGAGGCGGACGCGGTCGCGAGCCTGGCGATGTTCACGTCCGTGTCGCTGGCCGTCCTCGCCTTCGCGTCATTCGCCGCCTTCTGGATCCCGATCCGCGTGGCCTTCGTCCGCAAGGCGAGCGCGGCCCAGCAGTTCGTCGATGCTAACGAGGACCTCGACCTGTTCGCCCTCAGGGCGCTGGCTCGCCAGCCACTGCACGTTCTGGCACGCATCGACGACGACCCGGCGGGGGCATGGCGCAGGGGCGACCGCCGGATCATCGACGCCCTCGCCGAGCTGGAACTGCGCGAAGAGGGGCTGCGCCTGCCGGCCCGCCCAGCGATCGAGGGCCCCCGCTAGCACCCCCGCATCCCCCCGCCCCCCCTCCGCGAGTGGGCACTCGTTGCTGGACAAATCGCCCGCCGGGCCGCGACGACCGACCACTCGCGGAGGGAGGGGTGGGCGTTCAGCGCTTGATCTCCACGCTCCCGAAGATGGCGGCGCCCTTGATGACGAGCACCGGGGCGCCCGGTGGTCCCGGATCGACAGGCACGTCGACGGACCCCAGGACAGCCACCACCTCGTTGCGCAGTGCAAGGCCTGGCGGCAGCGTGATCTTCAGGCTGCCGAACAACGCCACCGCGGTCACGACGGTCTCCCGGCTGGTGATGAGCGCCTGGGTGAAGTCCAGCGTGCCCTCGCCGAACACGGCTGTCGCGGCCATCTCGGGAGGAACGGTCCAGGCCCCCCGGCGGGTGAATTGCCCGAAGACGGCCACGGCATTCGGCTCTGCCTGGCCGGCGAGCCCCTGCTGAATGGGGACGCCCCGGATGGTGCCATCGTGGGCCGGGGCGGCCCGAGGGATGTCCGGCAGGGCGAGGATGCCCGGCGGCACCGGCAACTCCCGGAGGACCGGCACGAGGTCGGCGTACGTGGTCGCGCCATACGCCTCGGACAGCCGCTCGTCCAGCTCGACCGGCGTCAGCCGGCCCTCGGCATAGGCGTCGCGGAGGACTCCCGCCACCTTCTCGCGGTCGGCATCCGACGCCCGCAGCGCCATCGCCCTGGCGACCGGGTCCATCGGCTCCTCGACCGTCATGGGCGCAGGCTACTGGCACCCACCCCGAGAAGTGATCGGCCGGCGTACAGACCCGAACGTTTCAGGGTGCTGCTACAACGCGCAGCCGCTGGGGCGACTTCGAATCGACCCGCTCCACCACTCCCTCACACTCCAGATCCACCTTGACGAAGCGGATCCAGTTCGTGAAGCGCCCACACGGGAAGCTCGGATGCTCCGCCAGTTCGAGTTCCGCCACCTCGATCAGGTGCTTCAGGAGGACCCCGTCGCCTGAGTCGAGGTCCTCCAAGGTTGCGACGATGAATGAGCGCAGGACGTCGTATTGCTCCACCGCGATGGTCCACGTCTCATAGCCGTCGTCGCGGACGGCACTGCGCAGTCTCCGACGGCCCGGAGGGTGGAGATCCGCGGTCATCGTTCGGCTACAAGCCGCGTTCAGTGCGATACACAGCGACGATCGCGTTCGCGTGGCCATGACCCATCCCGTGCTGGTCCTTGAGGAAGGACACCTGCTCCATGTGCTTGCCATCACGAACGGAATCCAGCTGCTTCATCCAGAAGTCGATCGGCTGCCCGTACTTCTTCTCGATTGACGGGAAGTAGGACTTCGGGCCCATCACCTTCTCTGCCATGCGTACCCCTAGACGTTGAAGCGGAACTCCACGACGTCGCCGTCGGCCATGACGTAGTCCTTGCCCTCGATGCGGACCTTGCCGCGGGCCTTGGCCTCTGCCATCGAACCGGCATCCACGAGGTCGCCGAACGACACCACCTCCGCCTTGATGAAGCCCTTCTGGAAGTCGGTGTGGATCACTCCGGCAGCCTCGGGCGCCGTTGCCCCCCGGGGGATGGTCCAGGCCCGGGCCTCCTTGGGACCGGCCGTGAGGTAGGTCTGCAGCCCGAGCGTCGCGAAGCCCACGCGGGCAAGGGCGTGCAGGCCGCTCTCGTCCTGCCCCACGGACTGGAGGAGCTCGAGCGCCTCGTCCTCGGGCAGTTCCACGAGCTCGGCCTCCAGCTTCGCATCGAGGAAAACCGCCTCGGCGGGCGCGACGAGTTCGGCCATGCGCCGCTTGAACTCCTCGTCGGCCAGCTCGTCCTCGTCGACGTTGATGACGTAGAGGAAGGGCTTGGCCGTCAGCAGGAACAGCTCCCTGAGCGGCATCGGGTCGACACCCGAAGCGAAGATCGTGGTTCCCTGGTCAAGAAGCGCGCGAGCTTCCTCAGCAGCCGCGAGGACTGGGGCCCTGGTCTTGTCGTTGCGCGCCTCCTTCTGCAGCCGAGGCAGGGCCTTGTCGAGAGTCTGCAGGTCCGCGAGGATCAACTCGGTGTTGATCGTCTCCATGTCGTCCTGCGGGGAGACGCGGCCCTCGACGTGCACGACGTCGTCGTCGGTGAAGGCGCGGAGCACCTGGCAGATCGCGTCCGATTCCCGGATGTTCGCCAGGAACTTGTTGCCCAGGCCCGCTCCCTCGCTCGCCCCCTTGACGATGCCGGCGATGTCGACGAAGACCACGGACGCCGGCAGGACCCGCTCGGAGCCGAAGATCCCGGCGAGGACATCCAGCCGGGGATCCGGCACGCCCACGACCCCGGTGTTCGGCTCGATCGTGGCGAACGGGTAGTTCGCCGCGAGCACGTCATTCTTGGTCAGGGCGTTGAAGAGGGTCGACTTGCCGACGTTGGGGAGACCGACGATGCCGATGGTGAGAGCCACGACGGGCGATCCTAGCCGGGGTCGCCGCGAGTGCGTTCGCCTCGAACGAGGGACCCGTTGAGTACGGTACGGATGTGGGGATCCGTGACGAACCGGGCGAACCGATCGACCCGGTCTACGAGTCGCTCTTCCGTCCCGACGTCGAGCCAGCCAACGAGCCCCCCATCGAGCCCATCGTCCTCGCGGACCAGCCACTGGAGTTGCCCGACGACCCTGGCCCCGCCACTCACGACGACCTCGCAGCCCCGGCCGAGCCGGAGCCTGAACCGCCGGCCGACTCGCCCGCCGCCCCACGCGCCGTCACGGCCGACACCGGTCGGCTGTTCCGCAGTCAGGGGGTGGAGGGTCACGCGGATGCCGTTCTGGCGCTGTCGTCGGCTCATGCCGGGCGGCTGCGCACGCTCGATCGTTCCGGGCCGCCCGAGCAGGGGCCAGATGGATCACCGAGCCCGGATGCAAGAGGGGACAGCGACGTGAGCCCGGGAAGGCGCCAGGCCCGCCGCGACGATGCTCGCAGCAGGCGCGCCGCGGCGGGCACGGGCCACGGCATCAGCGCGGGTGCCGTCTATCTGATCGTCATCGTCGTCACGGTCGCCGTGGCCTTCGTCAACGCCTGGCTGGGCAGCGGCGAGCTGGGCTGGCCGACCGGAGTGGCGTTGCTGGCGTCCAGTGTCTACTGCGCCCTGCGCGTCCGGCGCGACGACGACGTCGTGGCCATCATCACGCCACCGATCGCCTTCCTGCTGGCTGCGCTCACAGCGGGCCAGGCCTTCCGCGGAGCCTCCGGCGGTGGGCTGCTCAATCGCACGCAACTCGTCTTCTTCACGCTGGCCTACAACTGGTACTGGGTGATCGGCACCACCGTGGTCGTGCTGGTCATCGTCGTCTTCCGGAGACGCGCCGCAGACGAGTAGCGCACAACTACCTGGGGTGGGCGCCCGCCGCCTTGATGTCCCGGCGCAACTCGGGCGGGAGCGAGAACACCAGGGTCTCCTCGGCCGTCTCGACCTCCTCGACCGTGCCGAAGCCGTGGGCGCGCAGCCAGACCAGGACGTCGTCCACGAGGATCTCGGGCACGGACGCTCCGCTCGTGAGTCCCACCACCTCGACTCCCTCGAACCAGGCCACGTCGAGCTCCCGGGCGAAGTCGACCCGATGGGCCGACCGTGCGCCGGCCTCGAGGGCAACCTCGACGAGCCGGACCGAGTTCGATGAGTTCGCCGAGCCCACGACCACGACGATGTCGCACTGGGCCGCGATCGCCTTGACCGCGGCCTGGCGGTTCTGGGTCGCGTAGCAGATGTCGTCGCTCGGCGGGCTGATCAGGTGCGGGAAGCGCTCCTTGAGGGCTCCCACGGTCTGCAACGTCTCGTCGACCGAGAGGGTCGTCTGGGAGAGCCAGATCAGCTTGTCGGTCTGGGGCACCTCGACGGTGGCCGCCTCGTCCGGGTGCTCAACGAGGGTCATCACCTCCGGTGCCTCGCCCATCGTCCCGACGACCTCCTCATGGCCCTCATGGCCGATGAGCAGGATCTGGTACCCCTCGTGGGCGAACCGCCTGGCCTCCGAATGGACCTTCGTGACCAGCGGGCAGGTGGCATCGATTGTCTTGAGGTTGCGCTGGAGGGACTCCTCGTGGACTACCGGGGCAACGCCGTGCGCGGAGAAGACGACCGTCGACCCCTCTGGCACCTCCGCCACCTCGTCGACAAAGACCGCGCCCCGCGCCTCGAGCGACTCGACGACGAACTTGTTGTGCACGATCTCCTTGCGCACGTAGACCGGAGGGCCGTAGAGCTCGATGGCCTTCTCGACCGCGACGACGGCGCGGTCGACCCCGGCGCAATAGCCACGAGGAGAAGCGAGGAGCACCTTCTTCGATCCGGGCATGGCCTCATCGTATGCGCCCCTCGCCGTAGGCTCCGGCCGTGGCCCTGGACAGCAGCCCCGAGTCGCCGGCGCCGGTGCGCACGGTGGCCCGCCTCCTCGCGGACTGGATCGGCCGCCTCGGTGCCGTCTGGATCGAGGGCCAGGTCGCGGAGTACCGGCCCCGACCCGGCGGCCGGACGCACTTTCTGGTGTTGCGCGATACCGACGTGGACATGTCCTTGAGCGTGTCCGCCGATGCAGCGGTCATCGGTCGCATGGACCCGCCACTGGCGGTCGGCCAGCGTGTTCTGGTCCATGCCAAGCCCGACTTCTACACCGGCCGCGGCAGCCTGTCGCTGCGGGCCCGTGAGATCCGGCCGGTCGGGCTGGGCGCGCTGCTCGAGGGGCTCGCTCGCCTGAAGGAGCTGCTTGCCGCCGAGGGGCTGTTCGCGCCAGAGCGCAAGAAGCCGTTGCCGTTCATCCCGCGCTGCATCGGCCTTGTGTGCGGCCGGGCGAGCGCGGCCATGGACGACGTCCTCGTGAACGCGCGTGAGCGGTGGCCGGGCATCGCTTTCGAGGTCCGAGAGGTCGCGGTGCAGGGCGTGCAGGCGGTCCCGCAGGTCACCGCCGCGGTCGCGGAGCTCGACGCAATGGAATCCGTCGACGTGATCATCGTCGCCCGGGGCGGTGGCAGCGTCGAGGACCTGCTGCCGTTCAGCAACGAGGCCCTGGTCCGGGCCGTCGCGGCGTGCCGCACCCCTGTCGTGAGCGCGATCGGCCACGAGCAGGACAACCCCCTCGTCGACTTCGTGGCCGACCTGCGGGCGTCAACGCCGACCGACGCGGCCAAGAGGGTGGTGCCTTCGCTGCGCGAGCAGCAAGCGCTCGTGGGCTCACTCCGCCAGCGCTCGGCGATGGTCCTGCGGCACCTGCTGGACCGCGAGGAGCAGTCGTTGCGCAACCGACGTCAACGGTCCCGGGCAGTACTGGTCTCGCGGCTGGATGCCGCTCGTTCGGACATCGCGCACCTCGGCGCCCGCGCACGCGCTCTCTCCCCCGCGGCCACGCTTGACCGTGGCTATGCCATCGTGACTCTTGCCGGCGGTGCGATCGCGCGCAGCGCCGACCAGATTGCCGAGGGCGACGCGCTCGGCATCCGGCTCGCCGAGGGCACGGTCGCGGCTCGGGCCGTCGCCGCAGAGCAGGGCAACTAGAGTCGCGGCATGGCTGAGCCCACCTTCGAGCAGGCCCGCGACGAGCTCGCGGGCGTGGTGGCCTCCCTCGAGGCTGGCGGCCTGACGCTGGAGCAGTCCCTAGCTCTCTGGGAGCGCGGTGAGGAGCTCGCCGCGGTCTGCCAGTCGTGGCTTGACCAGGCCCGCGCTCGGGTCGATCCACCGGCGCCGGACGCCTGAGCCACACGCAGCTCAGGGCTCCAGTGCGGGTGCTGGTTGCAGGGAGCCCGCGAGGACGACGAGTTCCTCCCAGGCGGCGCCGCCGGACACGACGGTGGTGACCCCATCTTCGACGCGCACGAGGGACCGGCGCTCAGGGGATTCCCACGCCTGCCACGCCACGCCGCCGACCGCCATGAGGCCGTCGCCTCTCCCGCCGCCGGTCTGCTCGTCGAGGTAGGCGGGGGCATCGCTGGCCGACAGGCTGAACTGCGCGTACTGGTCCGCTGGCGTGACGTACCCGATGTGCAGCACGGGCTCGGCGCCCGAGTCCTCCGTCGTCTCCCACCGAGCACTCGTCGGCCGCCAGCCGTCGGGCAGGCCGGTCGGTGCCACGACGTCGAACGTCGCCTGCATCACGGCGCGGGTCACGGCCGGGGTCACCTCGACCACGCGGACCGGGTCGGGCTGCGGCCGCCAGGCCAGCAGGAGCACTCCTGCGACCACGACCAGAACCACCGCAAGCGAACGGATCATGTCGCCAATGGACTGGCGCAGCCGAGGGCTAGGCCGGCCAGTGGGCTGCACCTGCGTCACGCGAACATCATGGGCCATTGGGCGAGAATGCGCTCCGCCAGCATGGCTACGCTGCCGCCATGACCGTCGCGCCCGAGGTACCGGACCGCAATCTCGCCCTTGAGTTGGTGCGGGTCACGGAAGCGGCGGCGATGGCGGCGGCCCGCTGGGTCGGCCGCGGAGACAAGAACGGCGCGGACGGAGCCGCGGTCAACGCCATGCGCCTGCTCATCGGGAGCGTGTCCATGAACGGGGTCGTCGTCATCGGCGAGGGCGAGAAGGACGACGCGCCCATGCTGTTCAACGGGGAGCGCGTGGGAGACGGCTACGGACCAGAGGCCGATGTCGCGGTCGATCCCATTGACGGCACCACACTCGCCGCCAAGGGCATGCCCAACGCGATCTCCGTCATCGCCGTGGCCGAGCGTGGCGCGATGTACGACCCGAGCGCGGTCTTCTACATGGAAAAACTCGTTGTCGGTCCGGAGGCGGCTGATGCCATCGACATCACCGCGCCGATCGAGCGCAACCTGGCCATGATCGCCCGCAGCAAGGGCGAGCATGTCGAGGACCTCACGGTCTGCATCCTCGACCGCCCCCGGCACAACGAGCTCGTCGATCGAGTCCGGGCGGCAGGGGCACGCATCAAGTTCATCACCGACGGCGACGTGGCCGGCGCGATCATGGCCGCCCGCGCGGGCACCGGCGTGGACTTGCTGGCCGGCATCGGGGGAACTCCCGAGGGGATCATCGCCGCATGCGCCATCACGTGCCTCGGCGGCACGATCCAGGCCCGCCTGTGGCCACGCGACGATGACGAGCGGCGCAAGGCCCTCGACGCCGGGCACGACCTTGACCGGGTCCTCACGACCGGTGACCTCGTGACCGGCGAGAACATCTTCTTCTGCGCCACCGGCATCACGGATGGCGAGATCATGGAGGGCGTGCGGTACACACCCGACGGCCCGACGACCCACTCGATCGTCATGCGCAGCAAGAGCGGCACCATCAGGGACGTCCGCAGCGAGCACCGGCTGTCGAAGCTGTCCACCTACTCGTCGGTCGACTTCACCGGCTCAGGCCGATAGTCCCCTCCACGTGGCCGAAACGACCAGCGCCGCCCGCTCCGTGGCGCTCGCCGAGGCACGGGGCCGACTTGCCGCCGGGCTCGTGCGGGACGGTGATCGTGAGGCGGTGCTGGCCAGGTACGACCGGTGGGGTGCCGATCTCTGGGACGGGCTCGCCGCCGTGTACGACGCGGCCCAGGTCCTGCCCCGAGTCGTCGACGTCATCCTCTCGGTGCATGCGGCCCGACCTCCGCGGCTGAGGCTCCGCGACACGGAGCGCACCCTGCGGCCGGACTGGTTCCAGGACGCGACGACCATCGGCTACGTCGCGTACGCAGACCTGTTCGGCGGGACACTCGACGGGATCCGGTCGCGCATTGACTACCTGACCGGGCTCGGCATCACTTACCTGCACCTCATGCCGCTGCTGACTCCGCGGCCGGGCGCGAACGACGGCGGCTACGCGGTCATGGACTACCGATCGGTGCGGTCTGATCTCGGCACGATGGACGACCTCGCGGCCCTCGCGGACGGCCTCCACGATGCGGGCATCTCGCTGACCCTTGACCTCGTTCTCAATCACGTGGCGCGCGAGCACCAATGGGCCGCACGGGCCCGGGCCGGCGAGCCCAGGTACCACGACTACTTCTACGTGTTCCCCGACCGTGAGGTGCCCGACGCCTACGAGGCCACCCTGCCGGAGGTGTTCCCCGCCTTCGCCCCCGGCAACTTCACGTTCGACGCCGACCTCGACGGCTGGGTCTGGACCACCTTCAACGAATGGCAGTGGGACCTCAACTGGGCCAATCCCGACGTCTTCCTGGAGTTCGCCGACACGATCGGCTTCCTCGGCAACCAGGGCGCCGACTGCATCCGGCTCGACGCCATCGCGTTCGTATGGAAGCGCATGGGGACGAACTGCCAGAACCAGCCGGAGGTGCACGCCATCACCCAGGCGCTGCGCGCCTGCGCCCGGATCATGGCTCCGGCCGTCATCTTCAAGGCCGAGGCCATCGTCGGCCGGCAGGACGTCGTCGGGTACCTGGGGCAGGGCGAGCATGCCGGCAAGGTGTCCGATCTCGCGTACCACAACTCCCTCATGGTGCAGATCTGGTCGGCCCTCGCCGCTCGCGACGGTCGGCTGCTCGCCACCGCGCTGTCGGCATTCGCACCGGTGCCCGTCACGACGGCCTGGGCGACGTACCTGCGCTGCCACGACGACATCGGCTGGGCCATCGATGACTCCGATGCGGCGATGGTCGGCTGGGACGGCTACGGCCACCGGTCCTTCCTGGCCGACTTCTACGCCGGCGACTTCCCCGGGAGCTTCGCCCGTGGCATGCACTTCCAGGCCAACCCTGAGACGGGCGACCGCCGCACGTCCGGGTCGGCGGCCAGTCTCGCCGGCCTGCAGGCCGCCACCGAGCGTCACGATGCGGCCGCGCTGGCTCTTGCCGAGGACCGGCTGGCCTGCGCTTACGCCATGGTCTTCGGCTTCGGTGGCCTGCCCTTGCTCTACATGGGCGACGAGTTGGCCATGGTGAACGATCCGGACTACCTGGCCGACCCCGCGAAGAGCGCCGACAACCGGTGGGTCCACCGTCCGGTCATGGACTGGACGGTCGCCGATGCGGGCGAGACGGCCGCCGGCAGCGCAGGGCGCATCTTCGCCCGCGTCCGCCGGCTCATCAGTGCGCGCCGGGGCCTGCCCGCGCTGCACGCCTCGGTGACCACCGAGGCGCTCGTGGCGTCGAACCCCGCCGTCCTGGTGTTCCGGCGCCGGCATGCAGCCGGGAGCATCGTGCAGGCCTACAACCTCTCCGAGCATCCCCAGACCTTCGACGCAGCCGCCCTGTGGCCGCTCGTCTCAGGTGCCTTGGTTGAGCGCATCACGGGTACGCCGGTCGCGTGGACGCCGGAGGTCGTCCTCCCGCCCTATGCCGCATGGTGGCTGACCTCGCCTGACTGAGCCGAATACCCTTGACGGGTGACCGACTTCCACTACACCGAGATGCTTCCCCTGGCCGAGGACGACACCCCGTACCGCCTGGTGACCGGCGACGGAGTCGAGGAGCTCGTGCTGGGCGACCGGGTCTTCCTGTCCGTTGCGCCTGAAGCGCTGCGCACCCTGGCTTTCGAGGCCATCCGGGACATCTCGCACCTGCTGCGGCCGGGCCACCTCGCGCAGCTGGCCCGGATCCTCCACGACCCGGAGGCCAGCCCCAACGACCGTTTCGTCGCCCTGGACCTGCTGAAGAACGCGAACATCGCCGCCGGGGGCGTCCTACCGATGTGCCAGGACACCGGCACCGCCATAGTGATGGGCAAGCGTGGGCAGAACGTCCTCACGTCGGGCGACGATGAGCGAGAGCTGTCGCGAGGCATCTTCGACGCGTACAACCAGCTCAACCTGCGTTACTCGCAGCTGTCGCCGCTGTCGATGTGGCAGGAACGCAACACCGGGAGCAACCTCCCCGCCCAGATCGAGCTCTACGCCGACACCCACGCGGGCCACGAGCAGCAGTACGACTTCCTGTTCATGGCCAAGGGGGGCGGGAGCGCCAACAAGAGCTACCTCTACCAGGAGACGGCCGCTCTGCTGAACCCTGCGTCGTTCGCCCGCTTCCTCGACGAGAAGCTCCGCGCCATCGGGACCGCCGCCTGCCCGCCCTACCACCTAGCGATCGTGGTGGGCGGGACCAGCGCCGAGTACGCCCTCAAGGTGGCGAAGTACGCCAGTGCCCGGTACCTCGACACGCTTCCGGTGCACGGGTCCGTCGAGGGCCGCGGCTACCGC
Source organism: Actinomycetota bacterium (assembly GCA_030681835.1). Taxonomy (GTDB): domain Bacteria; phylum Actinomycetota; class Actinomycetes; order S36-B12; family S36-B12; genus UBA10649. The sequence goes on from JAUXRN010000206.1 coordinate 23,702, forward strand.
GACCTGGAGATGGAGCAGGAAGTCCTCGCCATGACGCAGGGGTTCGGCATCGGGGCCCAGTTCGGCGGCAAGTACTTCTGCCACGACGTGCGCGTGATCCGGCTTCCGCGGCACGGCGCGTCGTGCCCGGTGGCCATCGCCGTCTCGTGCTCCGCGGACCGGCAGGCGAAGGCCAGGATCACCCGCGAGGGCGTCTTCCTCGAGCAGCTCGAGCGCGACCCGGCCCACTACCTGCCGGACGTGACGGACGAGCACCTCGACGACGAGGCCGTCCGCATCGACCTGAACCGGCCGATGGCCGAGATCCGGCAGACCCTGTCCGCGCTGCCCATCAAGACCCGGGTCGCCCTCTCGGGCCCGATGGTGGTGGCCCGCGACCTCGCGCACGCTCGCATCAAGGAGATGCTCGAGCGCGGCGAGCCCATGCCCCAGTACCTCCAGGATCACTGCGTCTACTACGCCGGCCCGGCAAAGACCCCTGTCGGCTACGCCTCCGGCTCGTTCGGCCCGACGACAGCGGGACGAATGGACTCCTACGTCGATCTGTTCCAGAAGGCCGGCGGGTCGCTGGTCATGCTGGCGAAGGGCAATCGCAGCAAGGTCGTGACGGACGCCTGCCGAGAGAACGGCGGCTTCTACCTGGGCTCGATCGGCGGCCCGGCCGCACGACTGGCCCAGGACAATATCCGCAAGGTCGAGGTACTGGACTTCCCTGAATTGGGCATGGAGGCGGTCTGGCGGATCGAGGTCGAGGACTTCCCGGCATTCGTCGTGGTCGACGACAAGGGGAACGACTTCTTCGCGGACACCCTGCGACCGATCACGGCCACTATCCCGGTGGGCCCACCGCGCTGACCCGGCACGCGACTAGCAGTCGCTGGCCCCGCCGTGCCAGTGCTGCTTGCCCTCGCCATCGCGCCAGATCGTCCAGAAGGCACGGTCCTGCCAGTAGCGGTTCCATTTGTCAGGGGTGAGCTTGCGCAGCGCCTGGACGATGTCCATGCCCTCCTGGCCGAACTCCTTGCGGACCTCGCGCTGCATCATCCATGTCGCGCCGACCGCGAGCGGCGCGCTCATCTGGTACGCGCCGAAGTAGGTGCCGTTGTTCGCCCGGTAGTTGAAGTTGCTCTCCCGGTCGAGGATGCATCGGCGTACGTCCTCCTTGCCGGGCTTGAACCACCGGCCGGTGTACAGGCTGGGCATGAACCCGAGCATGTCGGCCGCTTCGCGGTCCCCACGGATCAGGGCAAGCTCGCGGTCCTGCTCGCTGCTCGCGGCGGGGTCGGCGGGTGCAGCAGGGTCGTCGTCCGCGGGAAGGACCGACGGGGCTGCCGCGAGGGACGGGACAGCGCCGATCGTGCCGACCGTCAGCAGGGCCACGGTGGCCAAGGCCACGGCACCGAGCTGACGGCGCATGCGGGTCTCCTGAAGGTGGACGGCGCTGCGGGACAAGGACATCAGCCCCCTACGGTGCCGAAGAATCGTCCATCTGTCACGTCAGCATCGCGTGGGAAGGATCACAGCAACCATGGGCATACCGGGCAAAAGGTACGTAGGTGCACAGCCTGCGCATCTGGCCCTCAGGAAGGAATTGTGACGCAGATCACACACCCTCAGAGGTGGACGTCCTCGAGCATCTCGGTGACCAGGGCGGCGATCGGCGAGCGCTCGGACCGGGTGAGGGTCACGTGCGCGAACAACGGGTGCCCCTTGAGCTTCTCGACGACGGCCACGACGCCGTCGTGCCTGCCCACGCGCAGGTTGTCGCGTTGCGCGACGTCATGCGTCAGCACGACCCTCGAGTCGCGGCCGACCCGGGACAGCACGGTGAGCAGGACGTTGCGCTCCAGTGACTGGGCCTCGTCGACGATGACGAAGGCATCGTGCAACGACCGGCCACGGATGTGGGTCAGCGGAAGTACCTCCAGCATGCCTCGGTCGACGATCTCCTCGACGACCTCCTGGGTCGTCACCGCGCCGAGGGTGTCGAAGACCGCCTGGCCCCACGGCGACATCTTCTCCGCCTCCGTGCCGGGCAAGTAGCCGAGTTCCTGCCCACCGACCGCGAACAGCGGGCGGAAGACGATGACCTTGCGGTGCTGGCGCCGCTCGAGGACCGCCTCCAGGCCTGCGCAGAGCGCAAGGGCGCTCTTGCCCGTCCCGGCGCGGCCACCCAGCGACACGATGCCGATCTCGGGGTCCAGCAGGATGTCGAGGGCGATGCGCTGCTCGGCACTGCGCCCGTGGATACCGAACGCTTCCCGGTCACCGCGCACCAGGCGCACCCGCTTGTCCGGGGTGACGCGCCCCAGGGCGCTGCCCCGGTCCGAGAGCAGCACCAGGCCGGTGTGGCAGGGCAGGTCGACGGCGCCGGGGAGGTCGATCACCTGCTGCTCGTACAACCGGTCGACGTCGTCGACGGCGACGTCGACCTCGACCATGCCCGTGAACCCGGTCTCGACGACGAACTCGGCGCGGTACTCCTCCGCCTCCAGCCCCACCGACGAGGCCTTCACGCGCATCGGCAGGTCCTTGCTGACCAGCACGACCGAACGGCCCTCGACCTCGAGGTTGCGCGCCACCGCGAGGATGCGGGTGTCGTTGTCGCCCAGCTGCAGCCCGCTCGGCAGCACCTGGACGTCGGTGTGGTTCAGCTCGACTCGCACCGTGCCGCCTGAGGTGCCGACGGGCATCGGCTCGTCCAGCCGGCCGTGCTCGACCCTCATGTCGTCCAGGAGCCGGAGCGCCTGCCGCGCGAAGTAGCCCAGTTCCGGATGGCTCCGCTTGGCCTCCAGCTCGGTCACCACCACCACCGGGATGACCACGTCGTGCTCGTCGAACCGCAGCAGGGCACGCGGATCGGAGAGGAGGACGGAGGTGTCGAGGACGTAGGTGCGTCGGGCGCTGGGCTCGGGACGCGCAACGGGCACAGGGGCCTCCTGTAGCGGGCCACCTGACCGGTGACCCGGTGCTGTGTACGTGTGGGCGGGGCCGCCCACCGGTGGAACCACCGTAGGCCGAGGAGGCGCGTCCATCAGGCCCTGACACGCCGCGACCTGTCAGGCCGCGAGACGGGCGCGGCTATGTTCCGTAGCGGCGATTGCGCTCGGCATACGCACGCAGGGCGCGCAGGAAGTCCACGTGCCGGAAGTCTGGCCAGTAGGCCTCGCAGAAGTAGAACTCCGAATGCGCGCTCTGCCAGAGCAGGAAGCCGGACAGGCGTTGCTCTCCCGACGTGCGGATGACGAGGTCCGGGTCAGGCTGGCCCTTCGTGTACAGATGCTCGGCGATGTGCTCGACGTCGAGGAACTGGGCTAGTTCGTCCAGAGTCGTGCCCTGGCTGGCGTGCTCGTGCAGCAGCGAGCGGACGGCGTCGACGACCTCGCGCCGGCCGCCGTACCCGACGGCCACGTTGACCATGGAACCGTCGATCGTGGAGGTGGTCTCCTCGGCCTCCTTGAGCAGCCGAGCCGTGTGCGCCGGGAGCAGGTCGAGCGCGCCCACCGGGTGCAGCCGCCACCGGCCCTGCTCCACCAGTCCGGTGACGGTGTTCTCGATGATGCCCAGCAGCGCGTCGAGCTCGGGCTGCGGCCGATTGAGGTTGTCGGTGGAGAGCAGCCACAAGGTCACCAGCTCGACGCCAGCCTCGTCGCACCAGCCGAGGAAGTCGACGATCTTGGCCGCTCCGGCCCGATGGCCAGCCGAGGAGGAGGAGCCCTGAGCGGTGGCCCACCGGCGGTTGCCGTCCAGGATGACGCCGACGTGGCGCGGTCGACGATCCGCCGGGATCTGGGCCATTAGGCGCTTCTCGTACACGCCATAGACCAGGTCCGACAGGCCCACGTAACCCTCCCGGCTGGTCGATGCGGCGGTTGAGGGCAGGCTACTCCCCGAGGAGGCCGGGACGAGTCCCAATGAGCGCGGCGAGCCGCTCTGGCGACGTCGTCGGGGCCTCGCATGTGAAGCCCCGGCAGACGTAGGCGGCGGCCATGCCGTCGATCGGCGGCCGGTCCCGGAGCAGCGGCACCCCGTCCGTCGCGCCCGTCTCCTCGTCCCCCAGGGCCACCACAGCGCCCGGCGACGTCGCCGCGAGGGCCACCCGGCGCAGGGCAGCGAAATCCGATGCATCGGGGTCGCCGACGATGGCGATCTCCAGCGGCCCGGCGACCAGGGCCGCGGCGGCGGCCAGCCCCCAGCCCACGGCACG
>JAUXRN010000207.1 GCA_030681835.1 Actinomycetota bacterium
GGAAAGCTTGCCGGGCGGGCGCACCCATTTCGATGAGCTGAGCGGCGATTTGTATTACGCCAACGGGGATTACCACTTCAGGCAGGTCAAGATGAGCGCCGGGGTGTTGAACGCAACGGGCACGCTGGACATCGCTAAGCAGCAGGTGTCCGGACGCGTCATTGCCGATTTGACCATGCGCGCGGGGATGGGGTCGGTTGCGCTGCAAGTCGGCGGGACAACCGACAGCCCGAAGTTGCAGGTGGCGCGATAGTTTCTCTCCACAGACAACGTCGGCTCAGTGCCGTAGCCCGCATAAAGTGCAGCGAAATGCGGGAAAGAAGCCGAATGCTGCCATATTGATCCCCGCATTTCACTTCGTTCCATGCGGGCTACTTGCTGATTTTGTAGGTCGGGTTTCAACCCGACATGTCGGGCTAAAGCCCGACCTACAATGCGGTTCTTGCAGTTGGCATATGCTTCACGAAAGTGCCTTGCCTGAAGGTTCACCCTTCGGGTACAAGAGCCTCCACCGCAACCTCAGGACAGCGCTTTCGCGATGCGCTCTAGCGCTGCCTTGAGGTTGTCCATTGAGGTGGCGAACGACAGGCGGACATAGCCCTCGCTGCCGAAAGCCGAACCGGGCACCACCGCAACGCCGCCCTGTTCCAGCAGGTATTCGGATAGCGCGATGTCGGTCGCCGCCTTGATCGTGCCGCACTGATGCAGTCTGGCGATCGCCGCACGCATATCCGGGAACGCATAAAACGCACCGCCCGCCATGAGGCATTGCACGCCGGGAATCTTGTTCAGCTCATTCACCACGAACAGATGACGCTCGCGGAATGCCTTGAGCATCGGCGCGATGCAGCCCTGGTCGCCGTTCAATGCCGCTTCCGCCGCCACCTGCGAAATCGAAGTCGGGTTGGAAGTGCTCTGCGACTGCACGTTCTCCATCGCGGTGATGATGTTCTCCGGCCCCGCCGCATAGCCGATGCGCCAGCCGGTCATCGCGTAAGCTTTCGACACGCCGTTCAGCACCATGGTGCGCGGATAGAGGTCGGGGCAGGCGTTC
>JAUXRN010000215.1 GCA_030681835.1 Actinomycetota bacterium
ATCTCAGCCAGGCGTACCCGCTCGGCCAGTTCCTCATCTTCGAGGCGTACAACGGCCGCTACAGGAACACCGGCTACACCTACGACACCGACAACGATCTCCCGCACACGGTCGTCTCGGGGCAGGTCGACATCAACTTCCTACCGATCATCGGGCTGTCCGTCAAGATCGACGTCGGCGTGACGGCGTACGTCCCCGGTGAGAACGGCGGCATCGCCGGCACCGTCACCTACGACGTCACCCGCAACGAGTTCGACCCCGCCTACTCGGCGCAAGAGGACTACCAGCCCGGCGTACCCGGCATCCCGATGCAGCTCTGGAGGACCCAGAAGGACGTGAACGGCGACCCCGTGACGTACCCGGGCAGTGGCGCCGTCAAGCAGTTCGGCAGGAGCAAGACCACCGGCGCCGACATGTGCGAGCGGCCGGACGGTCTGCGCGGCACCAACGCAGTGACCGACCCGTCGCAGGACTGCAAGCCCTACGACTACTACGTCACAGAGAGCTGGACCCGTCCGACCGGCTGCATGGCCTTGGACGTGTACGGCAACAAGCTCGAGGGCGAGCTCGCGCTGCCCGAGCCGCCGGCCACCATCGACTACTCGCACAGCGACCCGACCCAGCCCGACTGCCTCGAGGCGCCGATGAACGGCGTGCAGGTCGGTGGCGACGGCTCGGTGGACGGCAACTACGCCCTCGCCAGCCTCATCAAGGCGGACACGTTGACATTCGGCGACCCCGAGAATCTCGAGGAGGTGTACGCAAACGCCCAGGGCGACCCCGCCCTGTCCGATCCGATGCCCTCCGATGACTACGTCGCCGAGGCCGTCAACCCCGTCGACACGGTGAACTCGGTGTCCATCGACGAGCCCGACATGGGTGGCTTCTCGGGTGTCAAGACCAAGCGTCTCTATCGGTTCACCGACGAGACCTCGATCGACGTGATGACCGGCGACACCTACGTGCCGCAGGACGGCTACACGGATGGCGGCGACCCGGAGGGTCCGGCCTGGAACCTGTCCACCTCGCAGGACAACGTCCGCCAGGACCACAACACCTTCGGGGCGGGCACCGTCGCCAAGTGCGCCGGCACCATGCAGACGATCGTCGACGACAACGAGGATCTCGCCGGGGGAGGCGGCAGCCCCTACGTCGGCCAGACGGTCCCCGTCTGCGACGCC
>JAUXRN010000220.1 GCA_030681835.1 Actinomycetota bacterium
CCGCCGCGAGCGCGAACGCCGCGACAACACCGTACCGGGCGGCGAAATGCCGACAGGCGGCGTTGAAACTGCTGTCGCAGAACAAGCCGCAACACCGGTCGATACTGCCCCGGCAAAACTTAAACCTTCCGAGTACATCGCCTACCCGGAAGGCTGGACGCCGCCCGTAACGCCGAGCCCCGTAATACCAAGCCCCGCAATACCGAGCGAAGGCATCGCCATGCCAGCAACGCAACAGGACGCGGCGGCAGTGGTAAGTAAAATTACCGCGCCCATCGCGGCAAGCAGTGGCGAAGGCCTGGTGCAAATCGAGACCGATCAGGGCAAGCTGCAAGCGGTAGCGAATATTCCAGCCGGTTACGCGGACAAACCTGCGACACGACGCCGCACGCGCCAGCATGAGGTTTATGTAGAGAATGAACCTCTTGAACAAGTAGAAACGCAACGCCCGCAAGCGTAGCTCCGGCCAGGCAAAAAAGGTCAGGCAAAAAACGAAAGCCGCACGATGAAAGTCGTGCGGCTTTTTTGTTGGGCGGATTAAAGTTCGAAGCGCAACAGCCGATAATGGCTTGGTGTAGCGCATCCCGGCTGCCTTATGCACCGCCCGCTGATATAGAATGCGGCCAGTGCAACAAGGATCATGTTATCAACCCGCCCTGGCAGAATCTCAAGGGCGGTAATTTTTCAGGGATATTGGAAATTATGCCGGCAATCGGATTGTGGTACCCAGTTTATGACCGCCGCCTCGCATGGGTTGGCGTGAGCTTGGAAACAGATACGTCGATATTTGTGCCGCAGGATTTTTTTGACCAGATGAGCAGCGAAGCGCTGGCAGTCGATGGTGTCGACAGCAAATTGTTTTTCGTGGGTGCGGATGTTCTGGGTGCATGCAAACAACCGCTGAAATTACCTTTTTCACCCTCCCGGTTGATGGCCCTGCTCAGCGAAAATTTTCTGTCGGCCGAGGCGAGCATGGCTGTTTTCCGCGCCTGGCACGGCAAAAATGTGCGCCTGGCCGTGACCGGCCTGGCTGTTCCAGCAGGGCTTTCCCGCGACATGGTCG
>JAUXRN010000229.1 GCA_030681835.1 Actinomycetota bacterium
TGCGGTCTGTGGTCGAGGTAGGGCGATGGGTGGATTCCACGGTGCGGCGCCGGTCTTCCCGCGATGATGGGGTCCGCGACCGCCGGCGGCGTCACGTGGCCAACGCTGCTCTGCAGGTCGTCGACGAGGCGGGCGCGGACGCCGGCACGGCACTGATCGCCGAGCGGGCTGGGATCCCGAGGCCGCACGTCTACCGCTACTTCGCCACCCGCGAGGACCTCGACGACGAGGTGGTCCGCCTCGCCGCGCAGGACCTCATCCAGCGGGTCCGCCCGCACCTCGCTCGGCGGGGAACGCCCGTACAGGTCGTCGAGGGGCTGGTGCGCGCCTGCGCGACCTGGGCCGACGCCCACCCCCATCTCTACCGCTTCCTGGCGGCTCGGGGGCAGAGCCGGACCATGCACCGCTCTCGGATGGGTCGTTCGCGTCTGCTGGACGAGATCGCCGTAGCGGCACGGGGGTACACCAAATCGGGGGACGAGTCGTTCCCGGAGGGCATCTTGGTTGGCGTGATGGGCATGGTCGACGCCACAGTCATCTGGTGGCTCGACCAGCGCGACGAGACCCTGGACCTGATGGTGCGGCGTCTCTCGCGCCACGTCACCCTGGTTCTTCAGGACGCCCTGGCCGCCCACGGCATCCACCTCGACCCGGCGGTCGAGCTGGAGCCCTTCATTGGCGAGTGAGTCACGAGCGCTTCGCGGGACTGCCCTGTTCGAAGTGCTCGACGTCAACGATGACGAACGTCGCGTGCGCTGTCGCGACCTGCCGGCCGCCTTCGTCCGCGGCTGCAGCGTTCACGTGGAGCCGCCGTCCCGCCTGGTCCCGGACATGCGCGGTGAACTCGTAGTCCACCCCCAGCAGCACCGGACGGACGTACTCCACGGTCAGTGACCTCGTCACGGCGAGCTCGCCGACGCGGTAGAGGAGGAACCCGAACAGGTCGTCGAAGGCGGCGGCGACCAGACCGCCGTGGGTGATCCCCGGTGCCCCCTCCTGGCGATGGTCGAAGCGGTGCACGGCGCTCACGCCGTGCTCGGTGGCGTCGACCTCCAGGGCGAGGCCGGCGGGGTTC
>JAUXRN010000250.1 GCA_030681835.1 Actinomycetota bacterium
TGAAGTCGTCGTTGGCGGCGTCGATGGTGCCCAGGACGGGCAGCCAGGCGTCGCCGACGAGCCGGTCCACCCACTGCTGCGGGCTCACACCGCCGGCATCGGCGGCCCGCTGCACCTTGGTCCCGTGCTCATCGACCCCGGTGAGGAACCAGACCTGCTCGCCGCGCTGTCGACGCCAGCGCGTGGCGACGTCGCCCGCTGTGGTCGTGTAGGCGTGCCCGATGTGCGGCGCATCGTTGACGTAGTAGATGGGCGTGGCGAGGTAGAACGAGTCCTTCTCGCCGTCGGCCATGCACGGATCCTACTTTCGGGACTTGCGCTCGCTGACGACCGCGTCGTACACCGCTGACCTGCGCACGCCGGCTCGCCGCGCCACGTCGGACATCGCGTCCTTGCGGGTCAGGCCGGCTGCCTCGGCCTCAGCAACCGCCACGGCCCACGCCGACGCATCGACCAGGCCGGACGCCTGACGCTGCCCCTCGGCGTCCGCACCCGAGACAACCACCGTGATCTCCCCGCGCACGCCGGCGCCGGCCCACCCGACCAGGTCGTCGAGGGTGCCGCGTCGGACCTCCTCGTAGGTCTTCGTCAGCTCGCGGCAGGCCGCCGCCGCGCGGCCAGGCCCGAAGGCCTTGGACATCGCGGCCAGGCTGGCGGCCAGTCGATGCGGCGCCTCGAAGAAGACCATCGTCCGCGGCTCGCCGGACAGGGCGGCGAGGCGGGCGGAGCGCTCGCCTGCCCGACGTGGCAGGAAGCCCTCGAAGCAGAACCGGTCGACGGGCAGTCCCGACAGCGCGAGGGCAGTCAGGACGGCGGAGGGGCCGGGCAGGACGGATACCGGTACCTGACGTTCGATGGCCAGCCGGACCAGCCGGAAGCCCGGGTCGCTGACTGTCGGCATGCCGGCATCGGACACCACGAGGACGGTCGCCCCATGCTCAGCGGCGGCGACGAGTTCCTCCGACCGCTCGCGCTCGATTGCGTCGTAGAAGGACACGATCCGCCCGGTGGGCACGACGCCGACGTCGGCCATCAGTCGGCGGGTGCGCCGGGAGTCCTCGGCCGCGATGACGTCGGCCTGCGCCAGAGTCTCGACGAGCCGAGCGGAAGCGTCGGCGGGATTGCCCAACGGGGTAGCGGCAAGCACGATGCGGCCCTGGCCACTGCCTTCCACCGGCCCATCCTGACAGCGTGCCTACGATGACGCCGTGAGCGGGACCCTCGAGCGCGCCCGTCGTCGCGTGGCGCCGCAGGCCCCGCGGCGCGATGCGGCGTCCCTGGCGGACCGGCTCTTCCCCGCGATGCCGTCCAGTGGCTGGCGGGGCTGGCTGGGTCCGATGATCGTCACGGTCATTGGTGGCCTGCTGCGCTTCGCGAACCTCGGCCAGCCGCATGCCCTGATGTTCGACGAGACCTACTACCCCAAGGACGCCATCGCCCTGCTGCGCTTCGGGTACGAGCGGCAACTGGTCGAGGGGGCCAACGACATCCTCCTGGCGTCGGACGGCGACTGGCGCGTCCTCGACATCTTCAAGGACACGCCGGCCTACGTCGTGCATCCCCCGTTGGGCAAGTGGACCATCGCCGCGGGCGAGTACCTCTTCGGCGCGACGCCCTTCGGTTGGCGATTCGCCGTGGCCGTCCTCGGGACGCTGTCGATCCTCTTGGCAGCCCGCATCGCCCGGCGGCTCACCCGCTCCGACCTGGTCGGCACCCTGACCGGCCTGCTGCTTGCCCTCGACGGCATGCATCTCGTGCTGAGCCGAACGGGGCTCCTCGACATGGTCCTCATGTTCTGGGTACTGGCCGCATTCGGCCTGCTGCTCATCGATCGTGACCACACCCGGCGCCGCCTCGCGCGACTGGTGGACAGCGCCGGAGCGGCAGCCGTGGCCACCGACTGGGGGCCACGGCTGGGGCTGCGGCCCTACCGATGGGCGGCCGCCGTCACGCTCGGTCTTGCCTGCGGGGTCAAGTGGTCGGGCCTGTGGTTCCTCGCCCTGTTCGCGCTCATGACGGTGGTGTGGGACGTGTCTGCTCGTCGGACGATCGGCGTCCGCAGGCCGTGGCGGGCCACGCTGCTGCGTGACGCCCCCGCAGCGGCAGGGTCGTTCCTTCTCATCGCCGCCGTCGTGTACGTCGCCACCTGGTCCGGCTGGCTGCTGACGGATGGTGGTTGGGGGCGCGACTGGGCGGCGTCGCAGCCACCTTCCGCGATCCCGGCCGCGCTTCGCTCCCTGCTGCACTACCACTCAGAGGCGTGGAACTTCCACGTCGGCCTGAACTCCGGGCATGCGTACGACAGCAACGCCATGTCATGGCCGTTGATGGCCCGTCCCACGGCGTTCTACTGGGACGCCATCAAGGACGGCAGCCAGGGCTGCCCCACCGACAACTGCGCCGCCGAGGTGCTCGCACTGGGAAACCCGATCATCTGGTGGGCGGCGATCGGCGCCATCCTGCACCAGGCGTGGCGCTGGCTGGGCCGCCGCGACTGGCGCAGCGGGGCGGTGCTGGTCGGCATCGCGGCGGGGTGGGTGCCCTGGCTGATCTACGTCGACCGCACGATCTTCACCTTCTACACGATCGTTTACGTGCCCTTCGTGGCCATGGCCGTGGCCATGACGCTCGGTTCCGTGCTCGGGGCGGCGAACGCGCCCGGCAACCGGAGGCGCAACGGAGCGCTCGCGGTCGGGGCGTTCCTCCTCCTCGTCGTCGCGGCCGCGTGGTGGTTCTACCCGATCTGGACCGGCGAGGTGATCCCGTACGAGGAGTGGCGCCTGCGCATGTGGCTGCCGACGTGGACGTGACGGTGGGATGCTCGCGCGCATGGACCTGGTCGCCCCCGCCGCGCCCTACCTCGCGTCCTACGTCGCCGCCTGCGAGCAGGGCTGGGCGAACGAGCGGGCCGCGCTGGATCCCGCTGCCGCCGCGGGCGAACTGGCCGAGATCCACGCCGGCCCCGAAGCCTTCCTCGCGGCCCTGAACCACCCGACCCGCCTGGACCAACCCGTCGTCCTGCCGGACGGAACGACGGTCCCCCGACTTCCGGGCGTGCGCCGGTGGATGTGGGACGGGGACTACTGCGGGGCGATCAGCCTCCGCTGGCAGCCCGGCAGCACGGAGCTTCCGCCGTACTGCCTTGGCCACGTCGGGTACGCGGTCGTCCCGTGGAAGCGGCGGCGCGGCTACGCCACCGACGCCCTCGCCCAGATGCTGCCGATCGCCCGTGACCACGGCCTGGCCGGGATCGACATCGTCACCGACATCACCAACACCGCGTCTGCGTCGGTCGTGCAGGCCTGCGGCGGCGTGCTGGTGCGGGAGTACGTCGTGCCCGAGGAGTCGGGCGGCTTCACGGCCCACCAGTGGCGCATCGCCCTCTGACCCCCGACACCAGCACCCAGCGTCACTCCGGACCGCCGGGAACGACGCCAACTGCTGGTGTCGGCGAGGGAGTGGTGGAGCTGAGGGGACTCGAACCCCTGACCCCCTCGTTGCGAACGAGGTGCGCTACCAGCTGCGCTACAGCCCCAATGGACGGCACAGCCTAGCAAGCGGGCCGGCGCGCCTAGCCCACCCGGCGTGGGGCGTAGCCGTCCGCAACGGCCGGGAGCTCGGCGGTGTCGTCGCTCGCGGCGACCGGCGGCGAGGACAGCGACTCGGCCCGTGGCCTCGTGCGCATGGACTGCGCGGTCTCGACCATGGCCTCGCCGGTCCACTCTCCCGGGCGGGAACGGTCGATGCCGCGCGGCACGGCCGACGCGCGCGGCGCCGTGACGTAGGTGGGCAGCGTCGTGGGGACGGCATCCCACGCGTCGTCGTCGTCCCAGGCGTTCCAGGTCTCCCAGTCGTCCTCGACCGCTGCCTGCGGGGCCGCGGCGGCGGCGTCCGACTCGGCGTCGCGGTCGCGGGCCGGGCGTTCGGCCCTGCGGCTGCGTGCGCCGCTGGCGCTGCGGGCCGGCCGGGCCGCGCTGCGCTCGGACGCCGTCATGGCAGCCGCCAGGACGAACGCCACGAGCGGCAGGGCCGCGGCGAACGGTACCCATCGGGGCACGATCGACAGGACGGCAAGGACAAGGGCGGCAAGCAGCACGAGGGTGAGGGCGCCGAGAACAACGGCCCGGCGCGTGGCGGCCTGCTGGCGGGCCAGTTCGCGTTCGTAGGCGGGGTCCATACCCTCGGAGCGCCTGTCAGTCGTCGGTCGCATGGGGACCTCCGGACGGTTCGAGCGCGTGCGCGGTGAGGAGTCGGCCTGCATGAGGTACGACGAGTCCATCGCGTACGGCGAATCCATGGCGTACTGCGGCTGGCCCTGTCCGCTGAGGGTCTTCATCGCGGAGCTGAATCGGGCAGTCGACCGGACCTCGCTGATCTGGTCATGGCGCCGCAGCCACATGGGGATGAGGACAGCGGCCCATAGGGCAATGATCACGACGTAGATCAGGCCCGTCACGGAACGCAACGTTAGGCGCTGGCATGAGGAACATCACGCATGCGACTGGCGAGCGGTTCGGCGTGTCGCCGGGTGTGCATGCCCGCGCGGGTGCCTGCCGGCGCCTCAGTCGACCCGGCTGGACGCCGTGAATCGCGAGAGCAGGCCCTCGGGAACGTCGCCCGCGTACGCGACGAACGTGACGTGGTCGCGCCACTGGCCATTGATGTGCAGGTAGGCAGCGCGCTCCCCCTCGCGGCGCAGGCCGAGCTTCTCGACCACGCGCAGCGACGCGGCGTTCTCCGGACGGATGTTGATCTCGATGCGGTGCAGGCGCAGGACGTCGAAGCAGTGGTCGCACGCCAACGCCACCGCGGTGGGCACGATCCCGCGCCCCGCGACCTCCCGGTCGACCCAGTATCCGATGTAGGCCGCGCGAAGGGATCCCCAGGAGATCCCCCCGACGGTGACCTGGCCGACGAGGCGACCTTGGTAGGTCAGTGCCCAGGGGAGGGTGCGTCCGTCGCGGGCCTCGCGGCGCAGCCGGCGGACCATCATCCCGAACGTGGGCGCGGCGTCGCCGTCGGCGACTGCCTCGGGGGGCAGGGTGGCCTCCCACTCCTGGAGCCACTCCGCGTTGCGTCGGCGCACCTCGCGCCAACGTGAGGAATCGGCGTACCGCAGCGGCCGCAGGCCGACGTCGCCGGCCGCGAGGGTGACCGGCCAGGCCCGCGGGGTCACGGGCCGACGAAAGCGGCCAGCCAGGCCCGAAGGTCGGGGCCGAGGTCGTCGCGCTCGCAGGCGAGGGTGATGACGGCCTTCAGGTACGACAGGCGGTCTCCCGTGTCGTAGCGCAGGCCGTCGAAGACCAGCCCGCGCACGCCACCGCCCTCGGCCTCGGGCATGGCTGCCAGGACCCTGAGGGCGTCGGTCAACTGGATCTCCCCGCCACTGCCGGGCTCGGTCCCCGCCAGCACCTCGAAGACGGCGGGGTCCAGGACATAGCGGCCGATCACCGCGTAGTCGCTGGGCGCGGAGCCCGGCTCGGGCTTCTCGACCAGATCCGTGATGAGGACGACGTCATCGTCCGACGTTGGCACGACGGCGGGGCAGCCGTACAGGCTGAGATGCTCGAGCGGCACCCGCATGAGGCAGACGACCGATCCGCCGAACTCGCGGCGAACGTCGATCATCCGGGCCAGGACCGGGTTCCGGGGATCGATGAGGTCGTCGCCGAGCAGCACGGCGAACGGCTCGTCGCCCACGTGGTTCTCGGCAGTGAGCACGGCGTGGCCCAGGCCGAGCGGGTCGCCCTGCCGGACGTAGTGGATGGTGGCCAGGTCGGTGGACTCGGTCACGGCGCGAAGCCGGGCGTCGTCGCCCTTCTCGCGAAGCACCTGCTCGAGCTCGAAGTTGCGGTCGAAGTGGTCCTCGAGCGGACGCTTGCTGCGCCCCGTGATGAACAGAACATCCTCGAGCCCGGCCGCCACGGCCTCCTCGACGACGTACTGGATGGCCGGCTTGTCGACGACCGGGAGCATCTCCTTGGGCGTGGCCTTGGTCGCCGGCAGGAAGCGGGTGCCGAGGCCAGCCGCCGGGATGACGGCCTTGCGCACCTCGTGGCGACTCACGGAACCGGCCCTAGGAGCATGCGCCGACCCTAGACGATCGGACAGGCCTCGTGGATCAGGGAGAATGGCCGGGTGGCCAGCGATCAGCCCGGCTTGGCGGACGCGAAAGCGTCGCTGCGCCGTCGGGTCCGCGCAGCACGAGCAGCACGCCCGCCCGGGCAGCGGCGGGTGGCCGAGTCCGGCCTTGCGGCGAGGGCCGTCGACCTGCTTCCGCAGTCCGCGGCCCGCATCGCCTGCTACGTCTCCCTTGCCGCCGAGCCGGGCACCGCATTGCTCATCGCGGGCATGCTGGCCAGCGGGCACCGTGTCTGGGTCCCCCGGATCGAGGGCGCGTCCCTGGCCTGGGTCGAGACCGGGCCAGGGACGGACTACCGCACCGGCCCTATGGGCATTGCCGAGCCGGCCGGGGAGGCGGACGGCGACCTCGCCGGCATGGCCGTGATTCTCATGCCCGCCACCGCGGTCGACGGGCAGGGGAACCGGCTCGGGCAGGGCGGTGGTTTCTACGACCGGGCGTTGGCGACG
>JAUXRN010000259.1 GCA_030681835.1 Actinomycetota bacterium
TTCTTGAGTATCTCCAGACATGAATAGCTGGAGTGAATCTGCCGGAACTAACCGGTAAGGCTAAATACGTCCTATGACCGATAGTGAACTAGTACCGTGAGGGAAAGGTGAAAAGCACCCCGGGAGGGGAGTGAAATAGTACCTGAAACCGTTGGTTTACAAACAGTCAGAGTGTCGTCTCCGTAAGGAGGCCACGATGGCGTGCCTTTTGAAGAATGAGCCTGCGAGTGACGGTATGTGGCAAGGTTAACCAGTGATGGGGAGCCGAAGCGAAAGCGAGTCTGAATAGGGCGTATAAGTCGCATGCTGTCGACCCGAAGCCAAGTGATCTATCCATGGTCAGGTTGAAGCGGGGGTAAGACCCCGTGGAGGACCGAACACACGTCAGTTGAAAATGGCGGTGATGAACTGTGGATAGGGGTGAAAGGCCAAACAAACTTGGTGATAGCTGGTTCTCCTCGAAATGTATTTAGGTACAGCGTCACGTGTTCAGTCCCGGAGGTAGAGCACTGGATGGGCTAGGGGGCCTACAAGCTTACCGAACCCAGCCAAACTCCGAATGCCGAGACTCCAGAGTATGGCAGTGAGACTACGGGGGATGAGCTTCGTTAGTCGAAAGGGAAACAGCCCAGACCATCAGCTAAGGCCCCTAATTCAGGACTAAGTGGAAAACGATGTGGGACTGCTTAGACAGCCAGGAGGTTGGCTTAGAAGCAGCCACCCTTGAAAGAGTGCGTAACAGCTCACTGGTCGAGTGGTCCTGCGCGGACAATTTAACGGGGCTCAAGTCCTGAGCCGAAGCTATGGATTCGTACGCAAGTACGAGTGGTAGAGGAGCGTCGATGGCGCAGCGAAGCGGCGGGAGAACCCGACGTGGAGCGCCATCGAGTGAGAATGCAGGCATGAGTAGCGAGAGAGGGGTGAGAAACCCCTCCGCCGAAAGCCCAAGGGTTCCTGGGGAAGGCTAATCCTCCCAGGGTGAGTCGGGAGCTAAGGCGAGGCCGAGAGGCGTAGTCGATGCACAACTGGTTGATATTCCAGTACTGCCGTGCCCGCGCCAGGTCCAAGAGTGACAACATCGGGGCTGCCTTCGGGCGAGCCGTTCGCGTTGCTGGCGGATAGCTGGAGGGGGACGCAGGAAGGTAGGTGAACCGGGGCGATGGTTGTCCCCGGGTAAGCGTGTAGGAGGATCCCGATGAGAGTTGGGGTCATCAACTCTGAGACGTGATGCCGAGCCGATTAAGGCGAAGTCACTGATCCTATGCTGCCAAGAAAAGCCCAACAGTGAGTTGGCACGGCACCCGTACCCCAAACCGACACAGGTGGGCGGGTAGAGAATACCAAGGCGATCGGGAGAACTATGGTTAAGGAACTCGGCAAATTACATCCGTAACTTCGGGAGAAGGATGACCCTATTAGGGTGAAGGGATTTACTCCCTGAGCTCGAGAGGGTGGCACAAACCAGGGGGTAGCGACTGTTTACCAAAAACACAGCAGCGTGCGAAGCCGCAAGGCGCTGTATACGCTGTGACGCCTGCCCAATGCTGGAAGGTCACGGGGAACGGTTAGTCGAAAGGCGAAGCTGTGAACCTAAGCCCCAGTGAATGGCGGCCGTAACTATAACGGTCCTAAGGTAGCGAAATTCCTTGTCGGGTAAGTTCCGACCTGCACGAATGGCGTAACGACTTCCCCAATGTCTCAACCATAGACCCGGCGAAATTGAAGTACGAGTAAAGATGCTCGTTAGCTGCGGAAGGACGGAAAGACCCCATGGACCTTTACTATAACTTGATATTGAGCTTTGTCCTGCATTGTGTAGGATAGGTGGGAGACTTGGAAGCGGTGGCGCCAGCCATCGTGGAGTCAACGTTGAAATACCACCCTGTGTATGACGGGGCTCTAACCTGGGTCCATTATCTGGATCAGGAACAGTGTCAGGCGGGTAGTTTGACTGGGGCGGTCGCCTCCTAAAATGTAACGGAGGCGCCCAAAGGTTCCCTCAGGCTGGTTGGCAATCAGCCGTCGAGTGCAATGACACAAGGGAGCTTGACTGCGAGACTGACAGGTCAAGCAGGTGCGAAAGCAGGGCATAGTGACCCGGCCATCACGTGTGGAAGTGTGGTCGCTCAACGGATAAAAGGTACCCTGGGGATAACAGGCTAATCTTTCCCAAGAGTCCATATCGACGGAAAGGTTTGGCACCTCGATGTCGGCTCATCGCATCCTGGGGCTGAAGCAGGTCCCAAGGGTTGGGCTGTTCGCCCATTAAAGCGGTACGCGAGCTGGGTTCAGAACGTCGTGAGACAGTTCGGTCCCTATCCTCCGCAGCCGAAGGTGTATTGAGGAAGGCTGTCCCTAGTACGAGAGGACCGGGACGGACGGAGCTCTGGTGTGTCTGTTGTCCTGCCAAGGGCATGGCAGATTAGCCACCTCCGGAAGGGATAACTGCTGAAAGCATCTAAGTAGGAAACCCGTTCCAAGATGAGTACACCCATGCGGTTAACGCAGTAAGGCCCGTGACAAGACCATCACGTTGATAGGCCGGAGGTGTAAGCACGGTAACGTGTGTAGCCGACCGGTACTAATCGGCCGAGGGCTTGGATTTACAATCGCTCGTGCTTGCTCTGGAGTCCTCGGAGGGCTGCCCCATTGGGGGCGCCATCCTTGACAACAAAAGATTTCGGTGGCTATAGCGGCAGGGTCACACCCGTTCCCATCCCGAACACGGAAGTTAAGACTGCCTGCGCCGATGGTACTTGGGGGTAGACCCCCTGGGAGAGTAGGTCGCCGCCGGATTTCTTGCTCGATGCCCCTTCGGGGGCATCGGGTGTTTTTGAGTGAACGACGCCCCTTCGGGGGCGTCGTTCGCGTTTTCGGTCACGTCGTGTTCCCGCACCCTCGGTCCTAGGATTGAATCCCTATGCCGAACGACCGTCCACGCCCTTCCGCTTCCTCCGGCCGGCCCGCAGCTCGGCCTGGCGCTCGTTCCAGCGGCGCCGGCAGCCGCAGCGCGCCTCGTTCCGGTGCGCCCCGTCCCGGTGGCGCGCAGCGTTCCAGTGGCGCCCCGCGGTCCGGTGGTCAGCGGTCGAGCGGTGCAGGATCGAGCGCACAGCGTGCAGGTGGTCAGGGTCCCCGTGGCGCCGATGGCCGCTACACGCCGCGAGACGGCGCCTCGTCCGGCGATCGCGAGTCTCGCCC
The DNA here is from genome assembly GCA_030681835.1 of Actinomycetota bacterium. Lineage (GTDB taxonomy): Bacteria > Actinomycetota > Actinomycetes > S36-B12 > S36-B12 > UBA10649. The sequence goes on from JAUXRN010000259.1 coordinate 3,199, forward strand.
CGCACCCGGCGGGTACAACCGCCAGGGTTCGGCTCGTCGCGCTCCGGAGGGCGGCGCTGGCCCGTCGCGTCCCCGCACCGACCGCGACACCGATCGCCCCCGTGGGCCGCGCCCTGGCGCGTCCGCCGGACGTCGCCGCGACCCACGCCAGGACTCGGGCGTCGAGCGCCCCGATCGTCAGCCGTACGCCGGCGACCGCGCGGAACGCACGGACCGATCCGATCGTCAGCCGTACGCCGGCGACCGGCCGCGTCCCAGCGGCCCGCGTCCTGCTGGTGCGCGTTCGTCGGGCGACCGCCCCGATCGCGGTGGTCGTCCCTCCGGTGGCGCTCGTCCGTCGGACCGTGACAGTCGTTCGGATGGTCGTTCGGATGGTCGTTCGGATCGTGGTGGCCGTCCCACCGGCGGCCGCCCGGATCGTGGTGGCCGTCCGTCCGGAGGTCGCCCCGACCGCGGATCCGATCGAGTGCCGCCGCGGCGCGTCGGCAAGCCGATGACGGCTGCCGATCAGAAGTCGATCGAGGTCAAGAACCGCCGAGTCGGGCCCAAGCCCGAGCGGGTGGCAGTACAGCCTCCGGCGTGGGAGCGCGAGCAGTGGATCGACGAAGGCTCGCTGCGCGAAGAGGCGCAACGGGCGGCCGTGCGTGCGGCGACCGACGAGGCACCCACGCGTCGTGCCCCGCGCACCGAGCTCGCCCCGGAGGTGAGCGAGGAACTCGCCAAGGTGGCTGCTGCCGGTCGCCAGGCCAGGTACCAGGAGCGGCTCGCGTCGGCTGCGGAGGCGCTCGACCGAGGTCGCTTCGCCGATGCCCGCCGGATGGTGCAGCCCGTCCTGCGCGATCTCCCCGAGATGGCGTTCGGACACGAGATCGCCGGCCTTGCTCTGTACCGCCTGGGCCAGTGGCGCAAGGCGTCCGGCCATCTCGAGACCGCCCGCCTGCTCGACGGCACGGTGAACCACCACGCGGTACTGGCCGACTGCTACCGAGCGATGCGCCGCTACCACGAAGTCGATCTGCTGTGGCGTGAGCTGCGCGAGGCATCGCCGGCGCCGGCGTTGCTGGCCGAAGGTCGCATCGTCGCCGCAGGGGCGCTCTCCGACCAGGGCGACCTTCCCGGTGCGTTGCACGTGATGGCAAAGGCGCTCGAGGTGCCCAAGAAGCCGCGCGACTACCACCTGCGGCAGTGGTACGTGCTCGCCGACCTGCTCGACCGTTCGGGCGACGTCATCAAGGCGCGACGCTACTTCGGGCTCGTCTTCCAGGCGGACCGCGAGTTCGCCGATGTCGCCGAGCGTCTGCGCACGCTCGGGCGCTGACGCGTCGCGGCAGCGGCCGGCAACTCTGTGACACCCTCTGCGTAGGGTGACCGATACGGCTTCCCCCGAGTCTCCGGTCATCATCTGCTGTCGCCCGCGGGCGTCGGCGCGAAGGGAAGTCGTCATGAACATCGTTGTCCTGCGCGGGGTGCTCAGCAGCGACCCGGTCAGCCGCACACTGGCATCGGGGTCCGTGCTGGTGTCGCTCGAACTCACCACCGAGGTCGACGGGGCCGGCGTGTCGGTGCCGGTCGCATGGTTCGACCCGCCGGTGCCGGTGGCGTGGGCGGCGGGAGAGTCGCTGGTGGTCACCGGCACGGTGCGGCGCCGCTTCTTCCGCACCGGCGGGCTCACGCAGAGCCGTACCGAGGTGGTGGCCGCCGACGTGGTGCAGATCGGCCGGCGGCGGCAGGTGCGGGCGGCGTTGGCGCGTGCGGGTGCCGCGCTCGTCGACGAATGAGCACCGCCGCCACCGGGAGGCGCCGGCCGATCAGCTCAGCGTGTTCACGTTGCCGAGCTCGGCGAACGCCTGCTCGAGGCGTGCCACGAAGCTCACCTCGGCAGCTCGCAGCCACACGCGCGGGTCGTAGTACTTCTTGTTCGGGGCATCGGCGCCCTTCGGGTTGCCGAGCTGTGCCTGCAGGTAGTCGTGGTTCTCGGCCTCGTAGCCGCGAATGCCGTCCCACAGCGCCCACTGCAGATCGGTGTCGATGTTCATCTTCACCACGCCGTACGAGATCGCCTCCGCAATCTCCATCGGCGTGCTGCCCGATCCGCCGTGGAACACGAAGTTCACCGGGTTGGCGCCGGTGCCGTGCTTCTGCTGGATGTAGGCCTGCGACGCCTGCAGGATGGCGGGCTTGAGCTGCACGTTGCCAGGCTTGTACACGCCGTGCACGTTGCCGAACGCTGCGGCGATTGTGAAGCGCGGGCTCACGGCCGACAGGCGCTCATAGGCGTAGCTCACTTCTTCGGGCTTGCTGTACAGGTCGCTCTGGTCGGCGTCGCTGTTGTCGACACCATCCTCCTCGCCACCGGTGATGCCGAGCTCGATCTCCAGCGTCATGCCCATCTTCGACATGCGCTCGAGGTAGCGCACGCAGATGTCGAGGTTCTCCTCGATCGGTTCCTCCGACAGGTCGAGCATGTGCGAGCTGTACAGCGGCGAGCCGGTGCGGGCGAAGTGGGCCTCGCCGGCGTCGAGCAATCCGTCGATCCAGCCGAGCTTGTCCTTGGCGCAGTGGTCGGTGTGCAGCACCACCCGAGCGCCGTACGCGGCCGCGAGTGCGTGCACGTGGTGGGCGCCGGCGATGGAACCGGCCACGGCCGCGGCGTCGCCCTTCAACGGCAGACCCTTGCCGCCGACGAACGCGCCGCCACCGTGCGAGAACTGGATGATGACCGGGCTGTTCACCTTCGACGCGGTCTCCAACACGGCGTTGATGGTGTTGCTGCCGGTGCAGTTGGCGGCCGGCAGTGCGAAGCCGCCCGCCTTCGCCAGTGAGAACAGCTCGGATACTGCGTCGCCGGTGAGGACGCCGGCGGGAAAGTCGGATGAAGCGGTCACGACTCCAGTGTATGCGCCATCAGCCGAGCGGCCGAAGTACGAGGCCGGTTCGCAGTTTGGGGGTGAAGAACGTCGACTTCGGCGGCATCAGCACTCGCTCGTTCGCGGTGCGGCGGATCTCGTCGATGCTGGTCGGACGGATGAGCACGGCGGCGCCGGCGTCGCCCGCCGCGAGGCGATCGACCACGTGCTGCACCCCGTGCTGGTAGCTGACGTCGACGTCGAGGTCGCGCAGCGCGTGCTCGAGGTAGGCGCCGTCGAGCGCCCGCACGTCGTCGAACACCGCCGGCTTCGGCGTCAGCCAGGCACCGGTGCCGTCGGGTCGTACGAGGCAGAGCGCTTCGCGCTGCACCACCTCGAGCGCGAACGCGGGCGTCACGGTGCCGGCCTCGGCGAGCTCGAACGAGTCGGCGAGCACGGCCGCGAGCCCGGCGGCGTCGATGCCGTGGTACAGGCGGTGGATGGCGTCGATGCTGAGCTGATCCTCCACCATCTCGGCCACGTAGGTGAGCGTCAACTCGGCGCCGGTGCCGGTGCCGCGGTTGGCGCGCACCTCATCGCGGAAGGTGCGGCTGATGGCGTAGCGGTGGTGGCCGTCGGCGATGAGCACCGGATTGCCGGCCACCGCGGCGGAGATGGCTGCAACGCGCGCCGGGTCGGAGACCCGCTCGACGGTGTGCACCACGCCCTGCTCGTCGAGACAGCTGCCCAGCACCTCGCCGGCCTCGCGGAGCAGGTCGGTGAGGCCCTCGGTGAGCGAGAGGCCCCAGACGGGGGAGAGGTTGGTGTTGGTGCTGCGCGTGAGGTCGAGGCGATCGGTCTTCGCCTTCGGAGTGGTGCGCTCGTGGGGCAGCACGCCGCCCGCGCCCTCGTCGACCACTTCCAGCGCGCCGAGCACGCCGACGGTCTCTCGTTCGTTGCCGGCTTCGTCGGCGAAACGCATGCGGTACAGCGTGAACGTGGGTTCCGAGTCGAGCACCAGCGTGCCCTCGGCGATCCACTCGGCCAGGCGCGCGGCCGCGGCGTCGTAGCGCGCCGGCCCATCGGCGTCGCGCGGCACGTCGATGGCGACGATGTTGCGCGGGTGGCGGGCGAGCAGCGCATCGACGTCGGCGTCGCTCAGCACGTCGTACGGCGGAGCCGCGACGTCGTCGAGCGGGAGCGAGGAGTGGTAGCGGAGGGCGGCGAACGGTTCGAAGCGGGGCACCTGCACAGGTTGGCACCTCCCGTGCCAACATGGCCAGACCATGGATGCCATCGATCGACCCCGTGTAGTGCTCTGCGACCTCGACGGGGTGGTGTGGCTCTCGCACCAGCCGATCGCGGGGTCTGTGGCGGGCATCGCCCGGTTGCGTGCTGCGGGGCACCGCGTGCTGTTCGTCACCAACAACTCCGCGTCGCGGGTGGAGGACCAGGAGGCAGCGCTGCAGCACATCGGCATTCCCGCCGAGGGCGACGTGCTCACCTCGGCCAACGCGGCGGCGATGCTGCTGCAGCCGGGCGAGCGAGCGTTGGTGTGCGGTGGCGAGGGAGTCGTACAGGCACTCGAACGGCGAGGGGTGGAGCCATGCTTCGACGGCGACGCCGACGCGGTGGTGGTGGGATTCCACCGCACGTTCGACTTCGACGGGCTTGCCCGGGCCGCTCGCGCGGTGCGACGCGGCGCCCGCCTGATCGGCACCAACGACGACGCCACCTACCCGACGCCCGACGGCCCGATCCCCGGGGGCGGGTCGATCCTGGCCGCGGTGGAGACCGCGTGCGGGTTGAAGGCGACGGTCGCCGGCAAGCCGTACGAACCGATGGCGATGCTGGTGCGTGCAGTGGTGGGCGAGGAGGCGGCCATCGCTGCCGCGATGGTGGGCGATCGGCCGAGCACCGATGGCCGATTCGCGCGCACCCTGGGTTGTGCGTACCTGCACGTGTGGAGCGGCGTCACCCCGCGTGGTGCAGTGGTCGACCCGGAACCCGACGCGTCGTTCGACGATCTGTCCGCTGCGGTCGACAGCCTGCTGCTCGCCCGGTGAACCCCCACGAGATCGAGGAGTAGACTGTCAGCATGTCTGGAAACCCACTTCTCAAGCGCTTGCTCGACGCCGGAATGCACTTCACCGAGATGTCGCAGGAGCAGGCCGAAAAGATCGTCAAGGAGCTCGTCAAGAGCGGCCAGGCGCGCCGCAAGGACAGCGAGCACATGGTGCAGCAGCTGGTCGACCGTGGCCGCGCGGCCACCGAGCAGATGGCCTCCACCGTGCAGAGCGAGCTCTCCAAGCAGCTCGGCAGGTTCGCCGGCCGTCTCGACGACCTCGAGGACCGCGTGGAGGATCTCGCCAAGAAGGCCGGCATCGCCGCCAAGAAGTCGGCGCCGGCCAAAAAGTCGGCGCCGGTCACCAAGGCCGCACCGGCCAAGAAGGCGCCCGCCAAGAAGGCCGCACCTGCGAAGAAGGCCGCGCCTGCGAAGAAGGCTCCTGCCAAGAAGGCTCCTGCCAAGAAGGCCGCGTCCGGCACGTTCGCAGCATCGGTGAAGGGCACCGCCGTCAAGAAGGCTGCTCCCGCCAAGAAGGCTGCCGCCCCCGTGAAGAAGGCTGCCGTCAAGAAGGCCTGATCGTGGCGAGACGTCAGCGTCTCGACGCGGAACTGGTTCGGCGGCAACTGGTCGAGAGCCGTACCGACGCGGCGCGCGCCATCGAGGCGCAGCGTGTGCTCGTCAACGGCGCGATCGCCGACAAGGCGTCTCGTCAGGTACACGCGGGCGACGCCATCGTGATCACCGGGCCCGGTGCGCGGTTCGTGAGCCGAGGCGGCGAGAAGCTCGACGCCGCGCTCGATGCCTTCGGGCTCGACGTGACCGGCTGGCGCGTGCTCGACGCCGGCGCCAGCACCGGAGGGTTCAGCGACTGCCTGCTGCAGCGCGGTGCCGCCCATGTGGTGGCACTCGACGTCGGTCACGGTCAGCTGCACCCCAAGATCCGCGACGACGAGCGAGTGACCGTGCTCGAGCGGTTCCACATCCGTGACGCCGATCCGGAGGCCATCGGCGGACGGGTGCAGTTGGTGACCGCCGACCTGTCGTTCATCTCCATCACGCGCGTGCTCGACGCACTCGTCGCCGCATGCGAGCCGGGTGGTCATCTGGTGCTGCTGGTGAAGCCGCAGTTCGAGGCCGGCAAGGTGGAGGTGTCGCGAGGGCACGGCATCATCACCGACCCGCTCATCCACGAGCGCGTGCGCTCGGAGGTGCACGACGCGCTCGTGTCGCGCGGGTGCTCGGTGCTCGGGTGGATCGACTCGCCGATCACCGGCGGCGACGGGAATCGCGAATTCCTTGTGCACGCCACCACCGAGCGGTCAGGATTCCCCGCGTGATCTCTGTGCTGCTGGTCGCCCATCATGATCGTCTCGAGGCGGCGGCGCTGGCGCGCTCGGCGGCCGAGTGGCTGCGGGGACACGGCCACGAGCCGTGGATGCTCGCCGACGACGCGGAACCGCTCGGTGTCACCGAGTTGATCGCCGAGCGCCTGCCCAACACCGCCGACCTTGCGGTGAGCCTGGGCGGCGACGGCACGATGCTGCGCACGGTGAAGCTGGTCTGCCGCGCAGCAGTACCGATCATCGGCGTCAACGTGGGATTGCTCGGCTACCTCACCGAGGTGGAGCCGGAAGGCCTCACCCATGCGATGGAACGCTTCTTCGAAGGGCGCGACAGCGGCGAGTGGCACCTCGACGAGCGGATGTTGCTGACGGTGTCGCTGCACCGCGCCGCTGGGGGCGACGTGCAGCACTGGACCGCGCTCAACGAAGGTGTGGTCGAGAAGCAGGAGTCCGGGCACACGGTGCGCCTGTTGGTGCGAGTCGACGGCGCGCCGTTCACCTCCTACGCGGCCGACGGGCTCATCCTGGCCACGCCCACCGGTTCCACGGCGTACTCGATGTCGGCTCGCGGGCCGGTGCTGTCGCCACGCCTTCGCGCGGTCCTCCTCACGCCGGTGTCGCCCCACATGCTGTTCGACCGGTCGCTCGTCCTCGACCCCACGGAGCTGGTGGAGGTGGAGGTGCTCGGGCACCGTGCGGCGACGCTCTCGATCGACGGGCAGCCGGCGGCATCGCTCACCGAGGGCGACC
>JAUXRN010000222.1 GCA_030681835.1 Actinomycetota bacterium
CTCGGCGTTCATGTCTCGCCGTGTCATTCGCAGGGCGGGATCGGGGTGAGCGTGTACTGCTCGGTCCCCGAGTTCGAGAACTGACCCATCGGCGTGTCGACTGATCCCGCACCGGTGCCCGTCATCGCGCCGGCCTGGCCCGGGCCGTCCGGCAACGAGATCTGGTACGTGCCGCTTCCGGTGGCGTTGAAGGGCCCACCGGAGTACTCGTAGGTCCCCGAGAGTCCACCGGAGAAGTTCATGGTGACGATCCCTGTCAGCACGAACGGCTGCATGATGTCGCAGACCGCGGTGTTCGTCTGCCAATCGTCGAGACCACCGACGACCTGATACGCCGCGGTCTGGTTGGTGTCGAAGTTGATGTCGACGCGCCCGATACCCCGTTTGGACCGGGACTCGAGCGACACCGTGCCCGTCTTGTTCGGCTCGTCGGGAGCGCTGTACCCGAACTCCGCGTCGACGGGAATCGGCGTGCTCGATGGATCGACCGCCTTCCCGCCGGCCGACAGCAGGGCCTGCACGGTGCCGCCGGTCGGCACACCATCCTGCTTGCCACGGGGCCGGGCGGTGATCGTGGCGGAACTGCCGGGCTGGAGCCCGGTCGTGCCTGGCGAGACGCCGTAGCCGATCTCGACGCACCGCCCCGACATGTACCCCACTGCCACTGCGTCGAGCAGATACTGCTTGATCAGCAGCCCGAAGATGGCTGCCAATTGGGCGTTCTGGGTGAAGTCCTCGGGTTTGGTGGTGAACCAATTGAAGTCGTTGAGTTTCGCGGACGTCGTCCCGTCGGACCCGTACGAAATCGACGAGTCGACGAACGCTCCCATGCCCAGACCGTCTCGCCTGAGCCGGATATCCGTGGTCGAACTCGCCAGTTCGGCGTTGTCGTTCAACTGACCAGAGACCTTGACCTCGAGTTTGCCGTTCTGTTCCTTTCCACCGGCGGAGGCCGAGACGTCGACGGTGGCTTCGACGGTGAATTCTCCGTTCACGTCGGG
>JAUXRN010000236.1 GCA_030681835.1 Actinomycetota bacterium
TCTTCTCCACCTTGCCCATGGCGTTCCTGGGCAGTGCCTCGACGAGGTGGATGCGGCGTGGGCACTTGTGACGCGCGATGCGCTCGGCCGCGTGCGCCGCCAGCTCGTCGGCCGTGACTCCCCTCGCGACCACGTAGGCCACGACGCACTGGCCGAGGTCGTCGTCGGGCTCGCCAACGACGGCGACCTCGTCGACGGCCGGATGATCCAGCAGTGCATCCTCGACCTCGCCCGCGCCTATCCGGTACCCGCCGCTCTTGATCAGATCCGTCGAGGCGCGACCCACGATCCGATGGACACCGTCGTGGCCCACGCAGGCGATGTCACCGGTGCGGAACCATCCGTCTGAGGTGAACGCCGCCGCGGTTGCTTCCGGACGGCCGAGGTAGCCGGCGAAGACGCTGCGCCCCCGCACCTCCAGCTCGCCGATGGACTTGCCGTCTGCCGCGACCAGACCGCCGTCGTCGCCGGTCAGCCGGGTGCTGACGTCCCCGACGGGCTGGCCCACGGTTCCCTGGCTGCGCCGCTCCGCGACGCGAGCGCTCAGCGTGATGAGGGTCTCCGTCATGCCGTACCGCTCGATCGGCGACTGGCCGGCGAGGGATCCCAGCGCCGTGAACGTGGCCAGCGGAAGCGCCGCGCTGCCCGATACCAGCAGCCGGGCGCCCCTCAAGGCGCGCGCGGCTGACTCGTCCCGGGCCACCCGCGTCCAGACCGTCGGGACCCCGAAGTAGAGCGAGCCGCCCGCCGCGGCGTAGGCCGCTGGCGTGGGCCGACCGGTGTGGTGCAGGCGGCAGCCGACCTGTCGCGCACCGAGGACCCCGAGCACGAGGCCGTGCACGTGGTACAGCGGAAGGCCGTGCACGAGCGTGTCGTCCGGGTCCCACTGCCACGCCTCGACCAGCCCCGCGATGCCGTGCTCGATGGCCCCGTGGGAGATCGGCACGCCCTTGGGACGTCCTGTGGTCCCGCTGGTGTAGAGAAGCAGGGCCGTGCCAGGGTCCGGCCCGGCGCGGTCGCCGGCTCCCGGCAGGTCCGTCACCTCCCCGTCGTCAACGAGCAGGTCGGACCCGCTGTCCGCGAGCAGGTGACGCAGTTCGGCCGGCGTCGAATCGGGGCTCACCGGTACGACCGGCACTCCCGCCGCGAGCCCGGCAAGGACCGCCGTGACGGCGTCGATGCTGGCGTGCATGACCACCGCGACGGCAGCCGCCCCGGCCAGGCGTGCCGCCATGGCCTCGGCGGCGTCCTCGAGTTCCTCCCACGACGTCGCGGTGCCGGCGATGACGACGGAAGTCATGCGGCGACGCTACCTCTGAGCGGCCCGGCTGGCCCCGCACTACGGTACGCAGGATGAGCCCGAAGTCCGCCCCGGCGTTGCGCGTCGTCACGGCCAACGTCAACGGGATCAGGGCCGCGGCCCGGCGCGGAGGCCTCGAGTGGCTGGCCGCGGCGAGGCCCGACGTGCTGTGCCTGCAGGAGGTGCGGGCCACGCACGAGCAACTCCACGAGACACTGGCCGACTCGCCGCTTTCTGGCTGGCATGTCGAGCATGCACCGGCGCCGCAACTGGGCCGCGCGGGCGTGGCCGTGCTCACCCGCGCGCAGCCGCGTGCGGTGCGCACGACCACCCGGTTGCGCGGCCTGGACGGCATGGGGCGATGGATCGAGGTGGACCTCGACGGCCCATGGGGGCCGGTGACCGCGGTGTCGGTGTACGTCCACTCAGGGGAGGCGGGCACCGCGAAGCAGGACGAGAAATACGCCTTCCTCGCGGCAATGGACCGGCGGCTGGCCGCCCTGCGCCGCGTGGCCCGCAAGACCGGCGGGGACGTCATCGTCTGCGGCGACCTCAACATCGGCCACCGCGAGGTGGACATCAAGAACTGGCGGGGCAATCGGGGCCGGGCCGGGTTCCTGGAGGAGGAACGGGCGTACCTCGACGGCTGGTTCACCGGTCCGTGGGTCGACCTCGGGCGCTCCCACGGCGGGCCGGGGCCGGGGCCCTACACCTGGTGGTCATGGCGGGGGAAGAGCTTCGACACCGACGGCGGGTGGCGGATCGACTATGCGGCCGCGACCCCTGGGCTGGCGGATCGATGCGTGGCCGTCGCCGTGGGCCGGGCCGACTCGTACGACGAGCGATGGAGCGATCACGCACCGGTGGTGGTGGACTTCGCCTGACCGCCCTCCCGGACACGCCGAAGGCCCCCTCCGTGGGGAGGAGGCCTTCGGACGACGTGGGGCCTAGAGGTGGCGCGAGAAGATCGCGTCGATCTCGGCGCGCTCGGACGGGCTTATCGCCAGGGCGCGCTGGCGGTCCCACTCGCGATGGATTTGCTGGCGCGCGGTGCCCTCGCGGTCGAGGGGGCCGTGGCCCAGCATGGTTGCTACGACCTTCGCAAACGGCTTCACGGAGGATCACTCCTGTAATCGTTGGGGTGTTACCGGTGCCTTCGGGGCCTGTTCCTTGTGGGAAGTACCCCTCCGGCCCTTCAAGTATCACCCCGATTTGTCTGAGCCCCAAACATATTTGTCGGATTGTGAGGCAGTTCACGCAAGATCTTGCAAGAACCGGACATTTCACCCATAGAGGCGAGCGTGGCCTTCCCGGGGGGCCGCGTCGGCGCATATGGAACGATGGCCGCTCAGCACGACGTCGAGTGCGAGGAGACAGGGGTGACCGCGACTGCGGGCCGGCGCCGGATCACCTACTCGCCGAAGGTGTTCCTGCCCCTGACCCACCTGTGCCGCGACCGTTGCGGCTACTGCACGTTCGCCCAGTCGCCGGCACGCGCGACAGCCCCCTACATGGCCCTCGACGACGTGCTCGCGGTGGCGCGGGCCGGCGCGGCGGCCGGTTGCCACGAGGCGCTGTTCACGATGGGGGAGTTCCCCGAGGACCGCTATACCGTGGCTCGGCAGTGGCTCGACGAGCACGGCTACGCGTCCACCGTCGCGTACGTGGCGCACGCCGCCCAGGTCGTGCTGGACGAGACCGGGCTGCTGCCGCATGTCAACGCGGGCGCCCTCGGCCGCGGGGACCTGGCGTTGCTGCGCCGCGTCTCACCGAGCCAGGGGATGATGATCGAGACACTCAACCCGCACCTGCCTGCTCACCGCGGGGCCCCGGACAAGGATCCCGAGCGCCGGCTGTTCACGCTCCACGCGGCGGGCGAGCTCGGCATCCCGTTCACCACCGGGATCCTCGTCGGCATCGGGGAGTCGCGGTCCGACCGGGTGGTCGCCCTCGAGGCGATCGCCACGGCCCATCGCCGGCACGGCCACGTGCAGGAGGTGATCGTCCAGAACTTCGTCCCCAAGCCGGACACCCTCATGCGCGACCATCCGGCCTGCCCGATCGACGTGCTGGTCGAGGCGATCGAGCTGGCCCGGGCGATACTGCCGGCCGACGTGCACCTGCAGGCGCCACCGAACCTCGTCGACGACCCCGGGGTCCTGATCGACGCGGGCATCGACGACTTCGGCGGCATCTCCCCGGTCACGGCGGACCACGTCAATCCTGAGCGCCCCTGGCCCCATGTCGATGAACTTCGGCGCGTGGTCGAGGAGCGTGGACTGGCCCTGGCCCCACGCCTGACGGTGTACCCGGAGTTCGTGCTCGACGCTGAGCGCTGGCTGGACGCCAACGTCCGCTTCCCCGTCCTGGACCGCAGCGACGCCGAGGGGCTCGGACGCGACGACCCGGGAGCGGTGTTCCCCGAACGGCACGAAGCGGCGGCCAACGTCGGCACCGGCGCCGAGGTCATCCAGGTGGGCCGGCGCTCCACGGCCTGGTACTCCGGTGCAGACCGGCTGCCCGCGGTCATCATCCCCGCCCCGGGGCGGGTCGGGCCGGCCGTGGCCGAGGTCCTGTCCGGCGTCGCCGCTGGGCAGCAGCCCGGCATCGTCGAACTGGTCACGCTGTTCGAGGCTCGCGGCCCGGAGGTCGCCGCGGTCGCGGACTTCGCGGACGACCTGCGCAGGCAGGTCAACGGCGATGCCGTGACGTACGTGCACAACCGGAACATCAACTACACCAACGTGTGCACCTTCCGGTGCTCCTTCTGCGGCTTCTCCAAGGGCCCCGCCTCCCTCAACCTGCGCGGACGCCCATACCTGCTGTCCAACGACGAGATCGTCGAGCGGGTGCGCGAGGCGGCTGCGCTCGGCGCCACCGAGGTGTGCCTGCAGGGCGGCATCCACCCGGACTTCGACGGCGACTACTACGTCGACGTATGCCGGGCGGTGAAGCAGGCGGTTCCCGCGATGCACGTGCACGGATTCACGGCCCTGGAGGTCAGCGAGGGTGCCCGTCGCCTGCGCGAGCCACTCGAGGCGTACCTGCTGCGCCTGAAGGACGCCGGGCTGGCCTCGTTGCCGGGCACGGCCGCGGAGATCCTGGACGACCGGATCCGCGAGGTGCTCTGCCCGGACAAGATCAGCACGGCGGAGTGGCTGTACGCGCACGAGGTCGCGCACGGCATCGGCCTGCGCTCCAACGTCACGATCATGTTCGGCAGCGTGGAGCAGCCCGTGCACTGGGCCCGGCACATCGTGCGCACGCGCGACCTGCAGCAGCGCACCGGGGGCTTCACCGAGTTCGTGCCGCTGCCCTTCGTCCACATGGCGTCGCCGATCTACCTCAAGCGCAGGGCCCGCCGGGGCCCCACCTGGCGCGAGGTCGTCCTCATGCACGCCGTCGGGCGCATCGGCTACCACGGCAGCATCGACAACATCCAGGCATCCTGGGTCAAGCTCGGCGTGCTGGGCGCCCAGCAGCTGCTGCGCGCGGGGGTCAACGACCTGGGCGGCACCTTGATGGACGAGAACATCTCACGAGCGGCGGGGGCGGCGCACGGCCAGGGCATAGACCCTGCGGACTTCCGGGCCGTCGTCGAGCCGCTCGGCCGCACGCTGCGCCAGCGCACCACGCTCTACGAGCCCGTCGATGCAGGGAGCCTCGTCGGGCCTGCGGGAACGTCGTAGGTCGATGAACGCTGCAGGCCTGGGGGAGCTGCTGAGGCAGCGGGCGCTCCCATCGCGCTCCGACTACGCGGGGCTGCGCCGCTCGTGGCGGGCCGACACCATCGCCGGCATCACCGTCGGAGTGGTGGCCCTGCCCTTGGCACTGGCCTTCGGGGTCACGTCCGGCGTCGGCGCCACGGCCGGGCTGGTCACGGCGATCATCGCGGGCATCGTCGCGGCCGTGTTCGGCGGCTCGAACTGGCAGGTCTCCGGGCCCACCGGGGCGATGGCCGTGGTGCTCGTCCCGCTCGTCGCGCGCTACGGTGCGGCGGCGGTCATCCCGGTCGCCATCATGGCGGGGGGCATGGTGCTGGCCATGGGGCTGTTCGGCCTCGGGCGCATCGTGGACTTCATCCCCTGGCCGGTGGTCGAGGGCTTCACCATCGGCATCGCGACGATCATCTTCCTGCAGCAGGTGCCCCTGGCCGTCGGCGTGCCCAAGCCGGAGGGGGAGAACACCGCGCTCGTGGCATGGCGGGCGCTGACGTCGGCGACCTGGAGCGAGGCAGCATGGTCGCTTGCCGTCCTGGCCATCGTCGTCGTGCTGATGCTCCTGCTGCCGCGAATCCGCAAGTCGTTCCCGGCATCCATCGCGGCGGTCGTCGTCTCGACGGCCGTGGTGGGCTGGCTCGGCTGGACCGTCGCGACGATCGGGCCGCTGCCGTCGGGGCTGCCCGTGCCCAGCGTCCCGGTCCTCGACACCGCAGCGACCGGCGCCCTGTTCTCGGCCGCGCTTGCGGTGGCGGCGCTTGCGGCGATCGAGAGCCTGCTGTCCGCACGGGTGGCCGACGGCATGGCGGGCACGGCGCAGCTGAACCCGGATCGCGAGCTCGTTGGCCAGGGACTTGCCAACGTCGCCAGCGGCGTGTTCGGCGGGATGCCGGCCACGGGCGCCATTGCCCGCACGGCCGTGAACGTGCGGGCAGGTGCGCGCACGCGCGTGTCCGCGATCGTGCACTCGCTCCTGATCCTCCTCATCGTGCTGTTCCTCGGCACGTGGGTGGCGAAGATCCCGCTTGCAGCGCTGGCCGGGATCCTCATGGTCACCGCGGTGCGCATGGTCGACGTGAGGTCCGCGCGCGCGATCCTGCGGTCCACGAAGTCGGACGCGCTCGTCATGGTCCTGACCGCGCTGGCGACCGTCGTGTTCGACCTCATCCTGGCCGTCGAGATCGGCATTGCCGTGGCCGCCGTGCTCGCCCTGCGCGCGATGGCCAAGAGCAGCACGGTCGCGCCCGAGGCGGACGAGGTGGTGGCCACGGCCGCGGATCAGGTCGACGACGAGAGAGCGAGGCTGCTGCGGCAGCACATCGCCGTCTATCGGATGGACGGGGCGTTGTTCTTCGGCGCGGCCCAGTACTTCCTGGACGAGCTCACCAGCGTGGCCGACGTCCGCGTCGTCATCCTGCGGCTCGGTGGCGTGCGCGTGATCGACGCGAGCGGCGGGCACGCGCTGCAGGAGACCATCTCGAGCCTGCGCGCCCGCGGCATCACCGTGCTGCTGTGCGGGGTCTCGGAACGGCAGCGCCGGATCCTTGATGCCGTCGGGGCGCTGTCGGCACTGCAGGCGCAGCACCACGTGTTCACCTCGCTCGCCGAGGCGGTCGAGCACGCCCATGGCCACGTGCAGCGGCACCTGCCCCCGACCGAATGATGGCCGCGGAGGCAGCGAGGCAGCCTGACCCGCGCGGATCGTTCCTCGGTACGCCCGCCACCGCACCTGGCCCGGACGGCCGCGCAATGCTGAGGGCATTCGGGAGCATCCGCCGCGATCCGCTCGCGTACCTCGCGTCGACCTGGCGCACGTACGGGGACATCGTCCAGTTCCCGATACCGCGGCCGCCCAGCTACCTGGTCAGCGATCCGGATGCCGTGCGCCGGGTCCTCGTCGGCAACGCCCGGGCCTACGGAAAGTCCACCATCCAGTACCGGGCCCTGTCGCTGGTCACCGGCGAGGGGCTCCTGGTGGCCGACACCGAGCCCTGGCGACGCCAGCGGCGGCTCGTCCAGCCGGCCTTCCACCACGAGACGCTCGAGGCGATCGCCGGGCACACTGCCGTCGCCCTGCGCCGGATGTTCGACGGCTGGGACACCCTTCCGCCCGGTTCCGTCACGGACGTCGACGAGTCGATGATGCACGCGGCACTCGAGGTGGTCGGCCACGCCCTGTTCGGGACCGACCTCTCCGCAGACGCCCAGCGGCTGGCCTCGGCGACGCTGTCCGCGCTGGAGGTCGTGGTCGCCCGGGCCCGGGTGCCGCTCACCCCGCCGGCGTGGCTGCCCACGCCGAACAACCGCAAGCTGGCGAGGTCCGTGCGGTCCCTCGACGGCGCCGTGGCCCGCATGCTGGCCGAGCGTGGGGCCCGTAGGGACGAGGCTCCTGCTGACATGCTCGACCTGCTCCTTG
>JAUXRN010000244.1 GCA_030681835.1 Actinomycetota bacterium
TGGGCTCGCTCGTCGCGGGCGCGAAGTACCGTGGCGAGTTCGAGGAGCGCCTGAAGGCGGTGCTTGCCGAGCTCAAGGCGGCCGAGGGCCGGATTCTGCTGTTCATCGACGAGCTGCACACCATCGTCGGCGCAGGCAAGACCGAGGGCTCGATGGATGCAGGCAACCTGCTGAAGCCGGCCCTCGCCCGCGGTGAGCTGCACTGCATCGGCGCGACGACGCTCGACGAGTACCGCAAGCACATCGAGAAGGATGCCGCCCTGGCGCGGCGCTTCCAGCCCATATTCGTCAACGAGCCGTCGGTCGAGGACACCATCTCGATCCTGCGCGGCCTCAAGGAAAAATACGAGCTGCACCATGGCGTGCGCATCACCGACAGCGCGCTGGTGGCCGCCGCGACGCTGTCGAACCGCTACATCGCCGACCGCTTCCTTCCCGACAAGGCGATCGACCTCGTCGACGAGGCGGCGTCACGCCTGAAAATGCAGATCGACTCCAAGCCGGAAGAGCTGGACCGCATCGACCGCGAGCTGATGCAGCTCAAGATCGAGCGCGAGGCGCTGCGCAAGGAGAACGACGCCGCGTCGAAGGACCGCCTCGCCAATATCGAGAAGGAGATCGCCGACCTCGAGGAGGAGAGCAAGATCCTGACGCAGAACTGGCAGGCCGAGAAAGAGAAGCTCGGCAGCGCCCAGAAGCTGAAGGAGGAGCTCGACCACTCGCGCACCGAGCTGGAGCAGGCACAGCGCCGCGGCGACCTCGCCCGTGCCGGCGAGCTGGCCTATGGGCGCATCCCCGAGCTGGAAAAGAAGCTGCAGGTCCTCGAGGCGCAAGAGGCCAAGGGCACCATGGTCGAGGAGGCGGTGACGCCCGATCAGATCGCCGGGGTCGTGTCGCGCTGGACCGGCATTCCGGTCGACCGCATGCTCGAGGGCGAGCGCGAGAAGCTTCTTAAGATGGAAGACGCGCTGGCCAAGCGCGTCGTCGGCCAGCGTGAGGCGGTGGACGCCGTCGCGACGGCCGTGCGGCGTGCGCGTGCCGGTCTGCAGGACCCCAACCGGCCGATCGGCTCGTTCATGTTCCTTGGGCCTACGGGCGTCGGCAAGACCGAGCTCGCCAAGTCGCTGGCGGCGTTCCTGTTCGACGACGAGTCGGCGCTCTTCCGCATCGACATGAGCGAGTACATGGAGAAGCACTCGGTGGCGCGCCTGATCGGCGCCCCGCCTGGCTACGTCGGCTACGAGGAGGGCGGCTCGCTCACCGAGGCGGTGCGGCGCCGCCCCTACCAGGTGATCCTGTTCGACGAGATCGAGAAGGCGCACCCGGACGTCTTCAACGTGCTGCTGCAGGTGCTCGATGACGGTCGCCTGACCGACGGCCAGGGCCGCACGGTCGACTTCCGCAACCCGATCATCATCCTGACCTCGAACATCGGCGCCGAG
>JAUXRN010000245.1 GCA_030681835.1 Actinomycetota bacterium
TCCTGCCGAGATGCCCCCGCCCAGGAAGATGCCGATGACCGGCATGATCAGCGCCGCCGAGAACGCGCCGATCAGGGCCGCGAACGCCGCGCCCACGACGACCGCGACCGCGAGGTCGATCACGTTGCCGCGCATGACGAAATCCTTGAAGCCCTTGAGCATCGCTGATCCTCTCGGTCGACCGGGCGGCACGTCCAGCCTAACACGCAGGCGAGCCTACCGGCGGGCGGCCCGCGAGCGGATGATCACCATGACGGTGCCATCGCCCACCGCCTGCCCGACCGGGAGTGCCTCCGACTCTCGCACCGCCAGCACGACGACCGCACTGGCGGCGGCGCCCACGGGGGATCCGGGTATCCCGAGGACTCGCGCGTTGCGGGCCAGCACCGAGGCGACCGGCGTGCCGCCGATGACGTCGACCACGTCGCCCACGGAGAGCAGTGCCGCCACGGCGGCTGAGGAAAGGAGCGCGGGGACGGCCACTTCCCCCGCATGGAGCTCGACGCCTGCCGTGGCCACGGGCGGGCTGGGCGGGGGCGCAGGCTCGGCCCTCATGGCCCCGACCGCCAGCAGGACGCCGAGCCCGGCCAGCACGCCGGCGACGGAACGCCGATGCCGCCGGATGACCCGGGGCAGCCGTGGGGCCAGGGAACGCACGGCTCGACGCTAGGCGCCGCGCGCCGGTGCGGTCGAATGGCCGTCCACAGGCGGGCTGGCGCCGGATTAGGCGGGAGCGGCCGCCGGGGCCGGGCTGGCGGACTTCGAGCCGGACTTCGAGTCGGACTTCGAGCCAGACGACGAGCCGGACTTCGAGCCGGGCTTCGAGTCGGGCTTCGAGCCAGAGGACGAGTCGCCCGAGGACGAGGAATCCGTGCTGCTGGACGTGCTCGAGGAGTCGCTGGACGGCTTCGCCGGCGAGGAGGAGTCCGATGCCGAGGCGGATGAGGAGCCCTTGTCGCGCGAGTCGTTGCGGTAGAAGCCGCTGCCCTTGAACACGACACCGACGTTGGTGAACAGCTTGCGCAGGCCCGACGTGCCGCAGGACGGGCAGTCGGTCAGGCTGGCATCGGTCATCTTCTGCTGGACCTCATGCCGCGTGTCGCACGAGGAGCAGGAGTACTCGTAGGTCGGCAAGGGGTCCTCCGTCGGTCTGGCACTCGTCGGTACCGAGTGCTAATTGTGCCCCGAGTGGGTGGGGAAGCGCAAACCAGCCGTAGCGTTCCCCGCGTGCCCCGCCTGCTGCTGATCGCCCTCGGGGGCGTCCTCGGCTCGTCGGCCCGATACGGGGTTGCCCTGGCCATGGGCGAGCATCCCGTGGACGCGTGGCCGTGGGCCACGTTCCTGGTGAACGTCGTCGGGGCCTTGGCCATCGGGATCATCGCCATCCGACTGATGGATCGGCCCGCGCTGCGGCCCTTCGTGATCAACGGGATCCTCGGCGGTTTCACGACCTTTTCCGCCCTGGCCGTCGAGGCCGGCTCGATGCTCGATGCGGGACAGCCGGGGTGGGCGCTCGCCTATGTGGCGGCGACCGTCGCGGCCGGGCTCCTCGCGGTCAGGGCCGGCATGGCGATCGGGCGCCCTCGGTGACGTGGCTCGCCGTCGTCGTCGGAGCCGCGGCGGGCACGCCGTTGCGCTTCCTGGTGGATCGGTGGCTGACCGAGCGCACCGCGCGACCCGGCGGCGCGGGGACATTCCCGTGGGGGCTGCTCGCCGTCAACGCGTCCGGGTCGGCGCTCGCCGGCGTCGTGATCGCTCTGGCCACCGGTGACCTGAGGGTCCTTCTTCTCGTCGGCCTGTGCGGCGCCTACACGACCTTCTCCGGCTACGCCTGGGAGACCGTGCGGCTGTGGCCGGAGGCGCGCGTCGCGTTCTGGGCGTCGGTCGCCCTCTTGCCCACTGCCTGCGTCGCGTCGTTCATGCTGGCATGGCGAATTGCCGGCCTTGCCGCGTCATGAGTTGTTAGCGTGCGGCGGGTGCGTCCGGTCTGGCGGGTCCTCGGGGTCATCGGCCTGCTGCTGATCCTGCTCGTCGGGGCGGTCGGCCTGTATGCCCTGCATACCGTGCGTGCCTCGTTCCCCCAGGTGTCCGGCGAGGTCGTCGTGCCCGGCCTCGCGGCGCCCGTGACGGTGATCCGGGACGGGCTCGGGGTGCCCCAGGTCTACGCCGACAGCATCGAGGACCTCTTCATGGCGCAGGGGTACGTGCACGCGCAGGACCGCTTCTGGGAGATGGACGTGCGCCGCCACATCACGTCCGGCCGCCTGTCGGAGATGTTCGGCGCCAGCCAGGTCACGACGGACTCGTTCCTGCGTACCCTCGGTTGGCGTCGCGTGGCCGAGCAGGAACTCGAGCTGCTGAGCGACCGGTCCCGCGTGATCGTCGACTCCTACGCACGCGGCGTGAACGCCTACCTCGCCGAGCGCCAAGGGTCGAGGCTGAGCCTGGAGTACGCGGTGCTCGGCCTGCAGAACCCGGACTACTCGCCCGCGCCATGGGAGCCCGCCGACTCGGTCGCCTGGTTGAAGGCCCTCGCCTGGGACCTCCGCGGCAACATGGAGGACGAGATCTACCGGGCGGTGATGTCCGCTTCGGTCGGGGTGGAGCAGGCCGAGGCGCTCTTCCCGCCGTATCCGTATGCCACGCACCGGCCGATCGTCGACGGTGGCGCCGTCGTCGATGGCGTGTTCGAGGCCGACGCGACGCCGACCGGCTCGGTGGTGGGGGCCTCGGTCCTCGGTGCCGCCCGCCCGGCGCTGCTGGCCGTCCAGGCGACCAGTCGGCTGCTGGACACCTGGCTCGGCCCGTCGGGAGAGGGCATCGGCTCGAACTCCTGGGTCGTCAGCGGCGAGCACACCGACACGGGGATGCCGCTCCTGGCGAACGACCCGCATCTCGCGCCGATGATGCCGAGCCTGTGGTACCAGTCCGGCCTGCACTGCACCACCGTCAGTGCGACCTGCGACTACGACGTGGCCGGATGGACGATGGCCGGGCTGCCCGGCGTGTTCATCGGCCACAACGGCCAGATCGCGTGGGGGTTCACCAACCTGGGCCCGGATGTCACCGACCTCGTCCTGCAGCAGGTGGAGGGGGACACCTACCTCGTCGACGGCGAGCAGGTGCCGATGGCCGTCCGGCAGGAGATCATCGAGGTCGCGGGCGGGGATCCCGTCACGATCACCGTGCGCGAGACGGCCGACGGTCCGCTCATCAGCGACGTCGCCGACATCGACACGTACACCGCCGTCGGCACGGACGCGCCCGTACCCGCCCCGGGATCCGACGCGACGGATGCGGCTGCGCCTCCCCGCGGCCCCGGCTACGGAGTCGCCTTGCGCTGGACAGCGTTGACCCCGCGCAGCACCTTCGACGCGTTCGACCTGCTCAACACCGCGACCGGCTGGGACGACTTCCGCGCGGCCGCCGAGGTGCTGTCGGTGCCGGCCCAGAACCTCGTCTACGCGGACATCGACGGCACCATCGCGTACCAGTCGCCCGGCGTGATACCGATCCGCGACGGGTACGACGGCAAGTGGCCGATCCCGGGATGGGACTCGCGATACCGCTGGACGGGGTACATCCCGTTCGAGGCGCTGCCCAGCGTCGAGAATCCCGATGACGGATGGATCGTCACGGCGAACCAGGCCGTCATCGGGCCCGACTACCCGTATTTCATGACCGACGACTGGTCATACGGCGCGCGCAGCCAGCGGATCAACGACCTGATCGCGGAGGCCACGGCGGATGGCGCGAAGGTCGGCGTCGCGACGATGCAGGCGCTGCAGATGGACTCGTGGAACGAACTGGGCGCCTTCCTCGCGCCGCGGCTCGCCACGTTGCCCGTCACCGAGCAGTCGGGGCCGGCCGTCGACCTGCTCCGGGAGTGGGACTTCACGCAGCCGGTCGACTCGGCGCCGGCCGCGTTCTTCAATGCCGTGTGGCGCCAGATGGTGGCGCGGATGTTCGACGGTGCCGCGGACACCGAGCTGATCCACTCAAGCGGCGGCGACCAGTTCTGGCAGGTCATCTACTCGATCTGGGACTCCCCGGACGACTTCTGGTGGGACGACAAGACCCAGCCCGGCGTGCAGGATCGAGACCAGACCCTGCAGGCATCCATCGCCGGCGCGATCGCGGAACTCTCCGCCGAGTACGGAGACGACCCGTCCGGCTGGCGGTGGGGGGCCATGCACACGCTGCTGCTGCAGAACCAGACGCTGGGCGACAGCGGCATCGGCCCGATCGAGGCCATCTTCAACCGTGGGCCCGTCGAGACGGCCGGAGGTGGGTCGATCGTCAACGCCACGGGCTGGGCGCCGATCGATGGCTACGCGGTGGACTGGGTGCCCAGCATGCGGCAGGTCGTCGACGTGCAGGACTTCGACCGGTCCACGTGGGTGAACCTCACCGGGGCCAGCGGCCACGCCTTCGACAGCCACTATGACGACCAGAACGAGGCCTGGCGCACCGGGCAGCAGTTCGCCTGGCCGTTCACCCGGCAGGCCGTCGATGCGGCGGCCGTGGACACCTTGACCCTCCTCCCCTGAGCTAGCCGGCCCGGGCCGGGATCCGGACCGCCCTGGTGGGGGTCACGAAGGCATCCACCCGCTGATCCCGGGCGTCGGCTGGCACGGCCTCGACCACGTCGTCGTCGAACACCAGGGCTACTCGAAGCGGCCCTCCCTCGTCGCCGGCCGGAACCGTCGCC
>JAUXRN010000247.1 GCA_030681835.1 Actinomycetota bacterium
AGCGACGGGCAGCTTCCGACTGCCGCGCAGGGGCTCAAGGTCAATGCATTCGCGACCGGCCTGAAGCATCCGCGCTGGATCGAGGTGCTGCCCAACGGCGACGTTCTCGTCGCCGAGTCCAACCAGGTCCCGGGACCCGTCAGGAACGTGTTCGGCTACGCCATGCAGGCGACGATGCGGCGCGCCTCCGCGCTCGGCGTCAGCGCCAACCGCATCACCTTGTTTCGCGACGCCGATGGCGACGGCGTCGCCGAGCGGCGAGACGTTTTCATGGAAGGCCTGAACCAGCCGTTCGGCATGGCGCTTGTGGGCGACACGTTTTATGTCGGCAACACCGACGGCGTGGTGGCCTTTCCCTATGTGGCGGGCGCGGACCGCATCACCGCGCCGGGGAAAAAACTCGTGAGCTTCAAGCCCGGCGGGCACTGGACACGCAGCCTGCTGCCGAGCCCCGATGGCCGGAAGCTCTATGCCGGGGTCGGCTCGCTGACCAATATCGCCGACACCGGCATGGAAGCGGAGCAAGGCCGGGCCGCCATCTACGAACTCGATCTGGCCAGCGGCAGCAGCCGCATCTTTGCCGGCGGCCTGCGCAACGCGGTGGGCATGGCATGGGAGCCCACGACAGGCGTGCTCTGGACTGTCGTCAACGAGCGCGACGGCCTCGGCGACGAGACCCCGCCCGACTATCTGACCTCGGTCCAGGACGGCGGCTTCTACGGCTGGCCCTGGTGCTATTGGGGGCAGACGGTGGACGACCGGGTGCCGCAGGATGCGGCTGCGGTCGCCAGAGCCATCACGCCGGATTACGCGCTGGGCGGCCACACAGCGTCGCTGGGCCTGTGCTGGATGCCGGCCGGCACCCTGCCCGGCTTTCCAGAGGGCATGGCGATCGGCCAGCACGGCTCGTGGAATCGCAGCACGCTGAGTGGCTACAAGGTCGTGTTCGTGCCGTTCGCGAACGGGCGCCCGTCCGGGCCGGCGCGGGACATCCTGTCGGGATTCCTCGCACCGGACGAGAAGGAGTCCTATGGACGACCGGTCGGGGTGACGCTCGGTCCCGACGGCACCCTGCTGGTGGCGGACGATGTCGGCGATGTGATCTGGCGGGTGACGGGCGAATAGCAGTTCGTAGGGTGGGCAAAGGCGCGCTCTTCGCGCCGTGCCCACCATTGCATGCAAAATGAAAAATGGTGGGCACGCTTCCGCCCTCGCTCTTCGAGCTACGGCGGAATCTTTGCCCACCCTACGCGACGGAGGGCCATCGCAGCCCAAAGCCTCACGCCTTCTTCTTCACGTCCTTGATGCTGGAAAACACGATGCCCTCGGCGCGTTCCTTGGTGTAGCCGAGATAGAACTCGTTCTTGGCCAGAAACACCGGATCGCCGTCGACGTCGTCGGCGACGCCGGAACTGTTCGCGGCGACGAACGCCTCCAGCTTCCTGCGGTCGTCGGAGGAAATCCAGCGCGCCAGCTGAAATTCCGAGACCTCGAACTCGACCGGCAACGAATATTCAGCGTCGAGCCGCGCCTTCAGCACATCGAGCTGCAGCGGGCCGACCACGCCGACCAGCGCCGGGGCGCCGTCGCGGGGGCGGAACACCTGCACCACGCCCTCCTCCGACATCTGCTGCAGCGCCTCCTTCAGCTTCTTCGCCTTCATCGCATCGGTGAGGCGGACGCGGCGGACGATTTCCGGCGCGAAGGACGGCACGCCGACAAAGGTCA
>JAUXRN010000251.1 GCA_030681835.1 Actinomycetota bacterium
CGTCCCCGGGCCGCCGGTGGATGACTCGCTCGACCTTCGAGGAGATCACCACCGACCAGCCCCACAAGCCGCTCCTCGAGCCGATGAAGCGCGGCTCGGGCCGGAACAACCAGGGCCGCCTCACCGTGCGCCACCGTGGCGGCGGCGAGAAGACCCACTACCGGCGGATCGACTTCAAGCGGAACAAGCCCGGCGTGCCGGCTCGCCTCGCAACGATCGAGTACGACCCGAACCGGTCCGCCCGCATCGGCCTGCTCCACTACCGGGACGGTGAGAAGCGCTACATGCTCCTCCCCAACGGGCTGAAGGTCGGGGACATGATCGTCTCCGGCCCCGAGGCCGAGGCCCGCCTGGGGAACGCCCTGCCGATCTCCAACATCCCGCTCGGAACCACGATCCACAACATCGAGCTGACCCCGGGCAAGGGCGGCCAGATCGTCCGGTCCGCCGGAACCTCGGCCCAGCTCCTCGCCAAGGAGGGCGATCTGGCCCAGGTCCGCCTCCCCTCGGGCGAGGTCCGCCGCATCCCGATGCGGTGCATGGCGACCGTCGGGCAGGTCTCGAACGTCGAGCACGAGAACCAGAGCCTCGGCAAGGCCGGACGCGCCCGTCACATGGGTCAGCGACCGGAGGTCCGCGGTGTCGCGATGACCCCGCGGGATCACCCGCACGGTGGTGGCGAAGGCAAGAGCCCGACGGGCATGCCTCCCAAGACCCCGTGGGGCAAGCCCGCCATGGGCTACCGGACGCGGCGAGGCAAGGCGACGAGCCGCCTCATCGTCCGTAGCCGTCATCGCAAGTCGTAGGAGGAGCTAGAGCATGTCGCGATCGGTCAAGAAGGGACCGTTCGTCCAGCCCCGGCTTCTCGCCCGGGTGCAGGATATGAACAAGCGGAGCGAGCGAAAGGTCCTCAAGACCTGGTCGCGCGCATCCGTCATCTTCCCTGACTTCATCGGCCACACGATTGCCGTCTACAACGGCAAGAAGCACGTGCCGGTGTATGTCACGGAAAACATGGTCGGCCACCGTCTCGGCGAATTTGCCCCTACCCGCACGTACCGCGGGCACGGCAAGACCGCCGATCGGTCCGGCGGACTGCGGTAGAGGAGCCAACGACGTGCGCGTCTCTGCCACCGCCAAGTACCTGCGGGGCTCCACCCGGAAGGCCCGCCTCATCACCGAGGCGATCAAGGGCAAGCCGGTCGAGGAGGCCGCCGCGCTCCTGCGGTTCATGCCGCAGGCGGCCGCTCGCGATGTCGCGCGCGTGCTGAAGAGCGCGACGGCGAATGCCGAGAACAACCTGAACCGGTCGGCCGACGAGCTCGTCGTCGCCGATGCGGTCGCCAATGAGGGCCCGACGATCAAGCGATGGCGCCCGCGGGCCCAGGGTCGGGCGTTTCCGATCCACAAGCCCATGACGCACATCACGGTCGTCGTGGCCGACCGGGAGGCCTAGGCATGGGACACAAAGTCCATCCGTTCGGCTACCGCCTGGGCTA
>JAUXRN010000256.1 GCA_030681835.1 Actinomycetota bacterium
TGCGACGCGGGCTCTGCTGGCCTCGCGCACCACCGGGCGGCCCGTCGGCGCCGCGGACTGGATCAAGGCCCTGGAGGCGGGGACCGGTCGCAGCCTCGCGCCGGCCAAGCGCGGTCCTAAGCCGAAGATCGCGCCCGGCGAGGATGGCCTATTTCATACAGTGTCACCGTAACCCGAACCAGACCCTGAGAGGGTCAGTAATGGGTGGGTTGCGGCCTCCCGCTAGCTCTATGCGTACGCGGTTTCTGGCTCCTACGAGTGCGCCGCCACCAGGGTGTACGTGCCGGGGATCGCCGGGTTGGTCCAGTCAGGGTGCTCGTCTAGCGCCGTGAGGCGGAAGCCAGCCCCGAGGAGCGCGCTGACCACCTCGGCTAGCGTCCAGAAGCGGTAGGCGCATGTTCCAAGACTGGCGCCGCCAATCACGGGGTTCGGCACGTCGCCGACGACGAGGCCCGTACTGAAGTAGTCCCGTGGGGCGTCACCGAAATCGTGGAAGAGCTTGCGCTCGACCGGGTGAAACTCGTTCAACACGAGCCGTCCACCCGGCGAGCAGAGGCTAGCCATGACGCGGAAGAAGGCCACGAGATCCTGGTGGTAATGGAGGACCCCCAGCTCCAGGAGCAAGGTATGGAAGGGCGGGAGGTCCAGGGCGCCCGCCTCCATAACGTCGGCGATCTCATAGCGGATGTGCACGCCCGCCGCCTCGGCCAAAGCAAGCGCGTAGCGGCGGTTCTCCTCGGCGAAGTCGATCACGGTGGCCTCCGCGCCCAAGAGGGCGAGAGCCACGGCGATCCGGCCATGGGAGCCTTGAACGCTACAGATCCGGCGGTCGGCGACCTCGCCAAGGTGAGCGAGCAGGCGGCGCAGAACATGTTTGGGATCGCCGACGACCCGGACTGCTTCGGCCGTCGGATCACCCATGGCCCTGACCCAGGTCTCATACCGGCCGACGTTCCAAGCTTCCCGGTTTGCGTCGCGGATGTCAGTGCTCATTGGCGCTCCTAGGTCGCGACGCACAGCCAGAGGCGTGGAAGCTCGCGGCAGGGCATCTTGCCCGGATCTCCCCCAGGAGGGTCAAGCCGCCTTTCGGGACGTCGCCTAAGGGTCGCGAGCCGTCTCGACCTGACCGCCGCAAGCAGACGTTCCCCGAGATCGCCGGAAACCGGACGTTGTCGACGTCCGCCAAGGGGGGGGTGGCCGACGTCACGCCCTCAGCACGGCGACCAGGGTCCAGCACGTGATGAAGACAAGCATGAGCGAGCCGATGGTCCAGAACGCTGCACGGGTGTCATGGGT
>JAUXRN010000257.1 GCA_030681835.1 Actinomycetota bacterium
CGGTGGCGGCGGCCATCCCCATCCTCGAGGTCGCCAAGACCGAGCTGGATCGCATGACCGAGGGCGGCGTCCACCAGGGGATGGTGCTGACCATGCCCGAGTACCAGTACTCGGATGCCGAGGACCTCGAGCAGCACACCCTCCTGGTCGCCCTCGACGGCGTCACGGACCCGCGCAACCTCGGCGCCATCGCCCGCTCGGCCGCGGCCTTCGGTGCCGGCGGCATCGTCATCCCCACCCGCCGTTCGGTCGGCGTCACCGCATCGGGCTGGAAGACATCCGCCGGCGCGCTGGCCCGGGTGCCGGTCGCGCAGGTGGGCAACCTGACCCGCGCCCTGCAGGCGTACCAGAAGGCGGGGTTCACCGTGATCGGGCTCACCGCCGACGCCGACGCGACGCTCGACTCGCTGCCCGCCGGCACGCTCGCCGACCCGGTCATCGTCGTGATCGGTGCCGAGGGCGAGGGGCTTTCCCGCCTCGTCGGCGAGACCTGCGACTGGCGCGTGAGCATCCCGATGGTCGCCGGGGTCGAGTCCCTCAACGCGTCGGTCGCCGCCGGCATCGTGCTTCAGGCGGTGTTCTCCGCCCGGTCGTGATCGGTGGGCTCGACCGCTGCCCGGCCCCGGACGAGCCAGTTGCCCACCAGCGGGAAGACGAGGACCGACAGCGCGCCCGCGCCCACCAGGGCGGCCGCGTTGCGGGGGTCCATGACGCCGGTCTCCACCTCGAGGGCGGTCACCGCGACGATGATCGGCAGCCCGGTGGCGACCAAGAGCGAGAAGCGGGCCCGCTCGCGGGGGTCCGGCAGGACCGAGCGATAGAGGAAGAACTGCGGCAGCCCGCGCGCGACGAGCAGGAGGACGAAGAAGACCGCCAGCCGGCCGGGGTTCTCGATGATCGAGATGATGTCGAGGTTGGCGCCCGACACGACGAAGAACAGCGGGATGAGGAAGCCGAAGCCGATGGCCTCGACCTTCATCTGGAGCGGGGACTCCTCGCTCGGCGGCGCGAACCGCCGCACGATGATGCCGGCCACGAACGCGCCTAGCACCACATCGAGGCCGAAGGTGCCGGCCAGCGCGAGCAGGGCGATGAGCAGGAGCATGGTGAATCGCAGCGCGGTCTGCGAACTGGTGTGGTGGCCGCGCTCGAGGATCGCGCGCACCCGGTCGCCGGCCAGGCGTGCTGGCAGGGTGGCCAGGATGAGGGCGACGAGGCCGAAGCCGACGAGGCTGAGCAGGGCCACGAAGGATGACTTCGTGCCGAGCAGCACGGAGATGGCGATGATGGGCCCGAGCTCTCCCCAGGCCCCCGCTCCCATGAAGAGCCGCCCGAACGGCGTGCCGAGCTCGCCTTTGTCCCGCAGGATCGGCAGCAGGGTGCCGAGCGCCGTTGACGTCAGCGCGATCGCGACGCCGAGGGTGTCCTGGACCGCGCCCCCGAGCGTGAGGAGCAGTGCCGCCGCCGACGCGATGACGAGAGAGCTGAGCCAGCCTGCGGCGGCCAGCCGCCCGCCGATGCCCCGCACCATGCGGGCCTCCAGTTCGAGCCCGGCCAGGAAGAACAGCAGGCCCAGCCCGAGCTCGGAGAGCAGCTCGATGGACTCATCGACCTGGATCCACCCGATCGCCTCGGGGCCGAACAGGATCCCGGCGCCGAGGAGGAGGACGACCTCCGCGACCTTGATCCGGAACAGGCCCACGAGGAGCGGCACGAAGGCGGCGATCGTCGCGATGGTGAGCAGCGCGAGGAAGTCCTCGTTCACGCGGGTCCCTCGAGCGGCAGCACGATCCTCAGCTCGGCCGTGTCGTCGCTCGGCGTGCCGGCCCGCGCACCGAGGACGGCGTGCTCGTCGGGCTTCTTGGCCAGGATCGTGGTGACGTAGTCGCTGATGGCGTTCTCGAAGGGCACGCTGCAGCCGGCCCGTTCGGACATGAACCACCGATGCTCGAGGACCTCGTGGAAGATCTGCGCCGGCTCCAGCTTGCCCCGCATGGCAGGAGGCACCTCGGACATCACGCGCTCGAAGCGCTCGGTGACCCAGCGATGGGCGGCGAACTCCTCGTCGTCACGGCCGAGCCCGATCTTGACGCGGAAGGAGTCGAGGTCGTTCAGGAGGCGCCGCGCCTGGTTCTCCTCGACGTCGAGGCCGGTGAGGCGGATCAGCGTGCGGGAGTGGTGGCCCGCGTCGACGACCTTGGGGGTGACGGTGATGTGGTCGCCGTCGACATCGGTGCGGACCTGCAGCTCGGCCACGTCGAAGCCGAGCGTGTTCAGCCGGCGGACCCGTGCATCGAGCTGGTAGCGGTCCTCGCGCGTGATGACCAGTGGGCCGGTGACCTCCTGCCAGAGGGCCTCGTAGCGGGTGCGCAGGGAGACACCGGTGACGATGGGGTCGATGCCCTCGTGCAGGCGTCCGCCGGCCTGCAGGTCCATGAGCTCCCCGGCGACGTTGGTCGCGGCGGTCTCGAGGTCATAGTCGCGCTGGCCGTTCGACAGGGTCGGGTGGAGCTCGCCGGTCTCGGCATCGACGAGGTAGGCAGCGAACGCCCCCGCATCGCGGCGGAACAAGGTGTTCGAGAGCGAGCAGTCGTTCCAGGAGAAGCCAGCCAGGTGCAGCTGCACGAGGAGCACGGCCAGGGCGTCGAGGAGGCGGTGCGCAGTCTCCAGGCGCAGGCTGGTGGAGAACAGGGCGCGGTAGGGCAGCGAGAACCTCAGGTGCCGGGTGACCAGCCCGGCCGGGAGCGGCTCGCCGGTCTCGTCGATCCGGTCCAGCACGCTGCCCACGGGCTCGACGGTCGGCAGCCCCCGGCGCTGCAAGTCGAAGAGAAGCTCGTACTCACGCTGGGCGTAGTGCTGCTCCACCTCCTTGATGGCGTAGACCACGCCGTTGAGCCGCACGAACCGGACGATGTGGCGCGAGATGCCGCGGGGGAGGGCGACGACCAGGTCGTCGGGCCACTCCTCGAGCGCGGTGGACCATGGCAGGAAGGCGAGCTCCGGCTCGTCGAGGCTCCCGGTCAGGCGCATGGCCGCAAGCCTTGCACGCCGCGCCCTAAGGTGGCGCACGTGACCGAGAACCCCAGGGCGCGGCTGTCGGACATCGCCGAGCAGGCCGGGGTCAGCGAGGCCACGGTGTCCCGCGTGCTGAATGACCGGCCCGGGGTGTCCTCCACGACGCGGCAGGCGGTGCTGACCGCCCTGGACGTCCTCGGCTACGAGCGCCCGCTCCGGCTGCGCGGCAGGTCGGGCCTCGTCGGCCTGGTGGTGCCGGAACTGGAGAACCCGATCTTCCCCGTGTTCGCGCAGGTGATGGAGACCCTGCTCGCGCAGCAGGGATACACGCCCGTCCTGTGCACCCAGACGCCGGGCGGCGTCACGGAGGACGAGTACGTCGACCTCCTGCTCGACCGAGGCGTCGCCGGAATCATCTTCGTCTCGGGCCTGCACGCCGACTCGACGGCCGACGTGTCCCGGTACTCGGCCCTGGTCGAGCGGGGCCTGCCGATCGTGCTCGTCAACGGGTACGCACCGGGGGTCGACGCCCCCTTCATCTCCGACGACGATGCGGCCGCCATGGACCTGGCCGTCGCCCACCTCACGTCGATGGGCCATCGCCGCATCGGGCTGGCGGTCGGCCCACGTCGGTTCGTCCCTGTCGTGCGTAAGCGGGCGGCATTCATCGCCGCCATGACGCGGCTGACCGGCATCGACGAGGCGGAGGCGGAGGGCCTGGTGTCCCACTCGCTGTTCGCGGTCGAGGGAGGCCAGGCGGCGGCGCACCACCTGCTCAGCCTCGGCGTGACTGCGATCGTGTGCGGGTCGGACCTCATGGCCCTCGGGGCGATCAGGACGGTCCGCCAGCGCGGGCTGCGCACGCCCGAGGACGTATCCGTCGTGGGCTACGACGACTCGCGCCTGATCGCCTTCACCGATCCGCCCCTGACCACCGTGCGCCAGGCGGTGTCGGCCATGGGTACGGCCGCGGTGCAGGCCCTCGTCGACGCGATCAACGGCACGCCGGCGCCGCGCGACGAGTTCGTCTTCCGCCCGGAGCTCGTCGTCCGCTCGTCGACTGGCCCGTGTCCACGGGCCGACGGCTCCTGACCCGCTGGCACAATTCCGGTATGACTCGTCCCGTCATCGGACTGACGTGCTACCTCGAGCCCGCGCAGTGGGGTGCCTGGAAGCTCCCTGCCGCGCTCATCCCGCAGTGGTACGTGGATCTGTTCCAGGGGACGGGGGCCGGAGTCATCCTGCTCCCCCCGGGCAACGACCCGTCGGTGCTGGACCGCGTGGATGGGCTGGCGCTGGCCGGCGGCGCCGACGTGGACGCGGGCCGGTACGGCCAGCCCCCGCACGTCGCCGCGGATGCGCCGAGGACAGCACGGGACGCATCCGAGCTCGGCCTGTACCAGCGGGCCCGCGAACGTGGCATGCCGGTCCTCGGCATCTGCCGCGGCATGCAGGTCATGGCGGTGGCGCACGGCGGGGCACTCGTGCAGGACCTGCCCGAGCTCGCCACGGGCCTCGTCCATCGCGAGCGGCCCGGGGAGTTCGTCGACCACACGGCCACGTTCGCTCCCGGGAGCCTCGCGGCGGAGACGCTCGGCACCGGCCCGTTCGTCGTGAACTCCTCGCACCATCAGGCCGTGTCCAGCGCGGGCGACCTCGTCGTGACCGGCCGGGCATCCGACGGCACCGTCGAGGTGATCGAGGATCCGCGCGCCGACTTCTGCCTCGGCGTGCAGTGGCACCCGGAGCACCCGGACCGCAGGGTGCCGGACGCTCCGCTGCTTGCGGCTTTCGTGGCGGCCGCCGGCCGGTTCTCCGCCGCTACAGCGGAGTGACGTAGGCCCCGGAGATGCCCCCGTCGACCAGGAAGTTCGACGCCGTGATGAACGACGAGTCGTCACTGGCCAGGAAGGCCACGGCGGCCGCCAATTCCTCCGGCTCCCCGAACCTGCCCAGCGGGATGTGCACCAGGCGGCGTGCCGCGCGCTCGGGATCCTTGGCGAACAGCTCCATCAGCAGCGGTGTGGCCACGGGGCCAGGTGACAGCGCGTTGACGCGGACGCCGGACCGGGCGAACTGCACGCCCAGTTCGCGCGACATCGCCAGGACGCCTCCCTTGGATGCGGTGTAGGAGATCTGCGAGGTCGCCGCCGCCATCGTGGCGACGAAGGATGCCGTGTTGATGATCGAGCCCTTGCCCTGCTCGAGCATGTAGGGCAGGACCTCCTTGCAGCACAGGTACACGCTGGTCAGGTTCACCTCCTGGACCCTGCGCCAGGCGTCGAGGCCGGTCTCGAGGATCGAGTCGTCGTCCGGCGGGGAGATACCGGCGTTGTTGAAGGCGATATCGATGCTGCCGTAGGTGTCCTTGGCGGCACGGAACATCGCGGCAACGTCCTCGGCGCTGGTGACGTCGGCCCGCACGAACAGTCCGCCGACCTCGTCGGCCGCGGCCTGGCCCCCGACGACGTCCATGTCACCGATGACCACCTTGGCGCCCTCGTCGGCGAGCCGTCGGGCCGAGGCCAGGCCGATACCGCTGCCGCCTCCGGTGATGACGGCCACTCGGCCCTCGAGCCGCCTGCACGTGCTGTCACTCATGCTCGTCCCTCTCTCTGGTACGTCCGCCCACCCGGTGACGGTGCTGGTCAGTCGTCCGTGCTGATGAAGACGTTCTTGGTCTCCGTGAAGGCGTCCAGGGCATCTGGCCCCAGTTCGCGACCGAGGCCGGACCGCTTGAATCCGCCGAACGGGGTCCAGTAGCGCACCGAGGAGTGCGAGTTGACCGACAGGTTGCCCGCGTCGATGCCGCGCGAGACCCGCAGTGCGCGGCCGACGTCGCGCGTCCAGATGGAGCCGGACAGGCCGTATTCGGAATCATTGGCCAGGCGGATGGCGTCAGCCTCGTCGTCGAACGGGGTCACCACGACGATCGGCCCGAAGATCTCCTCCTGGAAGGCCCGGGCGTCCGCAGTGACCGGCGCCAGGACCGTGGGCGGGAACCAGTAGCCGGGGCCGGTCGGGCAGGTTCCCTGGAACGCGACGGGCACCGAGCCATCGAGGTAGGTGCTCACCGAGTCGTGCTGGCCCTGCGAGATCAGCGGCCCCATCTCGGACGTGGCCAGGGCCGGGTCCTCGACCCGCACGCCCTTGACCGCGGTCTCGAACAGGCCCATGAAGCGGTCGAACGCCGATCGCTCGACGAGGATCCTCGACCGGGCGCAGCAGTCCTGCCCTGCGTTGTCGAAGACGCCGTACGGAGCCGTGGCGGCGGCCTTCTCGAGGTCGGAGTCGGCGAAGATCACGTTCGCGCTCTTGCCGCCGAGCTCCAGGGTGACCCGCTTCACTTGCCGCGCCGCGCCGGCCATGATCTGCTCGCCGACGCCGGTGCTGCCGGTGAAGACGACCTTGCGCACGATGGGGTTGTCGACGAACCGTTGGCCGACGATCGATCCCTTGCCGGGGATCACGGTGAACACCCCCTCGGGGATCCCAGCCTCGAGGGCCAGCTCGCCCAGTCGCATGGCGGTCAGGGGCGTCAGCTCGGCCGGCTTCAGGACGACGGTGCAGCCGGCCGCCAGGGCAGGCGCGAAGCCCCAGCCGGCAATGGGCATCGGGAAGTTCCAGGGCACGATCACCCCGACGACGCCGACCGGCTCCTTGAAGGTGATGTCGATGCCGCCGGGGACGGGGATCTGCCGGCCGAACAGCCGCTCCGGGGCGCCGGAGTAGTAGGCGAGCACGTTGGCGACGTTGTTCGCCTCCCAACGGGCATTGGCGATCGTGTGCCCGGAGTTGGCCACCTCGAGGGCGGCGAGCTCCTCGACGTGCGCGCGGACGGTATCGGAGAACGCCCGCAGCAGGTTCGCCCGGTCGCCCGGCGCCACCTCCCGCCACGACGAAAGGGCCTCGCCCGCCCGCGCGATAGCCGCGTCGGTCTCCTCGGCGGACGATGACGGGACCGAGGCGATGACCTGCTCAGTGGCGGGATTGACGACGTCATGCATAAGGGACATCAGATCCTCTCGAAGTTGCGGTACCGCTCCCAGTCCGTGACCGCCTTGCCGTATGCAGACAGCTCGATCCGGGCCATGTTGGTGTAGTGGTCCTGCACGTCCTGGCCGAAGGTCTCCCGGATCCACGCGGACGACTCCCACGCGTCCAGAGCTGCGCCCATGCTGCTCGGGATGCGTGCCGAGTCGTCGGCGTAGGCACTGCCGACGAAGGCATCCTCCAGCGGCAGGTCTCGCTGGATCCCGTCGAGGCCGGCAGCCACCATGCCAGCCACCGCGAGATACGGGTTGACGTCGCCGCCCGGAACCCGGTTCTCCAGCCGCAGCGACTGCCCATGGCCGACCAGCCGGAACCCGCAGGTGCGGTTGTCGCGGCCCCAGCGGATAGCCGTCGGGGCGAAGGACCCGGGGACGTAGCGCTTGTAGGAGTTGATCTGGGGCGCGAACATCAGCGTGAGCTCGCGGGCATGAGCCAGCTGGCCCGCGATGAACGCCTTCCCCGCGGCCGACAGCCCCTCCGGGTCGTGATGGTCGGCCATCACCATGCTGCCGTCGCTGCCCCGGAAGGACAGGTGGATGTGGCAGGAGTTGCCCTCGCGCTCGTTGTACTTCGCCATGAAGGTCAGCGACATCCCCTCCTGCGAGGAGATCTCCTTGGCCCCGTTCTTGTAGATCACGTGGTTGTCGCAGGTCCGCAGGGCGTCCTGGTACTTGAAGGCGATCTCGTGCTGGCCCAGGTTGCACTCGCCCTTGGCGCTCTCGACGACCATGCCGGCGCCGGTCATGCACGTGCGGATCCGCCGGAGCAGCGGCTCGATGCGCGCGGTGCCGAGCATGGAGTAGTCCACGTTGTAGAGGTTGGCCGGCGTCAGGTCGCGGTAGCCGGACAGCCACGCCTCCTCGTAGGTGTCCTGGAAGACGATGAACTCCAGCTCCGTGCCGACGAAGGCCCCGAAGCCGGCCGCATGGAGTGCCTCGAGCTGGCGCCGCAGGACCTGGCGCGGGGAGGGGGTGACCGGCCCGCCCTCCTCGGTCTCCAGGTCGCACAGGACGCCGACCGTGCCCGGCTGCCAGGGCACGCGGTGCAGGGTGGCCAGGTCCGGTCGCATGACCATGTCGCCGTAGCCGCTGTCCCAGGACGACATGGCATAGCCATCGACGGTGTTCATGTCGATGTCGACGGCCATGAGGTAGTTGCAGCCCTCGGTGTACCCGGACATGACCTCGTCGACGAAGTAGTCGGCGTCGATCCGCTTGCCCTGCAGGCGGCCCTGCATGTCGGTGATGGCCAGGGCCACCGTGTCCACGCGCCCGAGGGCCACGTCCTCTCGGAGCGCGGACGGGGTCAACGGTTCGGGCCGGGCCATGGGATCTCCTTCATGCCGCCTGGGCGTTACCTCGGGCATTCAACCGCACCTGGGCCGGGGCCGTATGTGGATATCCGGCACCGGGTTGTCGGTACGCTCCCGGATCGTGGCATCCCTGCTCGACGGACTCCCCGCGCACGACGCCGAGAGGCTCCGGCTGGCGGCCTGCATGGCCGACGCTACGGAGGTCAGGCCCCTTGACGGTGGCATCACCAACCGCAACTACCGAGTGTGCACGCCGGCCGGCGACTTCGTCGTCCGCCTGTCCGATGCGGAGTCGTCGCTGCTGTCGATCGACCGCGACAACGAGTACCTGAACTCCATGGCGGCCGCGCACTCGGGCGCGGGCGCGCCCGTGACCCAGTTCGTCCCGGGCGCCGGAGTCCTCGTCGTGGCCTGGGTAGATGGCCGCACGTTCGGCCCGGATGACGTCGCCGATCCGGCCAACCTGGCGCGGATCGCCGAGGCCTGCAGGGTCCTGCATGCAGGCCCGGACTTCGCCAGCGACTTCGACATGTTCGAGATCCAATCCCGCTACCTGGCCATTGTCCGGGAGAGGGGCTACCGGCTCCCCGCCCGCTACGAGGAGTTCGAGGACCACGTGACACGCATGCGGCGAGCCATGGCGCTGTCGCCCGAGCGCACGGTGCCGTGCAACAACGACTTGCTGCCCGCCAACATCATCGACGACGGCACCCGGCTCTGGTTGATCGACTACGAGTACTCGGGCAACAACGAGGCAAGCTTCGAGCTGGGGAACATCTGGAGCGAATCCACGCTGCCCGAGGACCTGCTGGAGCCGCTGGTGACGGCCTACTGGCAGGAGCCGGACCCGGCGAAGGTCGCCCGCGCCCGGCTGTGGGCCCTGATGTCGAAGTACGGATGGACTCTCTGGGCGTCGATCCAGCAGGAGATCAGCCCCATCGAGTTCGACTACTGGTCATGGGGCATGGAGAAATACGAGCGTGCGGTGTCCGAGTTCGACAGTGCCGATTTCGCCAGGTGGCTCGACGAGGTCGGCCGCGCCTGAGCACGTCGCGTCCGGTCATTACGTTCTGAACGCAACCGGGCAGGGATGATCCGCGTGTCGAACTGGGCAATTCGCCCTCCGCGAGGAAACTGCGGCTATTAGTGTCCGCCTGCCGGTCGGCTGGCCGGGCAGTGACCGCGCATGGAGGAGGGCAGCGGTGGCAGAGCAAGCACAGCTCAACGCGGACGAGAAGCGATTGGCAGAGCTCGGCTACAAGCAGGAGCTGAACCGCAACTGGTCCGGCTTCTCGAACTTCGCGATCTCGTTCTCGATCATCTCGATCCTGGCCGGTTGCTTCACGACCTTCGGCCAGGCGTGGAACAACGGCGGACCGATCGCCATCTCGATCGGCTGGCCCCTGATCTCGATCTTCATCCTGATCATCGGCTTCACGATGTCCGAGCTGGTGTCGGCCTACCCGACGTCGGGCGGCATCTACTGGTGGGCATCCAAGATGGGCGGGGCCAAGGCCGGCTACTACACGGGCTGGCTCAACCTCATCGGCCTGCTTGCCGTCATCGCGTCGGTGGCCTACGGATGCGCCACCTTCTTCGACCTGGCAATGATGTCGTTCAGCGAATCGTGGGCGGCCGGATACTCGCTCCAGCGTGTCTTCATGATCTTCGTCGTCGTGCTGATCCTCGTTTCCGTCCTAAACATCTTCAGCGGCCACCTCATGGCGATCATGAACAACATCTCGGTGTGGTGGCACGTCGCTGGAGCCGCGGCCGTCGTGCTGATCCTGGTGATCCTGCCGGAGCAGCACATGAGCGTGTCCGACATGTTCACGATGCGGGTCAACAACACCGGCGGCCTGGACATGGGCTCGACGTCAGGCCTGGGCTTCTGGTTCATCGTGCTCCCGCTGGGCTTCCTGCTCACGCAGTACACGATCACCGGCTTCGACGCGTCGGCGCACCTGTCCGAGGAGACCCAGGGAGCGGCGGATGGCGCAGCCAAGGGCATCTGGCGCTCGATCTTCTACTCGGCGATCGGCGGCTGGATCCTTCTGCTGGCCTTCCTCTACGCCGTTCAGGATCCCGAGGCCGTCACCGCTGGCGGCGGCGGAGTAGCAGTCATCTTCGCACAGGCGCTGGACGCGAAGTGGGCAGGTGCCGTTCTCCTGATCGCTGCGATCGGCCAGTTCTTCTGCTCGACCGCGTGCATGACCAGCACGTCACGGATGACGTTCGCGTTCAGCCGTGACGGCGCGGTCCCAGGAGCGCGGATCTGGGCCAAGCTGAGCAGGAACAAGGTGCCGGCCAACGCGGTCGTGCTGGCCGCGTTGGTGGCGGTCATCATCACCCTGCCTGCGCTGGTCGAGGTCAACATCGGCAGCGAGGAAGCACCGATCGTCGTGCCGACCGCCTTCTACGCCGTCGTGTCGGTGGCGGTCATCGGCCTGTACCTGGCCTTCCTGGTGCCGATCTTCCTGCGGTGGCGGATGGGCGACAAGTTCAAGCAGGGCCCGTGGAATCTCGGCAACAAGTGGAAGTGGATGGCCCCGGTCGCCTGCATCGAGATCGTCATCGTCAGTATCTACTTCATCATGCCGTTCACTCCGGCTGGGACGCCGTCGTTCCTGCGGTGGCTCAACAATTCACCGAGCGCCGAGGAGATCCCGTTCGACTGGAAGTTCGTGAACTATGCGCCGATCCTCACCGGCGGCGCGCTGCTGGCACTGTGGATCGGCTGGCACCTGTCGGCCAAGAAGTGGTTCACCGGGCCGAAGACGACGATCGACCTGCCCGCGGGAGTGTCGTCCGCAGACGAGATCGCCCTGGAGCACGAGCACAAGGGGTTCCACCAGCCGCCGGAGAGCTGATCCGGAACACGCATGCAGGAGGGGCGGGCTTCGGCCCGCCCCTCCTGCATGCGCCCACTCGCGAAGGGAGTTGGGGCTAGGAGCGGACCCGGGTCGACGGCGGGTCGTAGGGCGCCGTGCGGCTGACCTTGGCGGCGACGATACGACCGCTGACGTTGATGCTCCACTCACCGGTGTCGAGGTAGTCAAGGCCGACCGGCCCGCCTTCGGGCAGCCAGGCGTACGCAAGCCCGACGCAGGCACCGATGGTCATCCCGTAGGCCGCCGAGGTCACCTGCCCCGTGCCGATGCCGTCGCGCAGCAGGAGTTCGCCGCCCCACATCATCTCGTCAGGGTCGTCGAGGACGAAGGACACCAGCCTCCGGGGCACCCCGGCGGCGCGGGCTGACTCGACCGCCTCGCGGCCGAGGAACGGCAGGTCCGTCTTCAGTTTCGTGGCGAAGAGCAGGCCGGCCTCGACCGGGTTGCAGTCGGGGTTCAGCTCCGGGCCAAAGGCGCGGTAGCCCTTCTCCAAACGCAGTGCGTTGATCGCGTAGTAACCGGCGTCGCGCAGCCCCATGGGCTGCCCGGCACCGTGCAGCAGTGTGAACACCGAGACCGCGAACTCCGCCGGTATGTACAGCTCCCAGCCAAGCTCGCCGACGTAGGTGATCCGGGTGGCGCGGACCGTGCAATAGCCGAGGTCGACCTCGCGGCTCGTCCCGAAGGGGAACGCCTCATCCGAGAAGTCGTCCCGGGAGACGGACTGCAGCAGGGCACGGGACCGCGGTCCCATGACGCCGAGCACGGCCAGGGATCCGGTCACGTCCGTCACGCTCACGTGCTGTTCCTCGGTAGCGTGCCGGGCGATCCAGTCCCGGTCGCGCACTGGCGATCCGGCGCTCGTGACCCACAGGTACTGGTCGTGGGCCAGTCGCGTGAGCGTGACATCGGCCTCGTAGGTGCCACGGGCGTTCAGCACCCCCGTGTAGACGGTCCGGCCGACTGGCACGGCGACGTCGTTGGTGCACAGCCACTGGAGGAGTTCCTCTGCATCGCGGCCTTGCACGAGCAGCTTGCCGAACGACGTCTGGTCGTACAGGGCCACGTCCTCGCGCGTGGCGCGCTGCTCGGCGTCCACCCACGGGATCCAGCCCGGCCTGCCCCAGGAGTAGTCGACGGCAGGAGTGGTGCCCTTGGGCGCGAAGAAGTTGGGACGCTCCCAGCCCATACGCGAACCGAACGACGCGCCGCCTTGCTCGACGAGGTGGTGGACCGGCGAGCGGCGGAAGGGCCGAGCGGTCTGGAACTCGCGGTTCGGCCAGGGCACGGCATAGTGCAGGCCCAGGACCTCGCCCACCCGGTCGTGCAGCCACGCTGTGTTGCCGTTGAAGGGGGCGAAGCGGCGAATGTCGACGCCGACCAGGTCGGACGGCGGCTCGCCGCCGACGATCCACTCGGCCAGCGCCCGCCCGGCTCCACCGGCGGATGCGATGCCCACGGAGTTGAACCCGGCCGCGACGAAGAAGTTGCGGACCTCGGGAGCCTCGCCGAGGATGAACTGATTGTCGGGCGTGAAGCTCTCCGGGCCGTTGTAGAACTTCTTGATACCGGTCTGCTGCAGCACGGGGACCCGGTGGAGGGCGCTCTCCATGAGGATCTCGAAATGGTCCCAGTCCTCGTCGAGCAACTGGAACTCGAACGGATGCGGGATCCGGTCGGGCGCGACCCACGGCTTGGCGACGGGCTCGAAGCCGCCGACGACGAGGCCGCCGACCTCCTCCTTCATGTATGTGTAGCCATCGGGGTCACGCAGGATCGGCATCATGCGGTCGACGCCGTCGATGTGCTCGGTGACGACGTAGAAGTGCTCCGCGGAATGCAGCGGGACCGTCACGCCGACCATCGCTCCCACGGCCTTGGCCCACTGCCCCGCGCAGTTCACGACGATGTCCGCCTCGATGTCACCCTGGTCGGTCCGCACTCCGGTGACCGCGCCACCGGCCGTGAGCACGTCGAGCACGCGGGTGCGTTCGAGGATCCGGGCTCCGCGCAGGCGGGCCCCCTTCGCCAGGGACTGGGTGACGTCAGTGGGGTTGGCGGTGGCGTCGCGGGGCAGCCAGATGGCGCCCTGCAGATCGGCGACCTCAAGGATCGGGCAACGGTCGAGTGCCTCGGCCGGCGTGAGGATCTCGCACTCGAGGTTGTATGCCGCGGCCGCCGCTGCGGTGCGACGCAGCTGCACCATGCGGTCAGGCGTTCGAGCCACGGTGAGCCCGCCGCAGGACTTGTATCCCGTCGACAGCCCGGTCTCGGCCTCCAGCGATTGGTACAGGGCCGCGGAGTACTGGACGAGCCTCGTGCCGCTCTCCGTCGCCCGCAACTGCCCGACCAGTCCGGCGGCATGCCACGTCGTCCCCGACGAGAGCTGTCCCTGTTCGAGCAGCACGACGTCGGTCATGCCGAGGTGGGTCAGGTGGTACGCGACGCTCGCGCCGACGATGCCCCCGCCGATGATGACGACCTGTGCCCGGTCCGGGAGGGTGCTCACGAGCCCCCGGTCAGGTTTGAACTGACGGCCTACCGCTTACAAGGCGGTTGCTCTACCGCTGAGCTACAGGGGCGTGGCGCCAAGGATAGCCAGCGGCAGTCGGGGGCGGTGCCTCGCCGAACCGGCTTCGAACTGCCGGACCGGGCACGATTGGGGCATGGACGACCGCGGTCGCACACACCACGAGCGCCCGGTCCACGAGACGGTCCTGTTCCTGGAGACCGATGCCCATCGAGGGCTGACCGGTCACGAGGCCGCCAGGCGCCTAGAGCGCTTCGGCCCCAACGTCCTGCCTCCGAATGCCCGGCATGGCCCGCTCGTGCGGTTCCTGCTGCAGTTCCACAATCCGCTGGTCTACGTGCTGCTGGGCGCCGCGCTCGTCACGCTGTCGATTGGGCACCTGGTCGACACGGCGGTCATCCTCGGGGTCGTCGTCGTCAACGCCGGCCTCGGCTACGTTCAGGAGCGCCGGGCCGGCGAGGCACTTGAGGGGCTGGCCGAGTACACGAGGACGCAGTCGACCGTGGTGCGGGACGGCCGCCCGCAGCGCGCCGACTCCCGAGTCCTGGTGCCGGGGGATGTCGTCCTGCTGTCGGCGGGCGAGAAGGTCCCGGCGGATGTGCGCCTGACGGCGGCCCGGGGTCTGCGGATCGACGAGTCTGCGCTGACGGGCGAGTCCGTTCCGGTCGACAAGCTCGACGCGCTTGTGCCCCCGGGCGCCTCCCTGGGGGACCGCTCGAACATGGCCTACTCGAGCACGTTGGTGACGGCCGGAAGCGGGCGCGGCATCGTGGTGGGCACCGGGGTGGAGACGGAGATCGGCCGGATCCACCAGCTGGTCGGCCAGGCGGCCGGTGTGCAGACCCCGCTGACCCGCAAGCTCACGAGGTTCAGCCAGTGGCTCACCGGTGTGATCCTGCTCCTGGCAGCTCTCACCTTCATGGTCGGCATCGCCCGGGGCGAGAGTGCCGCGGACATGGTCACGGCGGCGGTGGCCCTGGCCGTGGGAGCGATCCCTGAGGGTCTGCCGGCCGCGGTCACGATCACGCTCGCGATCGGTGTCTCGAGGATGGCGCGGCGGAACGCGGTCATCAGGCGGCTACCCGCTGCTGAGACGCTCGGCAGCACCACGGTGATCTGCACCGACAAGACTGGCACCCTGACCCAGAATCGCATGACGGTGCGGCAGGTGTACGCCGACGGCCGAGTGCATGACGTCCCCGGCACCGGGAGCGACGCCGTGAATGACTGCCTCGTGGCGGGCGTCCTCTGCAACGACGCTGCCCTTGCTTCCGCCAGCGGCGGGCAGCCCGTGGGCGATCCCACCGAGGTCGCCCTGCTGGCTGCGGCCGGCGCCCAGGGCATCCATGCCGACGAGTGGACCGCGAAGTGGCCCCGCATCGACGAGATCCCGTTCGACTCCGACCGTCGCTTCATGGCCACCCTCCATGACATCCCTGATGCGGCCGCCAACGTCGTCGTGGTCAAGGGCGCGACCGAGGAGGTCATCGGACTGTGCGGGTGCCAGCGCAGTGCAGGCGGCCGGGATGAGCCGCTGGACCGTGCTGCCGTGGAGGAGCCCCTGACCGACTTCGGCGATCGGGCGCTGCGGGTCATCGCGTTCGCGTCTGGACCGGCTCCCAAGGCCTGGTCGTTCCAGGACGAGCGGCTGCCGGATTCGCCGCTGACTTTCCTGGGACTGCAGGCGATGGAGGACCCGCCCAGGCCCGAGTCGATCCGGGCGGTCGCCGCGTGCCATCGTGCCGGCATAGCCGTGAAGATGATCACGGGCGACCACGCCCGCACTGCGCAGGCGATCGCCCGCCAGATCGGCCTAGGCCACGCGGCCCATGGCGACCCCACCGTCATGACGGGCGACCAGATGGCCGACCTCGGGATCGATCGCCTCGCGGAGCGGATCGCGGATGTTGACGTGTTTGCGCGGGTCTCGGCCGAGCAGAAGCTGCGCTTGGTCGAGGCACTGCAGCACACGGGGCACGTCGTGGCCATGACGGGCGACGGGATCAACGATGCGCCTGCCCTGAAGCAGGCGGACATCGGCATCGCCATGGGGCAGGGCGGGACGGAAGTCGCCAAGGAGGCGGCCGCGATGGTGCTGGTCGACGACAACTTCGCCTCGATCGAGGCCGCCGTCGAGGAGGGCCGCAGTGTCTTCGACAACCTGACGAAGTTCGTCGCGTGGACGCTGCCCACCAACCTGGGGGAGGGATTGGTGGTCCTGGCCGCGATCGTCACCGGCGCTGCTCTCCCGATCACCCCCGTGCAGATCCTCTGGATCAACATGACGACCGCAGTCGCCCTTGGCCTCATGCTCGCCTTCGAACCAGCCGAGGACGGCATCATGGACCGGCCCCCGCGCCCGCCCCGGCAGCCGATCCTGACCGCCACCTTGGTGCGCCGGATCCTGCTGGTTGGCGCCCTCATGCTCGTGGGTGCCTTCGGTGCGTTCGAACTGACGCTCGCGGCAGGCGGGAGCATCGAGGCGGCCCGGACCGTCGCGGTCAACGCATTCGTTGCGATGGAGATCGGCTACCTGTTCAACTGCCGCGCACTCGACCGGTCGGTTCTGAGCGTCGGGCTGTTCAGCAACCGGCTCCTGCTGGCCGGGGTGGCCATCACCGTGATCCTGCAGTTGGCGTTCACGTACGCACCCTTCATGAACGTGGCGTTCCAGAGCGAGCCGATCCCGGCCGTGGCCTGGGCGCCGGTCTTGGCACTCGGCGCCGCCGTCTACGCGTTCGTTGGGCTTGAGAAGTGGTTCTCCGCCCGGCCGCGCCGCCGTGACAGGGTTGACCGGAACCCCCTCGCAATCGCCAGGGGTTGCGGCACAATCGTGCCGCGCTGACGGCATGCGACGGAGGCAATCGATGGACGGTGCTGTCGATGACTACGTGGCGAGCGTCCCCGCGCCCGCGCAGTCTGCCTTTGCCGAGATCCGGCGGATCATCCACGAGGCGCTGCCCGGCTGCGTCGAGAAGGTGTCCTACGGGATCCTCGGCTTTACCATCGACGGCAAGGCCGTCGCCTACGCGGGCGGGTACAAGGGGTTCGTCTCCATGTACCCGGTGCCAGAGCTGGCCGGACCCGAGGGCGACCTGGTGGTGCGTTACCGGGCCGGGAAGGGCACCATGCGGTTCCCGCTTGGCGAGCCGCTTCCCGAGGGGTTGATCCGGGCGGCTGCACTCGCCCTCGCCAGCCGACGCTGAGCCTCACCGCCCCGGTGCCGCCCGGCGGCGCGTCAGGAGTAGTCGACCGAGGTGTAGGGAGCGGCCTTGGTCGACAGGATGTAGCGCGAGGCGCTGAAGGGCCACTGGGAGACGACCTTGCCCGTTCCCGACTTGAAGTAACTGCTTGTCCGGGCCCAGACCGTCTTGGCGAGCTGCGCCTGGAGCCGGGTGTTGTAGCGGCGATAGGCCTCCGGCTTCACCGAGACGGCGGACAGGTGCTTGGCGCGAACGTGCTTGAGCACCTTGGCGATGAATCCGGCCTGTGCCTGGTAGAAGGAGACCAGGGGAACCGCATTGGTGTTCGGGCCGTACATCATGAAGAAGTTCGGGAAGCCCGGGACCATGAGGCCGAGGAAGGCGTCCGGCTCGCCCTCCCAGGCCTCGTGCAGGTCCTTTCCACCCTCACCCGTCACCGTGAACGTGCTCAGGTAGTTCGCTGCGTCGAAGCCGGTGGCGAGGACCACGACGTCGAAGTCGTGCTTCTCGCCCGCCGCGTCCACGACCCCGGTCGACGTCAGTTCCGTGACCGCGTGCGGGACGAGCGTCACCTTGGGGCTCTTGAGGCACTGGTAGTAGGTATCGCTGATGACCGTGCGGCGTCCCTCGAAGGGAAACTCCGGAGTGACGAGCGGGATCAGGTCAGGTCGATCGGCGAGGCTCGACTGCAGGTACTCCAGGGCCAGCGCGCGACGCATCTGGTTGGCTCGCCCGTCAAGCCGGGCGTGCTGGGAGTTGCGCTGGCGCAGGTCATACCCGACGTAGAGCCTCAGCCGTTTCCAGTAGTACACCGGGGCCAGTCGGCTCCAGCGGCGCTCGGACTCGCTGAATTCGCGGCTGTTCTTCGGCAGGATCCAGTTGGGCTCGAGCTGGAAGATCGTCAGGTGCGCGGCGTCGCGCTCGGCCACCTCGACCACCTGGACGGCGGAGGACCCGGTGCCGACGA
The DNA here is from genome assembly GCA_030681835.1 of Actinomycetota bacterium. GTDB lineage: Bacteria > Actinomycetota > Actinomycetes > S36-B12 > S36-B12 > UBA10649. Next base: position 17,972 of record JAUXRN010000257.1, read on the forward strand.
CGGCAACGGACTTGCCCTCCATGCTCAGGCCGTCCGGCCAGGTCGACGTATGGCACAGCGCTCCCTCGTAGGCCACGTCGCCTCGGGCGAAGGGGGGAACGAGCGGGATGTTGAGGAAGCCGACCGCGCTGATGACGGCATCGAACAGCTCGGGATCGGCACCGGACGACGTGGACACGGCGTAGGCCCGGTCCTGCTCGGACCACTCAGCCGACACGACTCGGGTGCCGAAGCGGACGTGCTCGAGAATGCCCCACGTGCGCGCGACCCGATCGAGGTACTCCTGCAGCTCGTACCACCACGCGTAGACGCGGGTCCAGTCGTTCCGCTCGTACGAGAACGAGTAGATGTGGGACTCCAGGTCGACCTCTGCTCCCGGATAGCGGTTCTTCCACCACGTGCCGCCGATGCCGTCCGAGTCCTCGAACATGACGTAGTCGGTGATCCCCCGGCGGGTGAGTGCGACAGCGGCCGCGATGCCGCTGAACCCGGCACCGATGATCGCCACGCGCATGCGGTCCGGCTCGCCCTTGGCCACGGCAGCTCCCCTCCCGAGTGGGGGCGAGCTGCCCCGCGAATAAAGGCCTAGTATTTGAGCCAATTAACCCGGTGTCAACTACCGGGGCGCTAGCATCGAGTGCATTCGTCCCGTTGACTGAGGAGAGCACGTGTCGCAGCCGGTCGGAGTCCCGTCCTTCCGAAATCACCTACCCGTCCGGATCCACTTCGGCGACGGCATCAGCGGCATGCTGCCCGATCTGCTCAAGGCGGAGGGAGTGGATCGGGCCGCCCTCATCATCGATGACGGGCTACCTGGATTCAATCCACCCGCGGCCGACGTCATCGCGGCGGTGGAGGCAGCCGGCATCACCCTGGCACGCTACGACAAGCCGGCTGGCGAGCCGACCGTCGCGATGATCGATGCCGCGACCGCCGTCGTGGCGGGTTCGGGCGCGCAGGCCGTCATCGCGCTCGGCGGCGGCTCGGTGATCGACACGGCGAAGGCAGCGCGCCTGTGCGCCCAGCTGGGCACCGACTTCCGCGGCTTCCTCGCCTCGGACCGCCAGTACCCGCAGCCGGACGTCTTGCTCTTGGCGCTTCCCACAACGGCCGGCACGGGCTCGGAGGTGTCGGGAGGTGCCGTGGTCTCGGATCCCGAGGCCGGCACGAAGTCGGGCATCGCCAACCCGCTGCTCCGGGCGCAGTACGCCCTTGTCGACCCGGTCCTCACCCACACATCCCCACCCGCGACGACGTCCTACGCAGGCGTCGACGCCCTGGCGCAGGCGATCGCGGGCATGATCGCCCGATCGCGGACGCCGATCGGAGACGCGATCGCCCTCGAGGCGGTGCGCCTGATCAGTCGCTCGCTGGTCGCCGCCCACCGGGACGGGAGCAACGCCGGGGCCAGGTCCGACATGGCCTGCGGCAGCATGATGGCCGGGCTCACGATGAACATCTCGGACTGCACGGCCGAGCACTCGCTGGGCCAGGCCATCGGCGGCATGTTCCACGTACCGCACGGGCTGACCATCGGACTGGTGCTTGAGCAGACCCTCGACCGCGAGCGCGCCCACGTGCCAGACCAGCTCGAGCGGGTTGCCGACGCGATGGGGGCCCCGCCCGGGGGCCTGGCGGACGGCAGCCGCGCGGTCGAGGCGGTCCGTCGCCTCCTCGCGGAACTGGACTTCCCGGTCTTCGAGAGCCTCGGTGTCACCGACGCCCAGCTGGACGAGCTCACGGCGCTGGCGCTGGACGACTACTTCATCACCGAGTCGCCGCATCCCTGGGCCGCCGAGGAAGTCCGGGCGGCCTTCGCTGCGTCACTTGCGGTGACGGGCCGATGAGCGCCGACAACGGGGATGCGACCGAGGTCCTCGACGCCGTCGTCGTGGGTGCCGGTTTCTCGGGTCTGTACATGCTCATCCGGCTGCGCGAGCTGGGCCTGCGAAGCACCGTCATCGAGAAGGGCGACGACGTCGGCGGCACCTGGTACTGGAACCGCTACCCCGGAGCCCGCTGCGACATCGACAGCGTGGACTACTGCTACTCCTTCTCGCCGAAGCTGCTCGAGGAGTGGCGGTGGACCGAGCGCTTCGCCACCCAGCCGGAGATCCTGAGTTACCTGGAGTTCGTGGCCGACACGTTCGACCTGCGGCGCGATATCCGCTTCTCGACCACCGTCACGGCAGCCGACTTCGACGCTGAAAGCGGCACCTGGCTGGTGCGCACCTCGGACGGGAATCTGCTGCGTGCCCGGTACGTCGTCATGGCGGTTGGCAACCTCTCCGAGCCCAAGCGCCCGGACATCCCCGGCGTGGACACGTTCGCAGGCGATTCCTTCCACACCGCCCAGTGGCCAAAGGAAGGCGTCGACTTCACCGGCCGTCGTGTCGGCGTCATCGGAACGGGGTCAACGGGGATCCAAGCCATCCCGCTCATCGCGGAGCAGGCCGAGCATCTCTTCGTCTTCCAGCGCACGCCGAACTACAGCATGCCGGCGCGCAACGCTCCGCTCGAGCCGCAGTACGTCGAGGACGTCCTCGCTAGCTTCGACGAGCGCCGCGAGGTAAGCAGGCGGTCGGATGCCGGAACGCCGTTCCCGCCAGCATCGAAGGGCACCTTCGAGGTGTCCGATGAGGAGCGCGAGGCCATGTTCGAGGAGGGCTGGCGGCGCGGTGGCATCAATGCGCTGTCCTACGCCTTCACCGATTTCTTCACTGACGTGAGGGCGAACGAGGTGGCGCAGGAGTTCGCCAGGCGCAAGATCCGTGAGCTTGTCGAGGACCCGCAGACGGCTGAGTCGCTGCTGCCCTCGCACCACATCGGCACGAAGCGCACGTGCGTCGACACCAATTACTTCGCCACCTACAACCGTGACAACGTCACCCTCGTCGACCTGCGCAGGGAGCCGATCGAGGCAGTCACCGAAGGCGGGATCCGGACGGCCAGTCGCCACATCGACCTCGACTGCCTCGTGTATGCGGTCGGCTTCGATGCGATGACCGGGGCGATGACCGCGATCGACATCGCGGGCCGCGGGGACCGGACGCTAAGGGAGGCCTGGGCCGACGGTCCGGCGACCTACCTCGGCCTCATGGTCGCGGACTTCCCCAACTTGTTCCTCGTGACAGGTCCAGGCAGCCCCGGCGTGCTCAGCAACATGGTGGTGTCCATCGAGCAGCACGTGGAATGGATTGCCGAGACAATCGGCTATCTGGAGGCCGAGGGCTTAGCCACCATCGAGGCCTCCCCCGCTGCGCAGGACCAGTGGGTGGCCCACGTCAACGACCTGGCCAACGCCACTCTCTACCCGCAGGCGGCATCCTGGTACCTGGGTGCGAACATCCCCGGCAAGGCACGCGTCTTCATGCCCTACGTCAACGGTTGTGGCAACTACCGGAGTGAGTGCGAGGCTGTCGTCCGCGACGGCTACCGAGGCTTCGCCCTGACCCCTGCAGCGTCCGCCCGCGCCTGAGAGGACCCACATACCCATGGCCAACGCCGTCACTTCGGAGTACGAGGCCCTGCTCAGTGACCTTCACGACCGAGGGGTGACCACCGTGGTGCTCGGGGGCACCGACACCCACGGTGTCATGCGGGGCAAGCGCATCCCCGTCAACCAGCTCGAGCGCATCCTGGCCGACGGCATGGCGCTGTGCGATGTCTTCTGGGTCATGCATGTGGACGAGTCCGATCTCGTGCAGCGCCCGGTCGGGCACGAGGGGTACTTCCCCACCGAGCGCAACGGCTATCCGGACATCCTGGGCCTGCCCGACGTCAGCACGGCGCGGATCGTCCCCTGGCATGACGACACGGTCATCATGCTGTGCGACTGGAGCCTGCCCCATCATGCGGGTCCGGTGCCGATCGACCCTCGCCACGTTCTGCGCCGCGTGATCGAGCGTGGTCATGCGATGGGGCTCGAGGCGTTCAGCGCGCTCGAGCTCGAGTTCTACCTCCTCCAGGAGACCCCGGACTCGATCGTCGACCTGCACCCCTGGGAGCTGACGCCCCTGCAGGCCCGTCCCAGCACCTACGGGGTGGTGCTGGGCTCGCGGCAGGAGCCGATCGCCCGGCAGATCCGCGAACGCATGCTCGAGTACGGCCTGCCCATCGAGGCCTGCAACCCCGAGACCGGTCCGGGTCAATTCGAGATCAACCTCAGGTACGACCAGGCGCTGGCCGCGGCCGACCACGCCTTCCTGTTCAAGAGCGGGGTCAAGGAGCTGGCTGCCCAGAACGGCCTGCTCGCCACCTTCATGGCCAAGCCCAATGCGGAGTGGGCCGGCAACTCGTGCCACATCCACCTGAGCCTGCGCGGCCTCGACGGCTCCGCCGTCTTCTACGACGAGGGCCAGCCGCACGGAATATCAGTGACGATGCGCCAGTTCATCGCCGGGAGTCTCGCCGTCATGCCCGAGTTCACGGCCCTGCTCGCGCCCAACCCGAACTCCTACCGTCGCTATCGCCCGTACTCGTGGGCCGGCACGACCGCGACATGGGGGATCGACAACCGGTCGGCCGGGCTGCGCGTCGTCTGCGAGGGCGCGTCGGGAACCCGACTCGAGCATCGGCAGGCAGGCGGGGATGTCAACGCCTACATCGCATCGGCCGCGGTCCTCGCGGCTGGCCTGGCCGGCATCGCAGCAAAGCTGGAGCCACCGGACAAAATCGATGCGGACATCTACGCGATGGACCCGGACGAGGTGCCGCAGCTCCCGCGAACGCTCGAGCAGGCCGTAGAACTGCTCGACGCGAGCACGCTGGCACGGGAGTGGCTGGGGGCCGACTTCGTCGATCACTACGTCGCGATGAAGCGGGCCGAGCTCGCCGCCCAGGCGGCTGCGGTCACCAACTGGGACGTGCGACGGTACCTCGCGGCCCTCTAGCAGTCAGGGGTGCCGGGCAGCCCTCAAATCTCGTGTCCGCGACTTGCCTCGAAGTCGTTGACCGACCCTAACTATTGGCCTAGTCTCCAGACCTCAAAGGAGACCGCCGTGGCGGCATGCCCCGGCGGTAGGCACCAGGTCCGAGGAGCGCACGTGACAACGGATTCGAGTACCGGGTCGACCGAGTCGGCCCCCAAGCAAGGCGAGTTGAGGCGGGACGCCATCGGTCTGGTGGGCGTCCTATTCTTCGTGGTCGCCTTCTCGGCGCCCATCACGGCGATGACGGGCAATACGCCCCTCTCGGTCGGCTACGGCAACGGGATCTACGCCCCGGCCGGCTTCATCGTCGCCTGCGTCATCCTCACCATCTTCAGCGTCGCCTACGTCGCCATGGCCAAGCACATCACTGCGGCCGGCGCCTTCTACACGTTCGTCTCGCGCGGCATGGGCAAGCCGGTCGGCCTCGGCGCCGGTTCGCTGAGCACCGCTGCCTACGTCAGCATCGAGGCGGCCCTGATCGGCATCTTCTCGGTCTTCACCGACGGCCTCATGGTGTCCCGGTTCGACGTGTCGCTCCCATGGATCGTGTACGGGATCATCGGCATCCTGCTCATCGGCATCCTGTCCTACCGAGACATCAGCCTGGCGGCGCGCGTGCTCGGCGTCGTCCTCATCATCGAGATAGCGCTGCTGTCGATCATGGCCTTCGCCATCCTCTTCCAGGGCGGTGGCCCGGACGGCCTGATGTGGGAGTCCCTCAACCCGATGAAGGCATTCACCAGCCTGCCCGAGGACTTCATGGGAACCGGCGTGGCCGCCGGCGTGGCCGGGATCGGCCTGCTGTTCGCCTTCTGGTCGTGGGTCGGCTTCGAGGCGACGGCGATCTTCGGCGAGGAGTCCAAGGATCCCAAGAAGATCGTCCCTCGGGCGACGATGATCGCGGTCATCGGCATCGGGGTCTTCTACGCCTTCATCGCGTGGATGGCGATCGCCGGCAATGGCGCGGCGGAGTCCGTCACGCTCTCGGCGGGTGCCACGCCGTTCGAGCTGCTCTACACCCCAATGCGGGATTACGTCGGGGAGTGGGGGGTGGTCGCCTTCGAGTTCTTCGTGGTGGGCGGTTCCTTCGCGTGCGCCCTGGCCATCCACAACTCGGCCACCCGCTACATCTTCGCCTTCGGGCGCGATGGCCTGCTCCCGAAGGCCTTGGGGCGCTCGCACCCGAAGTACCAGTCCCCCTACATCGCCTCGACCGTGCAGACGGTGGTCACCCTGGTGATCGTCGGCGGCTGCTATGTGGCCGGCGTCGATCCGTACCTCGGCCTGTACACGGTGCTGGCGATCTTCGCGACCGTCTGCCTGCTGTGCGCGCAGACCCTGACGGCCATCTCGTGCATCTGGTACTTCCACGTCAAGAAGATGCACCCGGAGACGGCGAACGTCTTCAGGACGATCCTGGCCCCGATCATCGGCGGCTTGGGGATGATCTACGTCGTCTACCTCGTCCTCGTCAACATCGACTTCGCGACGGCCGGCCAGGGCGACTCCCCGGTCATCAAGGCCCTGCCATGGGCGGTGGTGGTGGTCTTCGTGCTTCCCGTCGTGGTGTCCCTGTGGTGGAAGAAGTCGAAGCCGGATCTGTACGAGCGGATCGGCAGCACGGTGTTCGTCCACGCGGGCCTGTCGACCGACATCGACGAGCCGACGATCCATCGGAGCTAGCAGACAGAGCTCAGCGTCTCGCCCGGGTCACTCCAGACTGGTGACCCGGGCGAGGCGCTGTCGGGGCCTCGGATCAGGCGGCTCGCTCAGGTGCGCTTGCGAGTCGCCGCGGCCTTGGCTACGGGTGTCGTGACCCACGACTCCACGATGTGACCGGTCGTGTCGATGTGCTCGGTCATGTAGCGGCTTGCCTTGTCGGGCTCCTGCCGCTCGATTGCCTCGACGATCCGGTCATGCAGGTAGTCACCGGTGACGTCGAGGACGTTGAAGAGCGACCCCACGGGGCGGAACATCTCGACGCGTCCTCTGAGGACCGCGTCCTGCAGCCACTGGTTGCGGGCCGCCTTGGCGATCGCCAGGTGGAAGTCGGTGTCCAGGCTGTGGAAGTGGGCGGTGTCCGCGGGGTGGGAGGGCACCTCGTTGTTGGGGCCCTTGAGTGCCGTCATTGCCTTGAGCAGGCGGTTCATCTCCCGCAGATCGGACTGCGTGCGGCGCTCGGCGGCCAGTGCGGCGCAGGCGGACTCCACCGTGATGCGGAACTCGAAGACCTGCCGGATCTGCTCGCGGTTCTGCTGGAAGGCCCGTCGGGTCTGCGCGTCGGTGGCCGCCGTCCCGCGCACGAACAGCCCGCCCCCGCGGCCGCGCTTGATCTCGAGGAGGCCTTCATCGGCCAGGATGGCGATCGCCCCGCGCACCGTGGTGCGCGACACATTGAGGAACTCTGCCAGCGCCCGCTCCGGCGGCAGGCAGTCACCAGGGCGGTAGCGGCCCAGCATGATCGCCGTGCGGATCTGCTCGAGGACCAGTTCGTGGGCCGCGACGATCCGGACCGGAGCCATGCCGGGGGTTGGGTCGTGGTCCGCCACCACGGCCTCCCTCCGTCGTCGTGCGAGTCGGGCGATGCTAACACCGGTTGCCCGGTTCGGCAGGGCCGCGCCATTTGGTATAAGTGCTTGACCTTTAGTCCGCTCACCAACAGAATTGCGGTTCCGGCAACGACGAAAGGGAACACGCATGACGGAACGTCGCGTCCTGGTCACCGGAGGTGCGGGCGTCATCGGCATGGCCATCTGCCGGACCCTGCGCGAGGCGGGCTGGACCCCTGTCGCGGGGGACCTGGCCCCGGCCATCGCCGCGGTCGACTGGGCCGCCGCGGAGAACGCGCATATCGAGCGGGTCGAGCTCGACGTCACGAGCCGCGAGTCGGTGGATGCGGCCGTTCGCACGATGGGCGGTGAGTGGGCGGGGCTGGTGAACTGCGCGGGGATCCTGCGCGACACCCTGCTGGGCCGCACCGTCGAGGACAACATGCGGCTGATGTTCGAGGTCAACCTGGCCGGGACCGCCAGGGTCACCGACGCCTTCGCCCCCCTGATCCGCGAAGGGGGAGCCATCGTCAACATCGGCAGCGTGACGGGGTACATGGGCCGCTTCGTCGGAGCGTCGGTCTACGGAGCGACGAAGGCTGGCATAGGCGCGTACACGACGTATCTCGCCGTGGAGCTGGCCCCGCGCCGCATCCGCGTCAACAACGTGGCACCGGGGGTCATCCGCGCACCGATGAGCCCGTCGATGGCCCTGGTCTCGGGGGGCGAGGAGAGCTGCGCGGAGCAGGCGATCCTCGGCCGGATCGGGGAGCCCGAGGAGGTGGCCGAGGTCGTGGAGTTCCTCCTGTCGGACCGGGCGTCCTTCATCACGGCCCAGACGCTGCTCGTCGACGGCGGGTTCATCGCGCGATGAGCCGCCCAGACAGCGACCTGGTCGAGGACCTGCTCCGCGACGAGCTCATCGACGCAGCCAACGCGGAGGCGCTGGCGCGGCTGCACTCGTCCGATCCCGTGGTCGTGGACGTGCTCCCGGCCCGTGATGCGATCCCCGGCTACCGCCCCAACCTCGTGCTGACCAGCGGCGCACCCATGCCGTGGGAGGACTACCACGGCGGTCAGCGCGACGCGTTGATCGGCGGCGCCTTGTTCGAGGGCCTGGCCGCGACGCGGGAGGAGGCCATCGAGGGCTTCGCATCGGGCGGCATCGAGGTCGGTTCGTGCCACGACTACGGCGCCGTGGGGTCGCTCGCCGGGATCTACACCGCCTCGATGCCCGTCTTCGTCGTGACCAACCGTGCCCACGGCAACGTCGGCTTCTGCAACTTCTACGAGGGCAAGGACCCCCGACGCCTCAATTACGGCTGCTATGACGAGGGCGTCCACGCCAGGCTGCTGCACGTCAACGACGTGCTGGCCCCCGTGATCGGTGAGGCCATCCGGCGCGAGGGGGGCGTCCCGCTGAAGCCGCTCATGGCCAAGGCGCTGCGGATGGGCGACGAGCTGCATAGCCGCAACGCCGCGGCGTCGTTGCTCTTCACCCGTGAGCTCCTTCCGGCGATGCTCGCGATGGCGAGCGAGGGTCACGGTGACGTCATCGACACCGCGATCCACGTCGCCGACAACGACTACTTCTTCCTGCGCCTGTCCATGGCGGCTGCTAAGGCATCGGCCGACACCATGATCGGTGTCGAGAGGTCCACCATCGTCACCGCGATGGGGTTCAGCTGCCGCGGGTTCTCGATTCGGGTCGCGGGCCTGGGCGGGGACTGGTTCAGCGGTCCGGCGCCGATCACCGAGGGCCGGCTCTTCCCGGGCCACACCGAGGACGAGATCACCTGGATGGGCGGCGAGAGCCCGATCACCGAGACGATCGGCCTCGGTGGGTTCGCGCAGGCGTGCGCCTTCAGCCTGCAGAACTACCAGGGCGGCTCCTCCGGGGTCATGATGGAGCGCAACCTGGCCATGTACTCCATCACGGCAAGCGAGAACCCGGACTACCTGATCCCCGTCTTCGACTTCCGGGGCACCCCGACCGGAATCGACATGCGCCGCGTCCTCCAGACTGGCGTGCTGCCGGTGATGGACGTGGGACTGGCGGGCCGTGACGGCGGACAGATCGGCGCCGGGATCATCCGGGCGCCGCGCGAGTGCTTCGAGTTGGCAGCGGCGGGCCACGTCGCTCGGTACGGGTGAGGGGCAAGGACATGGGAGAGAATCGGCGGACAGTCCTGGTGACCGGGGGCACGCGCGGCATCGGCAAGGGGATCGTGGAGCGCCTTGCCGCCCACGGCCTCGACGTCGCGTTCAGCGGTCGTGACCGCTCTGCAGGCAAGCAGGTCGAGGCAACGCTCGCGGCTGAAGGCCGAGCCGCGCAGTTCATCCACGCCGACCTCACCGTGACGGGTTCGGCTGCTGGGCTCGTCGCCGCGGCCGCGGCCGCGCTCGGCTCACTCGACGTCCTCGTCCACAACGCAGGCATCTACCCCGAGCACGCGCTGGGCGACATGACGCTGGGCGACTGGCACTCGGTCCTGGACACGAACCTCACCAGCGCGTTCCTCCTCGCGCAGGCAGCGGCACCGGAGCTGGCAAAGTCAGCGGCCGGGCGCATCGTGTTCATCAGCTCCATCACCGGTCCACGAACCGGGATCAGCGGACTCGCGCACTACTGCGCATCGAAGGGGGGAATCGACGGCCTGATGCGCGCGCTCGCCGTTGAGCTCGCCTCGCAGGGAACCACCGTCAACGGCGTGGCACCGGGGACGATCCTCACGGAATCGCTCGCAGAGCTCTACGCCGAGCCCGGGTTGATGGAGTCAGTCACCAGGATCATCCCGGCGGGCCGCATGGGCTCGCCCGACGACATCGCGGCCGCCGTCGAGTTCCTGGCCAGCCCCGATGCCGGCTTCATCACCGGCCAGAGCATCATCGTCGACGGGGGACAGACGATCCCCGAGGTCCAGGGAAGCTCGTGACGGTGGGACACCTCCACCTCGCGTTCGCCGGTGGCACCGCGCTGGTCACCGGTGGCCGGTCCGGGATAGGCGCCTCGACCGTCGACCTCCTGGCCGAGTCCGGGCTCAGCGTCATCGCGCTCGACGTGTCGCCGGAGGACGCGGTGGCGCACCGCCCCGCCGTCCGGCACGCGGTCGCCGACGTGACCGACGAGGCGGCCGTGACGACGGCACTGACGGACCTGCTGGGCGAGAGCCCACTCGACTACGTCGTCAACAGCGCCGGGATCCACCGGCAGGCCGGGCTGGAGTCACTCTCGGCCGCCGATTGGCGCCAGGTGCTGGACGTCAACCTCGTGGGCGCGGCGCTGACCACCAAGGCCGCGCTGCCTTGGCTTCGCCGGTCGGCGGGTGCCGCGGTCGTCAACGTCACCTCCCTCGAGGCGAGCCGGGTCGTCGCCCTCATCAACCCGGAGCCTGTCGCGCACTACGCGGCCTCGAAGGCCGGACTGGAGATGCTCACGGCCTCCATGGCCCGTGACCTCGGTCGGTACGGGATCCGGGCCAACTCCGTCGCGCCCGGTTTCATCCAGACGCCCATGGCACGCGCCAACCATGCGGGGGTGGCCGCCCTGCCGGAGCAGGCGGCTGCGCGGGTGCCCATGGGCAGGTACGGGGATCCTGCAGAGGTCGCCTCGGCGATCGCCTTCCTGCTCAGCGAGGGCGCCTCGTACATCACGGGCGCCTCGCTGCTCATCGACGGCGGGTTCAGCACCACATGACCGACGCCGCAGCCGGCCGCCGAGGAGTCGCCTACGAGGCGTTCCTCGGCCGCGACGCGCGCTCGGGGGAATGGGCCGAGCTTGCCCGCGGGACATACCGCGTCGTGCTCGAGGAGATCGAGCAGGGGCTCCCGGAGTCCGCCGTCCGGCTGCTGGACGTGACACTCCTCGAGGCCGAGGAGCTGCACGAGATCTACGGTCACTGGACGGACGACGTGCTCGCCTGGCTCCAGGCTCGAAACGCGGATGGGCTGGACGCGGATGTCGCTCGGCTGCGCGGCCTGCTGGGCGACCAGGCCTTCGACGGGTTCGAGGAGGGCTGGCAGTCCTACTGCGGCCTGACGGCCGCCGCCGCTGCGTCGATCCTGGCCGGCGAGCACGATGCCGCCGAACGCGTCGAGGCGGCGCGCGCCCGCTGGCAGCTCACCCACGACGCCGCCGTGGACGCGCTCTACGGCGTGCTCGACATTGCGGTGCGCCGCGAAGGCGAGGCGTGCCTGCGCGAGATCTGGGACCTCCTGATGGGGGACTGGTACGACGCCCACGAGCGTCGGCTCGACGTGCGGCACCAGGACTGGCCGGAGTCCTCCCGCCAGCTCCGGATGGCGATCCTCGACGGTTTCCACGGCCACTTGACCGGCCCTGACCGGCTTGGCGACGTCCAGCTGATCGAGGAGCAGGACCGCTGGGGCTTCCGCTTCGCGCCGTGCGGCTCAGGTGGGCGGACGATGTCGGACGCGGCCTCGGACGGCGGCGCCCGTCCTGGGCCGCCGTACGGCTTCGCGGTCACTACCGAGCCGCACGACTGGGCCTGGAACACGGTCGGTGTGTGTGCCTACTGCGTGCACTGCTGCCTGCTCAACGAGCTCACGCCGATTGACCGGCTGGGCTACCCGACGCGCGTGATCGATCCGCCCGTGTGGCCGGACGACCGGGCCGACCCGACCTGCACCTGGTGGGTCTACAAGGACCCGTCCCTCGTCCCCGAGGCCGTGTATCGGCGGGTCGGGCGGGAGCGTCCCGATCACCTAGGCTCGGCCCAGGCGACCATGGGGGCCACGCCTGGGAGGGCTGGGGCAGATGTCCCTTCGTAGGGTTCCCACGGTCCGGCTCGAGGTGCCGGACTACGACCTCGGCCTTCGAGGCAAGTCGGCCCGCGCCGACAAGCTCGGCCCCGGTGGCCGTGCCTCCATGTGCATGATCGTCTATGGGCTGTCCGTGGCCGACGACGTCACCGATACGCCGATCGCCAATGCGGCCAACGGCTACCCGGACGCGTTCGCGGTGCCCGACGAGGACACCCGGATCCGGCTGTCGTGGCACGCGGCCACCGAGGCGGTCATCGCCGACATGGTCCACCAGGACGAGCGTCCGGTCCTCGAGTCGCCGCGCACCGTACTGCGGAGCCTCGTTCACGGCTTCAGCGCCCTGGGGCTCGAGCCGGTACTCGGCTTCGAGTACGAGGTGTACGTGAGCCGGGCTGGCGACCTGGACGAGGGCATCACCCCGCTGGGGCGCACGATCAGCGCCTACAGCCTGCTGCGGCTTGCCGAGGTCGACGAACTGGCCGAGGAGTTCATGGCCCGGATGGAGTCCATCGGGATCCCGGTCGAGGCCTTCCACTCCGAGCTCGGCCCGGGATTCTTCGAGTTCGCCCTGTCCCCGGCACCTGCCTTGGAGTCGGCTGACCGGGCAGCCAGGGCGCGCCAGTACTTCCGCGAGCTGTGCGCCGAGCGCGGCCTTCGGGCGACGTTCATGGCCAAGCTGCACATGGACCAGTCGGGGTCCGGTGGGCACGTGCACCAGAGCATCGTGCGAGACGGAACCAACGTGTTCTCGAACGGCCAGGGAGAGCTGTCGGAGCTCGGCCGCCAGTACGTTGCCGGACTGGTCGCGAGCATGGGAGACCTCACCGTCCTGTTCAACCCCCTCATGAACTCCTTCAAGAGACTCGATGCGAGCTTCTTCGTGGCCACCCGCGCGACCTGGGGATACGACAATCGCAACGCGGCCTGCCGGACCATCCTCAACGTGCCGGCCGCCGCGGCACGTGTCGAGCACCGTCGGCCGGGAGCGGATGCGAGCCCCTACCTGGTCGCGGCGGGGATGCTTGCCGGTGGCCTGCACGGGCTGCGGGGCGAACTGCCGCTGGGGCCAGCGCTGCTGCCGGACTCCGATGTCGCGACGTTCGGAGCCGGCCTGCCGTCGACCCTCGAGGAGGCCGTCGACGTGTTCGAGGCCTCGCGGCTCGCCCACGACCTCCTCGGCCCGGAGTTCGTCGCATGCTTCGCCGCCACCCGGCGCGGCGAAGTCGCCGCGTTCACCCGCTGGTGGCGAGGGACCGTGACCGATTGGGAACTCAAGCGATACGTGGAGCACCTATGAGTGGCGACGCGCCAGTGACCGGACGTATCTCGCTGGACGAGCTCCTGGCGCTGCTGGACGCGGGGGATGTCGACACGGTCATGTGCGCGGCCCCGGACCCCTACGGCCGGCTCGTGGGCAAGCGACTGACCGCTCACGCTTTCCGGGCGCTGTGCGTCGACGGGGAGGGCGTCAACGCGAGCACTTTCGTATTCGCGGTGGACCTCGACATGAACCCGATCGAGCTGCCCGTCTCGAACGTCGAGAATGGCTACGTCGACTTCCGGCTGGTCCCCGACATGGCGACCCTGCGCCGGGTCCCGTGGGAGCCCACCACGGTGGTCGTCCTGTGCGATGCCTACCAGTCCGAGTCGGACGAATTACTGTCGATCGCGCCGCGGTCCATCCTCCGCGCCCAGATCCGCCGCGCAAGCGAGCAGGGCGTGCAGGTGAAGTTCGCCTCGGAGCTGGAGTTCTTCCTCTCGCGGACACCGCCGGACGAGGCGTGGAAGCGGGGGTACCGCGACCTGGAGATGCTCTCGAACTACCGGTCGGACTACCAGATGGTCCAGGCCGGCCGGGATGAGTGGTTCATCGCCCAGGTCCGCAACGGCCTGAACGACTTCGGGGTGCCCATCGAGTCATCGAAGCCGGAGTGGGGGCTAGGGCAGCAGGAGGTGACCCTTGACTACACGACGGCGCTGGAGATGGCCGACCGGCACGTGCTGTTCAAGCACGCCGTCAAGGAGCTCGCCGCCCGCGCCGGCATGACCACCACGTTCATGGCGAAGCCCCGGATCGACGAGGTCGGCTCGTCCTGTCACCTGCACATGAGCCTGTGGTCTGTCGACGACGATCGGCCGCTGTGCTGGGATCCCTCGGCCGGCGGCATGTCGCCGTTGTTCGGCAGCTTCGTCTCGGGCCTGGTCGAGCATGTGCTCGAGCTCGGCGTCCTCCTCGCGCCGACCGTCAACGCCTACAAGAGGTTCCTGCCGGAGCAGTTCGCCGGGACGGCCATCGCCGTGGGGCACGACAACCGCTCGTGTGCCCTGCGGCTGGTCGGGCACGGACCCTCGTATCGCGTCGAGAACCGGATTCCCGGTGCCGACGTGAACCCGTACTACGCCTACAGCGCCATGCTCATCGCCGGGCTCTCCGGCATCGACCGCGGGCTGCCCGCCCCGGCGGTGAGATCGGGCAACGCCTGGAGCGACCCGTCGGTGACGAGCATGTGGTCGGCGATGCACCAGGCCGTGGCGGCCTTTGGCCAGTCGACCCTCGCCGAGCAGGCCTTCGGGCCCGACGTCTACGAGCATCTGCTCCTTACCGCGCAGAAGGAGGTGCGGGCCTTCGAGTCCGGTTGCGTGACCGACTGGGAGACCGTCCGCTACTACGAGCGCGTCTGAGATCCGACCAGCAATCGACCATCACGACCCCGAGGAAGGACCGCTGCCATGCCGCTCCATCCCGCAGCCGCCAAGCTGCTGGCCGACTCCGCCGCTTCCGGGCGCCCCAACGCCCACCTGCTGCCCGTCCCGACGGCCCGGGCGAACTTCGAGTCGGACCTTGGGGGCTTGACCAAGCCGGACATCGCGATTGCACGGGACGTGACGATCGACGTGCGCGACGCGCAGATCCGTGGGCGGCTCTATCGCGCCGATGAGGACGGGACGCTTCCCCTCGTCATCTACTACCACGGTGGCGGGTGGCTGCTCGGCAGCATCGACTCGCACGACGTGACCACCCGGCTGCTGGCGATTGCGTCGGGGTTCGCCGTCCTGAGCGTCGACTACCGCCGCGGCCCCGACAGCCGGTTCCCCGCGGCCGTCAACGATGCTGTCGATGCCGTCCGGTGGGCCGCCGACCATGCTGACGACCTGGGCATCGATCCCACGCGCATTGCCGTGGCTGGCGACAGCGCGGGCGGCAACCTCGCCACGGTCGCAGCGGCGGTGATCCGCGACGAGGGCGGCCCGCGACTGGCGATGCAGGTGCTCGTCTACCCCGTCACCACCTGCGACCTCGACCGCGGTTTCGACATGACGTACGAGGGCCACATCCTGTACCGCGACGAGCTGCAGTGGCACCAGGACAACTACCTGAGCAGCCCCGATCAGGCCGAGGACCCCCGGGTCGCACCGCTGCTCGCCGACCTTCATGGCCTCCCCCCTGCCGTCGTCGTCATCGCCGAATGCGACCCCATCCGGCCGCAGGGCGAGCTCTATATCGCCGCTCTCACCGCGGCGGGCGTGCCGGTCTCCGTCTACGACGCCCCCGCCCTCGTGCACGGCTTCTTCGGCCTGGACGAGCTGTTCCCCGAGGCGGCCGACGCGATGACCTTCGTGGCCGACGAGCTCAAGCGGGCCATGGCGTGAGCACGGCGGCAATCCCGGGCATCCAGCCCGGCCAGACCGCCCTCGTGACGGGCGCCGGCGGGGGAATCGGCGAGGCGACGGTGCGCCTCCTGGCCCGTGCCGGAGTGCGGGTCGTCGCGGTGGACGTCAAGGAACCGGTCCCGGACCTGCTGGGTGCGGGAGACATCGCCTTCCTGCAGGAGGACCTGACCGATCCGGAGGCGATCCGGAGGATCCTGGCCGCGATCCCGGGCGACGGCGCCCTCGACTACGTGGTCAACGCTGCGGGGGTCGCATGGTTCGAGCGCGATGGATCGGCCCTCGACATAGGCGAGGACGTGTGGGAGTCCGTCATGTCGATCAATTTCGGCGCCATGAGGCGGCTCAGCGTGGCCACCGTCGAGCCGCTGCGGCGGGGCACCGGCCGAAGCATGGTGCACGTCGCCAGCATCGCCGGGCTGCGGTCGATGGACTCCCCGCTCGACGCCTACCAGGTGAGCAAGGCGGCGGTCATCTCCCTGTCGCGTGCCTTGTGCCTTGACCTGGCGGCCGACCGGATCCGCTCGAACACTGTCTGCCCCGGTGCCGTGCTCAGCCCGATGATCGAGTACCTGTACGACGAGGACCCCAGTCGTCGCACCCGGATGGAGGACAAGACACCACTCGGCCGGCTGGGCACGCCGGCGGACATGGCGGACGCCATCGCCTTCCTGCTGTCGGCGCGCGCGTCGTTCATCACGGGCATCGACCTGGTGGTGGACGGCGGCTGGATCGCCCAGATCCGATGAGCACCCCTCAGCCGACCGGCGGGCCCGACCGGCGTCCCCTGATCGCGATGACCTGCCACTTCGCCGAGGCCTCGTGGGGTGGCTGGACGGCCGACGCGGTCATCACCCATGCCTGGTACGCGCACGCGGTCCGGCAGGCCGGGGGTCGCGTCGTGTTCGTGCCCCCGGACCCGGACGGTGACGACATCGCCGACCGCGTGGATGCCGTCGTGATCACCGGCGGGGCCGACCTCGACCCGGCGCACTACGGCGAGGACCCGCATCCAACCGTCTCGACGCCGGATCCTGAACGGGACGTGGCGGAGTTCGCGCTGCTCCGGCATGCGTGGGAGCTCGACATGCCGGTTCTGGGCGTCTGCCGTGGGCTGCAGGTCATGGCCGTCGGGCTCGGTGGCTCGCTCGTGCAGCACCTGCCGGAGGCCACCGAGCTTGTCCATGTCGAGCGGGTCGGCTACTTCGTCCACCACCGGGCGACCATTCACGAGGAGTCACTCGCGGCGCGTGTCCTCGGCAGCGGCACCATCACGGTGAACTCCTCGCATCACCAGGCGATCGCCGATCCCGGGCCGCTCGTCGTCACCGGCTACGCCGAGGACGGCACCATCGAGGTCTGCGAGGATCCCACGCGGACGTTCTGCCTCGGGGTGCAGTGGCACCCCGAGCAACCCGAGCAGGCCTCCGGTCCGCTCCTGTTCGGCGCGCTCGTGGACGCTGCGGCCGCCTACCGCCGAAGTCGGGGTTGAACCGTCGGGGTTGCGCCTCAGTCTGACGTGTTGATGAACACGTTCTTCGTCTCGGTGAAGGCGTCGAGCGCGTCAGGCCCGAGCTCGCGCCCCAGCCCCGACTGCTTGAAGCCGCCGAACGGCGTCCAGTAGCGCACGGACGAATGCGAGTTGACGGACAGGTTCCCCCCGTCGACGGCCCGTGCGACGCGCAGTGCACGCCCGATGTCCCTCGTCCAGATCGAGCCGGACAGGCCGTAGTCCGTGTCGTTCGCCATGCGGATGGCGTCCGCTTCGTCGCTGAAGCGCACGACCGTGACGACCGGCCCGAAGATCTCCTCGCGGTAGGCAAGGTCGGACTCGGCGGACTCAAGCACGGTCGGCGGGAACCAGAAGCCGGGACCCTCCGGGCAGGAGCCGCGGAACGCGACCGGGACATCGTCGGTGACGAACGATGCGACCCGGTCCCATTGCCGGCGCGAGATGATCGGCCCCATCTCGGACGCGGGGTCGCCCGGGTCGCCGACCCGGATGCCCTTGACGGCGGGCTCGAGGAGCTCCATGAACCGGTCGTAGACGGAGGCCTGGACGAGGATGCGCGACCGGGCGCAGCAGTCCTGGCCAGCGTTGTCGAACACGCCGTACGGGGCGGTCGCGGCCGCCGCCTCGACATCCGAGTCGGCGAACACGATGTTGGCGGACTTGCCACCGAGCTCGAGCGTGACCCGCTTGACCTGCTCGGCGCAGCCGGCCATGACCTTCTTGCCGACATTGGTCGATCCCGTGAAGGCGACCTTGCGGACGAGCGGATGCTCGACGAACCGCTGCCCGACCACCGGGCCCTCGCCCGGGATCACGGTGAGCACTCCCTCGGGGATCCCGGCCTCGAGCGCATAGGCGGCAAGCGCCACTGCCGACAGGGGCGTGTACTCGGCTGGCTTCAGCACGACCGTGCATCCGGCGGCCAGGGCCGGTGCGAAACCCCACGTAGCAATCGACATCGGGAAATTCCACGGAACGATCACCCCGACCACGCCGATGGGCTCCTGGAACGTGATGTCGATGCCGCCAGCCACCGGGATCTGCCGGCCGAACATGCGTTCGGGTGCCCCCGCGTAGTAGTCCAGCACGTTCGCCACGTGCTGGGCCTCCCAGCGCGCATTGCCCGCCACGTGGCCGGCGTTGACGATCTCCATGCGCATCAGCTCGTCCTCGTGCGACCGCACGACGGTGGCGAACCGGCGCAGCAGGGCGGCCCGGTCCCCGGGGGCAACGGCACGCCAGGCCTCCAGGGCGCGGTGCGCTCGTTCGATCGCCGCATCCGTCTCCTCGACCGAGGCCCAGGGGATGTCGGCGATGACCTCTTCGGTGGCGGGATTGATGACGTCGGCCACGGTTACTCCAGTCGATGATCGAGGGCGGTTCGGGACGCGCGGGATGGGTCACGCTGTATCGATGACCACCTTCCCGACGGCGCCGGACTCGACCGCGGCATGGGCCGCGGCCGCCTGGTCGAGCGGGAAGCGATGCAGGGGAAGGCCGTGCTCGGCACCGACCCGCAGGGCGCCGGCCTCGACAGCGGCGCGCACGTCCGCAACAGCCGCATCCTTGGCCGACGGGGGGACGGTGTACACGAGCACGAACTGGATACGCGTGTTGGTGCCGAAGTGCGACTGGACCGGGAAGGTGAAGTCAGCACCGCCACCGAAGGCGTAGATGGACACCGTCGCGTTCGGCGCCAGCAGCGCCGGGTAGTGCACGGCGTTCATGACCGGTGCGACCTCGACGATCAGGTCGACGCCGTCCGGGGCCGCACGCCGAATGGCATCGACCCAGTCGTCGGCGATGTAGTCGACGACCTCGTGGGCTCCGGCGCGCCGGGCCAGGTCCGCCTTCTCGGGACTGCTCACCGTCGCAACGACCCGCGCCCCGGCCCACCGCGCGAGCTGGATCGTGGCGTTCCCCACCGCCCCGGCGCCGCCGATCACGAGCACGCAGGCACCGTGGAGGGAGCCTGGATCCAGTCGTTCGGGGCGGCCCTGCATGACCGTGAGGCAGCGGTGCGCCGTCAGGGCCGGGATGCCCAGGCTGGCGCCGAGGTCGAACGACGCGGCGTCCGGCAGCGGAACGACCTGGCGTGCCGGAAGCACGACGTACTCCTGGGCGGTACCTTCCGCGCGCTCGTAGGCGGCCTCCCAGACCCAGACGCGATCGCCGGGCCGAAGGCCGGGCACGTCCGCGCCGACGGCATCGACGACACCGCTGCCGTCCTGGTTGGGGACCATGACGGGGAACGCCGTCGGCTGGCCGGGGCCGTCGCCGGCACGGGACTTCCAGTCCGTGGGGTTGACGCCCGAGACCAGGATTCGGACCCGGACCTCGTTGGCGCCGCACTCGGGGACCGGTCTGTCCATCATGGACAGGACCTCGGGCCCGCCGGTCGATGAGTACGTGACACTCCGCATGCAGCGAGACTAGCGGCTCAGGGGTATAGGAAATAGTCCTTTTCGCGTGCCGCGGTCGATGACCCTCCTTCGATCAACCGAGGGCAGCCAGCACGAGTCCGTACGCGACGGCCCACCGGTGGCCCAGCCGACCCGCGACGTTGCCACGCCCGGCCGCCGTCCCGGGCAGGACGCCGTTGATGGAGTCGAGCAGCTCGTCGTCCCCGGCGGGGCCGCCGACGAGCAGCAGGTCGCCCGCGGGGGCATCGAGGTCGCGCAGGACCCGGCTGAGGTTGTCGGCGAAGACCGCCCGCTTGAGGGCCTGGCGGACCGCTCGCCACTGGCCCAGTTCCAGGCGGGCCGCGAACGGTAGCGGACCACCCGGCCCAGGGGAGGTGAGCCAGCCCACCGCGCCAGCCGGCGCCGGCGGCTCGAGGAACTCCCGGACCCCGGTCTCCCGGACCGCGACGTGGGGGCTCTCGATCCGCGACGCAGGCCCGCGCTTGGCCCATTCGGCCGCGCCGGACGCGATGCCCAGTGCCTCGGCGACGGCGATGGTCAGCATCGCCCCCGATCCCGCTGCGGAGACGACCTGAAGGCCGCGGTGTCCGATACCGGTCGCGTCCACCGATCCACCACCGAGGTCGATGACGGTCGCGTCCGCGGAAGCCCCCGGCGTGGTCAGGGCACCCAGCCGGCCCGCCTCGGCCTCCGAGGACACCATCCGGACGGATCCGGCGTGCCCTTGCTGGAATCCGGTGACGTGCTGGTGTGCGCCGGCGACGGGCGTCATGGCGGAGACGATCACGGTCCGGTTCGCCAGGGTGTCGGGATGCAGGCCGGGCAGCCCGGCCACCATGTCGAGGTCGACGAGCCAGAGGTCCGCCGCCGTCATGGGCGCGCTGCGCGGCAGCCGGAACGTCACGGCGATGTCGAGGGGGCGGCCGGCCAGGGGCTCGCGGGCGTCCCGAAGCGCTCGGCGCGCGGTGCCCGGCCACTCGACCCACGCCTCTGGCCCGGACTGCTCGAGTCGGGGAGGCTCGGCCCGGTCGTGCGCTCGCACGCCCAGCACCGCGGACCGCGAGCCCTGGACCCGGGCGCAGGCCGCGACCGCCTCGGCGTGCTCTGCTGGGTCGAGTCCGAGGGCAGCACTCAGCCGGATCGGGTCGGATGCAGCCCGCACCTGGTCGCCGGGGCGGGCAACCTCGACCAGGACCCGGGCGCAGGACAGCACCGCATCGGGGTCGATGCAGTCGGCAACGGGGAGGGCCAGGTCCAGGCGCGCGGACACGAGGACTGCCTCGTCTCCTGCGAGCAGGATGCCGACGACCGGATGCCCGGCGTGGAGCCAGGCACGTGCCTGGGCCACCGTCGACTGGTAGCCGAGTGGATCCCGGGCCACCAGGACGATGTCCTCTCCTCCGCCCGCCGGGGTCGAGGCGATGTCGACGGGCCGACCGGCCCCCAGGCCGGCGCCGGCCGGTGTGGACGAGCCCGTTGACACGACCATGACGCGACCGGTGTCCACGGCGGGCTCGGGAAGCTCGGCGCTCATCGTGGTGACGGGAGACTGGGCAGTCATGGCCACCAGGTCGGCCCGCCGTCCGAGCGACACCTCCATCCGAGCCAGCAGGCGTGCGGCCCCAGCACCGGAATCCAGCGAGCCCTTGATGCCGCGAGTCGGCCTGCGGTCCCACCGGACGGGTGTGCCGTTCTCGTCGGCGATCACGATCTCGGTCGTGGCGTTGCCGATGTCGACGCCCGCGACGAGGGTCACCTCAGCAGGCCTCGCGACTCATAGGCATCCGCGGCCTCCCGGACGAGGGCTGCGTTCGCGCCTGCCCCCGCGGACTCGAGCTCGTCGGCGATCGCCACCAGCTCGGCGAGCGTCGATCGCCCCGGGCGCAGGGCCTCGTAGATGGCCACGATCCTGTCGTCGGGGAGGCCGGTGAGCTCGGCGGCACGCCGCAGGTTGGCGGCTAGCTGGGGGTTGGCGTGCTCCTCGGCAACGCGGGCCTGATGCTCCAGGGTGTCGGGGTGGATGCGCACGTCGTCGGGGGTGAGCATCCCGGCGCGCAAGGCGTCGAGGGTGACCTCCGCGACGGGGCGGCCCGATCGGGCGACGGTCATCGTCGGTCCTCCTCGAGCGCGAGAGTCTCGGGCGGGAGCCCCGGCGCGCAGCATTGCCGCTCGATCGCGACGAGGGAGACGACGGTGGTGTGGTACCGCGCCTCGATGGCCTCGTCGGAGTAGGGATTGCGCAGGGGCTCCGGCGTGGAGCCCTTCGCGTGACGGCCGGCGTTGACGCCGAGCTGTCGGTAGGCCGATCGGTCCAGCGTGGGGGCGACGCTGTACAGCTCGAGGTTCGCCAACGGGGTGAGGTCGCGGCGATGAATCAGCGCGGTGCCCTTGGCCTGCAGGCCGATCCCGATCCCTGACCCGGCCAGGCGTGCAGCGGTCAGCCCGATGAGCCCGAGATCGATCGTGTCATTGATCCGCACGATGCGGCCGCGGCACCCCTCCTCCTCCAGTCCGGCCAGCAGCTCGGCCAATGCCTCGTCGACCGTGAGCCCGCACAGGGTCCGCCAGATCGCCCTCCCCGTGGCGGGCGAGACGCCGATGACCACGTCGCGCGGGTCGTGCTGGACGTCGGCCGGCCCCGACGAGGCAAGGCGGGACGAGGCGAACGAGGCCTGCTCGGAGCGCAGGTCGTCGACGGAACGCTGCTGGCGGATTCCGTCCATCTCGACCTGGCGATCCGGCGTCGGTTGGTACCCGGTGCCCGGACCGGCATAGTCGTTGGGGTCGGTGACCAGGGAGAGCACCTGCATGTCCTCGGTGAAGATGGCCGAGGTCTGCAGGTAGTCGCCGATGACGCGGGCGCGGAGCATCGCGAGCAGTCGTTCGGCCTCGAGCTCGTAGCCGGTCTCGTCCAGGGCCGCGATGACGTCCAGCATCGTCACCTGCCCATCGCGGATGAGCCGGGAGGCGCTCAACGGGGTCATGAGGTCGGCAGCCGGCACGTCCTTGGAGCCGGCCGCATCGATGGCCTGGTCGCGCCACTCGTCCGAGAAGTCCGCCAGGCCGAGGACCTGGTAGACGTCGCGGACCGCGTCCGTGGCCCGTTCGCGCAGGCGCGCGACCTCGGGCTCGGCGGCGGGTCGCAGCCCACCGTCGACCCCCCAGTCACGCTGCATGACGAGCCAGTCGTCGATGTCCTCGGCGTTCCACTGGCTGGGCCCGAACATGTTGTCGTAGCGCTGGATCGAGCCGAAGCCGCTGGTGATGAAGTCAGTGCCGCCGATGAAGATCGGATGAGTGCGCGAGGTCCTGCGGACGTGCGACTCGCTCATCAGCGCATCGTTGCCGGTGCACGACTCCAGGTTGCGGAGCATGACCATGAGGTTCTCGGCCATCATGGCGCGCACGCCGCTGGGCACCGCGCCTGCCACGGACGCCGCATCGATCCCTCCGTTCTGCACGCCCTGCGAGCCGATGGCGCGCGCGAGCGCCACGCACCGCGCCTCGAGGTAGAACATGGAGCGGCCCTCGGCGCTGCCCATCAGGGCTTCCGAGCCCCCTCCCGACGTCACCCGCATCTTGATGCCGCGGCTTGCGTAGGCCGAGGTCAGGAAGGCCTTGGACCACGGGGTGTCGTCGCCATCGATGAAGATCTGCTCGGTCCCGTACAGCGACACGGTTTCGGCGTACGACACCAGCCCTCGCATCCCCATCTCGAGTTCGAGCGCCTCCTCGACCGAGCACTGCACGAGGATCCCCGCGGAAGCCACGGCCGAGCCGATGCTGACGGCGATGGCGTTGGACGGCGCATCGCCGAGCACAGGCACTGTCGTCTCGACCTCCCGGAAGCCGAAGGCCGCGGCGGTTGCGGCGTCGGCGGCCAGCAGAAGCGGGTCGTCCGACCGGTTGGTGACATGCGCCTGGTTGCTCGGTGTCCTTCGGGCACGGCACTTCGTCAGGCCGATGGTCAGCTCGGCCGGCCGCAGCAGGGCAAGGCACCGGGCCAGCTTCGCGGGCGTCATGCCGGCAGCGAGGCGCACGACCTCGCCGCGGGGCACCCCGGGATCCACGATCATCCGCGCGTAGGCGAGCTCGCTCGTCGCCATCGCCTCTTCGGCAGTCACGAGGTCGAGCCCGTGGTCGGCAATGAAGCGGTCGAGCAGGTCGAAGTCGGCCCGTTCCCGGGAGTCCATCTGGACGACGACGCCATCTGCGATCACCAGCGAGGGTTCGGGATCGTTCGGCGAATCGAAGGCCAGGAGGCCCAGGTCGACATCGGGGACGGCGAAGCCGTCGAGGTTGACCCGCTGCTCGTCCATGAATCGGAAACGCCCGATCGGTCGAGTCATGGGCACTCGCTCTGGAACAAGGTGACAGCAGCCTGCGCGGCCGCTTGGTCCTGGGAACCGGTCCCTCCGCTCACGCCGACTCCACCGACCACCCGGTCGCCGTCCCACAGGGGCAGGCCTCCCGCGAAGGCGATGAATCGACCGTGGTCGGCGCTGGTCATGCCGGCCAGGTCGGCTCCCGGCGCGACCAGTTCGGTGAGCTCGTGCGTGCCGATGCGATGTGCCACGGCGGTATAGGCCTTGTCCGGTGCGAGGACGGGCCCGGCGATCTCGGCGCCGTCCATGCGGGCGAAGGCAACGAGGTGACCGCCCCCATCCACCACCGCGACG
This sequence comes from Actinomycetota bacterium, assembly GCA_030681835.1. Lineage (GTDB taxonomy): Bacteria > Actinomycetota > Actinomycetes > S36-B12 > S36-B12 > UBA10649. Next base: position 42,521 of record JAUXRN010000257.1, read on the forward strand.
GACACGAGCGCCCCTTTCCTCGTTGCGGCAACTATCGCCTCGGTGCACATGCGCTGGGCGAGGTCGAGATCCATCTCGAACCGGTTCACCCGGCCCATGCGGAGGCCACCTTTCGCAGCCGGCCGTGGACGCCGTCCATCGCGCTGACTCCCAAGAGGAGGGATGTGGGCACCTTGCACACCACGGTGTAGTTCGTGTCCACGACGTTCGCGATCGGGCTGAGGGCGGTCTGCGAGACGAACTGGTAGGCATCGAGCGCACTCATGCCCGTGAGTTCGGCAACCCAGCGCACCATCTGCTGGTGAGCTATCCGGAACGCGTCCTCGAGGGGGCGTGCGGAACCTGTGGTCATGAGAAAATCGTCGCTCTCCAGGCGGGGCCACGCCGTCGCCGCCCCCGGGATCAGGTCCAGGATGAACGTGGTGTCCATGGCGCACTCGACGGCGACACCGCAGGTCTCGCCCTCGCCCTGTCGGGCGTGGCCATCGCCGAGGCTCATCAGCGCGCCCTCGACGTTGACGCCGAGGTAGCAGGTCACCCCGGCCCGCATCTCCGGTGTGTCCATGTTGCCGCCCCAGTCGCCCGGGGTGAGGGACGAACGGACCTCTCCGAGAGCCGGAGCGACGCCGACCGTCCCGTGCATCGGATCAAGCGGGAGAGCGGCCGTGAACGGGGTATCGGCGGCCAGGTAGCGCACGATCCGGTCCGCTCGATCGATCTCGTAGATCCAGGTTCGCTCGAGGAGGGACTCGTGCAGCATCGCCGTCGTCGGAGTCGCCGTGAGCGCCCCGAAGAAGGGGACTGTGCTGCTCACGCCCCAGGTCTCGCGGGGTTCGATGGACACGAAGTGCACGGCCAGGGTGTCGCCGGGCCGCGCCCCCTCGACGTAGAACGGCCCGGACTGGGGGTTCAGCAGTCGCGGGTCGCAGACCTGGCTGGCCAGGTCCGTGCTGGACCGCACCCGGCCGCCGAAGCAGTCCATCGTCCAGGTCGAGATCATGGTTCCGGGGCGGACGGAGGCGACTGGTGCGACACCGCCGAACGTGTAGGCGTAGGTGGTCGGATCAGCATCGGCGTCCGGTTCCCAGTGCAGGGTCTCGTCCATGGCGCTCCTCGGGATGCGTGGTCGATGCCGATGCTGCCGTAGATGACTGAGGGGTGCACGGCATTCGCCATGCACCCCTCAGCGCTGGTGAGGCTAGACCCGCTCGTGGGCCTCCTCGATCGTCGTGCGACCGATCTCGGCGTAGATGTCCGGGGCCTTCGCACGCACGTAAAGGGCATACACGACGCCGATCACGAACAGGCCGATGACGTAGTACGGCATCCACTGGAACACGAGGCTGTCCGCCGCGAGTCCGGCCGCGAAGTTGCGGTTGGACCAGAGCAGGTACAGCACGTAGAGCATGCCGGCCGCACCGACGATCGGGGCGATGAAGGTGGTCAGGATATTGCCCTTGTGCACCTTCTTGACCCAGAAGAACCAGATGACCGCGAAGCAGGTGATCGTCTGGACGATGAGCACCATCGCGGTGCCGATGAGGGCCAGCAGGCCATAGACGTTGACATAGGGGATGAGATCCGGGGTGGCGACGGGGGTGCCGTTTGCATCCGGGACGTAGACGTTCGTGAAGAGCAGGAACAGGAGCATCAGCAGGACGGTGATGCCGCTCTGGACGAACGAGGCGACGGCGGGGGAGCCGTGCTTCTCGTTCACGTGGCCCAGGCTGCGGCGCACGAACGGGGTGATGCTCTCGCGTCCCATGGCGTACAGGTAGCGGGATGCCGCATTGTGGAAGGCCATGGCGCAGGCGAACGAGCCGACGACGACGAGGAGCTTGTAGATGTTCTCCAGGAAGCCGCCGAGATTCTGGTTGACGAGGCCCAGCCACAGATCGATGGGCGACGCACCGGCGGAGATCTCGACAGAGGTGGCGGCACCGTTGCCGACGACGACCATCCACGACATCCACGTGTAGAACAGGCCGAGGCCCACCACCGCGATCATGGTGGCCAGCGGCACGTTGCGCTTGGGGTTCCTCGACTCCTCGCCGTACACCGCGGTCGTCTCGTATCCGACCCAGGACCAGAAGGCGAAGAAGATGCCGATGGCTGCGGCACCTGCGGCGACCCCGGTCCCGAAGGCCCCTTCGGGAAGAGAGGTGAAGGCCGCTACCGGGTTGACGGTGTCGGCCGCCATGTAGCCGTCGGGGCCGCCCTTGAAGAGCACCGACATGCCCAGCGTGCCCAGGATCAGGACCTCGGCCACGAGCGTCACGCCCAGCACGCTCGCGGCCAGCGACACCGAGAAGTACGAGAGGATCGCGATGATCGCGATGCCGATGAGGGCTATGACGAGCCAGTGGATGGTCAGCCCCATGGGCACAAGGACGTACTGCGTGGTGAAGTACGCGAATCCGCCGATCAACGACGCCTCGAAGATGACGTAGGCAACGGCCGCGACCAGGCCCGAGGCCATGCCCCACACCTGGCCGAGCCCCTGCGAGATGAATCCGTAGAAGGCCCCGGCCGTGGTGACGTAGCGGGCCATGGCGACGAAACCGATGGTGAAGATCGTCAGCACAATGGTCGCGAAGAGGTAGCCGCCCGATACGGCGATGCCGTTGCCGTAGCCGATGGCGATCGGGACGTTGAGGCTCATCGCCGTGATCGGCGCCGCGTTCGCGACGGCCATGAACAGGACGCCGACGAGTCCGACCGCGCCGACCTTGAGTCGGGCGGAGTCCTGGGGTCGGATCTGGTGGTCTCCGGGAAGGGTGTGCGGGCCGTCCTCGTGGCTGCTCGTGCTCATGGACCATCCTTCGAGGGTCTCGACCCGCGTGATGCAGGTCACGTGGGTCGGAGTATGGCGCCCGCGATAGACCGGTACAAGCACATTCGACGTTTCCGGTCTGGAAGGATCCTGACCGTTAAGTCGATTGGTCTTGATTCGGTCTGCTTATTCGGTATTATTCGCGTGTGAGCGGTCAGACCAATCTTGAGTCAGCGGGGTCGGCGGGGTACGACTACGGCCTGTTCTCGTTCGCCTCGAAGGCCGAGGTTCTCGACAAGGCCAAGGAGTACTGGAACCCCGGGAAGACGCAGTTCTGGATCGACGCGGGGGTCCCGCTGGTCATCGACCGGCGCGAGGAGTACTACATCTGGGACATGTCGGGCAAGCGCCTGATCGACCTGCACCTCAACGGTGGCACCTACAACATCGGCCACCGGAACCCGGAGGTCGTCCAGGCCCTGACTGTCGCCATGCAGCACTTCGACATCGGCAACCACCACTTCCCGGCACTGGCACGGACCGCCCTCGCCGAGGCCCTCATCGCCTCCGCGCCCGAGGGGCTGTCGAAGGTCATCTACGGATCCGGCGGTGGCGAGGCGATCGACATCGCGCTGAAGACGGCCCGTCACACCACGCAGAAGCGCAAGATCGTCTCGATCATCAAGGCCTACCACGGGCATACTGGCCTGGCGGTCGGCACGGGTGATGACCGGTTCTCCAAGCTGTTCCTCGCCGACCAGCCCGAGGAGTTCCCGCACGTCCCGTTCAACGACCTCGACGCGATGGAGGACGCCCTCCGCGGGCGCGACGTCGCGGCCGTGATCATGGAGACCATTCCCGCCACCTACGGCTTCCCGCTGCCCGACCCGGGCTACCTGCGCGCGGTCAAGGGGCTGTGCGAGGAGTACGACGCGCTCTACATCGCCGACGAAGTGCAGACCGGCTTGATGCGCACCGGGGAGCTGTGGGGGATTACCAAGGAGGGCATCGCGCCGGACATCCTCGTGACCGGCAAGGGCATCTCGGGGGGCATGTACCCAATCGCCTGCGTCCTGGTGAACGAGAAGTCGGCTGGCTGGCTCACCGAGGACGGCTTCGGCCACATCTCGACATTCGGCGGTGCCGAGCTCGGCTGCATCGCGGCGATCAAGGCGCTGGAGATCTGCTCCCGCGACGAGACGCGGTCGATGGTCCACTACATCGCCGACCTGGTCGGCACCGGCCTGCGTGCCATCCAGGCCGAGTACCCCGAGTGGTTCGTGGGCATCAGGCAGAACGGCGTGATCCTCGGACTGGAGTTCAACGATCCGCAGGGCGCGAAGTACGTCATGCGCCATCTGTACGAGAACGGTGTCTGGGCCATCTTCTCCACCCTCGACTCCCGCGTCCTGCAGTTCAAGCCGGGGATCCTGCTCAAGCCCGAGGTGGTCGAGGAGGTGCTCGACCGTACGGAGGTGGCGATCGGCCGGGCCTACCGCGAGGTCATGGGCCTGCGGAAGGCAGGCCGATGACGGCCCTTCTGGCGGACATCCCGCTCGAGCCGGCCGGCGTTCCGCGCGGCCGGGCGATGGTCGAGCGCGCCGATTGGGCCGCGCGGTCGTTCGCGACCTACGACATCGAGACCGTCCGTCGCATTGCGAAGGCGGCCGCCGAAGCAGGGGAGAAGCACGCATCGGAGTTCGCGGAGGCGGCCGTCGCCGAGACGGGCTTCGGCGTGGCCGAGCACAAGGTGCTCAAGAACGTGGCGTGCTCGATCGGCATCTGGAACACCTACGGCTCGCATGACTACGTCTCACCGGTCGTGCACGCCGACCGGCGCATCGTCGAGATCCCCCGTCCGGCAGGGGTGGTCCTTGCGCTGACGCCGTCCACCAACCCGGTCGCCACCACCTACTTCAAGATCATGCTGGCGCTGCTCTCGCGGAACGCGATCATCATCAGCCCGCATCCGTTCGCCCGGAAGGTGGGCGTGCAGGCTGCGCACGTCATGCGGGACGCCGCCATCGCGGCGGGTGCCCCCGACGGCTGCATCCAGGTCGCCGAGGAGCCGTCCATCCCGCTGATCAACGCGCTCATGACCGATGAGCGCGTCGACGTCATCGTCGCGACGGGCGGAACTCCCATGGTCCGCGCCGCCTACCGCAGCGGCAACCCGGCTATCGGGGTGGGCCCGGGCAATGTCCCCGTCCTGGTCGACGGCACCGCGGATCTCACGCTCGCGGCCCGGCGCCTGGTCGCAAGCAAGAGCTTCGACAACTCGATCCTGTGCACCAACGAGTCGGTCGTCATCGTCGAGGAGCGCATCGAGGCACCGTTCACGGCCGCGATGAAGCGCGAAGGTGCCTACGTCCTCGAGGGCGACGAGATCGATTCGGTGCGCGGGGTCATCTTCGAGGGCGACCACTTCAACACGGCATGGGTCGGCAAGTCCGCGCTGCGGATCGCCGACGCCGCCGGAGTCAAGGTCCCCAAGGCCACGAAGGTCCTGGTGGCGCCGTTCTCGATCGTCGTGCCCGAGGAGATGCTCGCTCACGAGAAGCTGTGCCCGGTCCTCGGGATGGTCACGGTCCCGAGCGCCGCTCGCGGCATCGATGCGGCTCGTGCCGTGCTGCGCATCACCGGCGCCGGCCACAGCGCCGCGATCCACAGTGAGGACGCCGACACGATCATGGCGTTCGCGGCCGCGGTCCGGGTCCTGCGGGTCTCCGTCAATGTCGGCAACAGCCTCGGCAGCGCGGGGATCGAGACCAACCTGGCGCCCAGCATGACCATCGGCACCGGCTTCTTCGGTCGATCCTCGGTGGGGGAGAACCTCGAGCCGAAGCACCTGGTGAACCACACCCGGATCGCCTACAGCTCCGATGAGCGGATCCCGATGGCCGACTTTGCCGGGCTCAGCCCGTGGCAGGCGCCGCATGGTCCCGTCCCGACCTACCCGATCGCGTCCAACATGGACGATGCGCCGCAGCTGGTCAGGGCCAACGGCCCGGCCAGCGAGTCGACGGACGAGCTGCGGGATGAGATCCGCAAGCTCGTCATCGAAGAACTCCGACAGATCATCAAGGGCTGACACGTGGCTGAGCTGAGATCGTTCATCTTCCTCGATCGCCTGCAACCGCAGACGATGTGCTACCTCGGCACCTGGGTGCGCGGGTCGCTCCCTCGCGCTGACTACGCCGCGCAGATCATCGAGGTGGCTCCGGGCCTCGATATCGAGCCCCTCACCGACGTTGCGCTCAAGCACGCCGACGTGGGTGCGGGCATCCTGTTCGTCGAGCGGCAGTTCGGCTACCTGGAGATGCACGGCCCCACCAGCTCGGTGCGCAGCGCTGCGGATGCCGTACTGGACCAGTTGGGGGCGACTGCGGCCAGCGCCACGCGGCCGCAGGTGCTCGCATCGCGAATCGTCCCGAAGATCGACCGCCAGCACGCGTTCCTGATCAACCGGAACAAGATCGGCTCGATGGCGCTGCCCGGCCAGTCGATGTTCGTCCTGGAGATGCAGCCGGCCAGCTACGCCATCCTCGCGGCGAACGAGGCGGAGAAATCCGCCCGCATCACGCTCGTGGACTACCGGATGGCAGGTGCCACCGGGCGCCTGTACCTGACCGGGTCGGAGTCCGAGGTGCGCGCAGCAGCCGAGGCGGCCGAGGCGGCCCTGGAGGCGGTGGCCTGATGTCCACGGCGGTACCGCCCGATCTCCTGCGCGAGGTCATCCGCGAAGTCGTGCGCGAGGTCATCCGCGAGGTCGTCGCGGAGGAGATCGCCGCGGCGGCCGCGGGCTCGCTCGGGCGGGGCCCGGCGTCATCTGCATCGTCCCGCCGACACGTCGAGCCTGCCGCCCGTCGGCCGGATTTGCCGGGGCCGGCCACCGGCGGGTCCCCCGTGCTGCAGCGCGGCGCTCTCACCGAGCGCCATGTCCGCGCGGTCGACAAGTCCGGCACGATAACCATCGGCAAGGCCGTCGTCATCACGCCCCTGGCCCGCGAGCGAGCGAGGTCCATGGGTGTGCAGATCATCAGGATCGAAGGGTAGGAGAGGCCATGCTGCGCGCACGCGTCATCGGAAACGTCTGGGCGACGAAGAAGGTCTCGTCGATCCCGAATGGGGCCTTCCTGGAGGTCGAGGTGGAGCCGGGTGGCTCGCGCCTCATCGCCTTCGACGTGCTGGGCTCCGGCGTCGGCGAGGCGGTCCTGGTCGCGACCGGGTCGGTCGCTGCGTCGTGGTTCGAGGGGGAGGCCCCGCCGATCGATGCCCTGATCATCGGGTCCATCGACGAATCCACGAGTCACTGAACGGTTCCACGACACACGTCACGGACCTCACCACCGAGCCGGGACGGTCACCACGAGGAAGGGAAGCACGATGTCCAACTACGCGATCGGCATGATCGAGACCCGGGGGTATGTTGCGGCACTCGCTGCGGCCGACGCCATGGTCAAGGCAGCCAACGTGACCATCGTCAGCCGGGAGCAGGTCGGCGCCGGCCTGGTGGCCGTCACCATCCAGGGTGACGTCGGAGCCGTCAAGGCGGCGACCGAGGCCGGGTCCGAGGCGGCGAGCCAGGTCGGTGAGCTCGTCAGCGTCCACGTGATCCCGCGTCCGCACGCAGAGCTCGCCAAGAACTTCGGCGTCTCGGCGTCGTGACGACGGGCAGCATGCCCGCACCTGCGTCCCCGGAACTCCGCGTCTACCTGCAGATCGAGGATCTCCAGCCGCAGTTCGCGGCCTACCTCGGAACGCCGACGCGGGCGCGTGGCTACCCGCCGTACGCGGGCCAGCATTCGCTGATCGTCGAGGTGGCCCCTGGGCTCGCGATCGAGCGCGTCACCGATCTCGCCCTGCGGTCCGCGCCCGACGTCGCGCCGGGAATCCTGTTCGTCGAGCGGCAGTTCGGCGTGCTCGAGGTGCACGCGGACAGTCTCGACCACGTGCAGCAGGCTGGCTCGGCAATCCTGGCGGGGATCGATGCCCGGGCGGAGGACCAGATGCGCCCGCGGGTGCTGTTCCACGACATCATCGAGGACATCACCGACCAGCACGCGGTGATCATCAACCGCAATCGCCAGGCCTCGATGATCCTGCCGGGCCAGAGCCTGCTGGTCTTCGAGATGACCCCCGCGCTGTTCGCGGCCATGGCGGCGAACGAGGCCGAGAAGGCAGCACCCGACATCACGCTCGTCGACGTGCAGATGATCGGGGCGGCCGGCCGCGTGTACATCTCGGGAACGACGCAGTCCGTGGCCGTCGCCCGCGAGGCGATCAGCACGGCTTTGGCTGCAGTGACGGGACGCGACCAGTAGCGTCACGCGCGACGCGAGAGACCGTGGGTCGAAAGGAGCTGGAGTGCACGACGCAGTGACATCGTTCGAGGTGTTCGCCCACGCGTCGCTGCCCGCATACGGCCTCGACCCGAACGCCGAGGTGACCCTTCTCAACGTGTCCGAGAACGGCACCTTCCGGGTCGACGACCCGGTGCAGGGACGCTCGGTGCTTCGCGTCCATCGCACCGGCTATCACTCGCAGGAGGCAATCCTCAGCGAGCTCGACTGGATCGCCGCCCTGAGGGAGGACGGGATCGTCTCGACGCCGGCCTTCATGCCCGCACTGGACGGTCAGCGGGTCGTCACGGCGCGGACGCCCGACGGAGGTGAGCGCCACGTCGTCCGGTTCGCGTGGGTCGACGGCGTGGAACCCACCGAGGACCGCCTGGCCCAGGACTTCGAGGAACTCGGTGCCATCACCGCCCGCCTGCATATCCACTCGAAGGCCTGGACGCGGCCCGCCGAGTTCACCAGGTTCGTGTGGGACTACGACACCTCGATCGGCGATCACGGACACTGGGGCAGGTGGCAGGAGGGCTTGGGCATCGGTCCCGCGGAGACGGCAATCCTCGACCGCTGCTCGACCAGGATCCGCGAGCGACTCGCGGCGTATGGCAAGGGGCCGGAGCGCTTCGGGCTGGTGCATGCCGACATGCGGCTGGCCAACCTTCTGGTCAACGGACCCGCGGTCAACGTGATCGACTTCGACGACTGTGGCCTGAGCTGGTTCATGTACGACCTCGGGTCATCGTTGTCGTTCATCGAGCACGAGCCGTACGTGCCGGAGCTCGTCGACGCGTGGGTGCAGGGCTACCGGTCGGTGAGCCCGATGAGCGCCGAGGAGGAAGCCGAGCTGCCGACCTTCATCATGCTGCGCCGCATGCTGCTGGTCGCGTGGGTCGGGTCCCACGCCGCGACGGATACCGCACAGCAGATGGGCCCGGAGTACGGGGTGACGAGTTGCCGCCTGGCTGAGGAGTACCTCAGCAGGATGTCCTGAGGAGGAACATGTTCGGATCAATCGCAGGTCGCTCCGTTGTCGTCACGGGCGCGACGAAGGGCATCGGCAAGGGGATCGCGCGGGTGATGGTCAGGGCGGGCACGAACGTCCTCATCACCGGTCGCAACGAGGAGGATGCCAGGCGCACGGTCGGCGAACTGGCGGAGCTGGGCTCCGGGACAGTGGCCTACTTCCTCGGTGACGTCGCGGATGCGGGGGCCTGCCGCGACATGGCGCAGGCTGCCGTCGATGCCCATGGCGGAATTGACGTGCTCTGCGCGAATGCCGGGATCTTCCCCGACGCGAAGCTCGTCGACATGTCCGAGGTGGACATGGACCTGGTCCTCGGCACCAACGTGAAGGGCACGATCCTCAGCGTGCAGGCCTGCCTCCCGGCGCTCAAGGCGAGCGGCCATGGACGCGTGATCCTCACGTCGTCGATCACGGGGCCCATCACCGGCTACCCGGGGTGGTCGCACTACGGCGCGAGCAAGGCTGCCCAGTTGGGGTTCATGCGGACGGCGTCGATCGAGCTCGCGCCGATGGGCATCACGGTCAACGCTGTCCTTCCCGGGAACATCGCGACCGAGGGGCTGGCAGATCTCGGCGAGGACTACCGTCGGTCCATGGAGATGTCCATTCCCCAGCGCCGGCTCGGCGACGTCGAGGACATCGGCAACGTCGCGCTGTTCTTCGCCTCCGATGAGGCCGGCTACATCACCGGACAGGCCCTTGTCGTGGATGGTGGCCAGATCCTCCCGGAGTCCCTGGCGGCCCTCGAAGCGATGTAGGCAGCCGTGGACAGCATCGTCGCCGACGAACCGTCGGGCATCGGCCCCACCGGCGAGGACGTCCGTAGGCGGATCGTCGGGATGGTCGAGCGGGGCTCACTCCAGCCAGGAGAGAAGCTGGGCGCCGAGCGGGAGCTCGCGACCCGGCTAGGGGTGAGCAGATCGACCCTGCGCCAGGCGCTCGCGTCCCTCGAGGAGTCGGGCGTGATCCGTCGGGTCCCGGGCCGCGGCGGCGGGACGTTCATCGCGTCGGCCAAGGTCGAGCGCGACCTGTCCCGAATCGTCGGCGTTCCGATGCTTCTTCGCGATCAGGGCTTCACTGCGGGCTCCCGGGTGGTGAGCGTCGGCGTCGCCACTGCCGGGCCCGACGCGGCCGAGGCCCTGGGCATCCGGGAGGAGGACTTCGTCGTCGACCTGGTGCGGATCCGGCTGGCCGACGGGGCTCCCATCTCACTGGAGCATGCGGTCTTCCCCGCAGAGCTGGTACCCGGGCTACCGGAGCGAGACCTCGGCGGCTCGATCTACGAGCTCATCGACCGCGAGTACGGATTGCGTCCGGAGGAGGCGATCGAGCACATCGAGGTGACAGAGGCCGGGGCGCTCGAGGCATCGATCCTGGGCATCGCGGCAGGCTCCCCCCTGGTATCGATCACCAGGACCACGCGGGACCCCCACGGCGTGGTCTTCGAGTACTCACGCGACCTGTTCCGGGCCGACCGGACCCGGATCAGCGTGCGGGTCAAGGGATCCCCGACCCACGAGACGGCCCGCCTGCGCGGCCGGGTCGTCGAGCTGGTCCCGCCGCAGGAGGCCTGATGCCGACGGCGCGCGACGTGGGCTTCCCGCTGGCCGGCCAGCCGGGACCGGCCAACGCGGTGACCGACGTGCGGGGCGTCAGCGTCGGTCACGTCACGATCATCACCGACGACCCCGAGGATCCGCACCGCGCAGCCCGGACAGGCGTGACGGCCATCCTGCCGCGGGGGCGAGACGGGATCGGCGTCACCGCGGCGTGCGGCATCAGCGTCCTGAACGGAAACGGCGAGATGACCGGATCGCACTGGATCGCCGAGACCGGCGCTCTCGGCGGCCCGATCATGCTCACCAATACCCACGCGGTCGGGACAGTGCACCGCGGGGTGATCGACTGGATCGCCGCGAACCGACCGGATGGGACCATGGAGTGGCTGCTTCCTGTGGTCGCCGAGACGTGGGACGGCTACCTCAACGCGATCAACGAGCCGCACGTCACGGGCGCCCATGCGGCGGAGGCGATCGAGGCCGCGAGCTCCGATCGGCCGGCCGAGGGTTCGGTCGGCGGTGGCACGGGCATGAACTGCTACGAGTTCTCCGGGGGATCCGGCACGTCCTCCCGGATCGTCTCGTTCGGTGGAGTCGACTACGTGCTCGGCGTGATCGTCCAGGCGAACTTCGGTTCGCGCGACGAGCTCACCGTGGCAGGCGTCCCCGTGGGCGACCTCGACGCGCCGAACCCGATCGCCGCCGACGGGTGGTTTGCCGCCGACGTGGCGCGGGTGGCACCTCCGGGCGCTGGCTCGGTGATCGTTGTCGTCGCGACTGACGCCCCGATGCTCCCTGAGCAGTGCCAGGCGCTGGCCCGCCGGGTCCCCCTCGGGCTGGCTCGAACCGGGACGATGGGCAGTCACTTCAGTGGTGACCTGTTCCTTGCCTTCAGCACCGCCAATCCTGGCGCACTCGACAGTGGCTTCCCCCACGGTCCGGCCGATCGCGATGCGCTGCGCTCCCTCGACTTCGTGCCCTGGAACCGCATGGACCCCTTCTTCCGGGCTACCGTGCAGGCCGTCGAGGAGGCCGTACTCAACTGCCTGACGACGAACGTCGACCTGGCGGGCCGGTCCGGGCACTGGATGCCGGCGCTGCCGGTGGACCAGGTAAGCCGGCGCCTGATGCGGTCGGGGCTACTCCCCGGTCATCCCCAGGAACCGTAGAGCGTTGCCGCCCAGGAGCGCCTCGCGGTCCGAGTCCTCGAGGGTGGCGCGCCGGACGACGTCTCCCGCCGGGCGTTCGCCGAACGGGTAGGGGTAGTCGCTGCCCATCATGACCTGCTCGGCGCCGAGGACGTCGACGAGCAGGCGCAGCGCGGCGTCGGAGAACACGACGCTGTCCACGCTGAACCGGCTGATGTAGGCGCTGGGGGGATGCTCGCTGTCGGCACCGACCACGTCCCGACGCTGGTGCCAGGCGTTGTCGGCCCGGCCGGCCCAGAAGGCGAATGACCCGCCGCCGTGGGCGAAAGCCAGGCGAAGCGACTCCGGCAGCCGGTCGAAGGCGCCGCTGAGGACAAGGGCAAGGACCGACAGGTGGGTCTCGGCCGGCATGCCGACGAGCCACTGCCCCATCCACCGGTCGAGGCGGGGTGACTGCGGCATGTCCCACGGGTGCACGAAGACGGGGACCCCACGGTCGGCGCAGTGGTGGAGGAAGGTCACGACCCCGTCGGAGTCGAGGTCGGCGTCGCCGACGTGGTTCCCGATCTCGACTCCCCTGTGTCCGTTGGCGATGCTCCGGTCGAGTTCCGCGCAGGCAAGGTCGGCGTCCTGGAGGGGCACTTGGCAGAAGGGCATCAGCCGGTCCGGCTGCTCCGCGGTGATGTCCAGGGCCAGGTCGTTGAACAGAGCGGCGACGTCGGCGGCCTGGCGCGGCGAGCGGCCGTAGGAGAAGAAGACGGGTGTCGGCGACACGACCTGCACGTCCACCCCGTCGGCAGCCATGTCGGCGAGGCGCCGGTCGGCATTCCAGCATGCATCAGTGATGCGGCGGAACTCCTTGTCGCCGAGCATGATCGTCGCCTCGGAGACCGAGTCCACCCGGATCATGGGCCAACCGTCGCCCCCGGCAATCCCGGCGAGGTCCGGCCAGCCCCGGGGGACGTAGTGGGAGTGGACGTCGACGACGGGCATCCGGCCGGTCAGCCCCGGCCGGGATGGACGCTGCCGCACGCCCGGCAGGTGCGGGCCTGCTCATCGCCGTAGAACGCGTCGAAGACCGGCGGCAAGTCGACGACGATGTCCGTCACCTGCAGCTCGACCTCGTGGATGAGGCCGTGGCACGAAGGGCAGTACCACTGGAAGCGCTCCAGCACGCCTGGCTCGCGGACCCGCTCGAACACCAGGCCGATCGATCCGGCCTCGGGGCGCTGCGGCGAGTGCGGCATGTTGCGCGGGAGCACCCACATCTGTCCCGGGCCGATCGTGACCGTACGAGGACCGTCCGGCGGCATGAGGTCGACGTGCATCGTCCCCGTGAGCTGGTAGAAGACCTCCTCGAACGGGTCGACGTGGTAGTCGGTGCGCTGGTTGGGGCCGCCGACGACCATGACGATGAAGTCCTCGCCGCCCGGGAAGACCTCCTTGTTGCCGACCGGCGGCCTCAGCCCCGGACCGTGCTCCGCGAGCCACGCGTCGAAGTCGAGCGAGTCGCTCAGTTCAGTCATGGGTCCCTCCCGTCCGGTGGGCGATCGCCTGGATCTCGATGAGCAGGTCGGGGTGCGGCAGTTCCCGCACGGCGACGGTCGTGCGGGTCGGACCGTCCTCGGTGAAGTACTCGGCGTAGGCACTGTTGTAGCCGTCGAAGTCGGACATGTCGACCAGGTAGCAGGTGACCTGGACCAGATCACCCAGCCCGCACCCGACGGCCGCGAGGATGTCCTCGATGTTGGCGATGACGGCCCTGGTCTGCTGCGCGATGTCGCGGTGCGTGACGCCGTCGACGACGTCGACGCCGGCGTGGCTGCCGTCCGGGCGCCGGCTGGACGTCCCGGACACGAATACGAAGTCGCCGACGACCTTGACGTGCGGGTAGCGGCCGCGAGGGGCGGCCTTGCCCGCGACGACCTGACTGCGGCCGGTCACGTGGAGGAGCCCTTGCGCCGTAGCGCGCCGCCCAGTGCGAGCGCGCCCGCCGCGACGGCGACGCCGGCCGCGATCGCGACGTTGCGTTGCTGGCGCCGGGAGCGCTCGATCACCTCGGCGTAGGGGATGGTCGTGAACGACACCATCGCGTAGCGCGAGAGGTACCGACCCGGGAGCAGCTTCTCCAGGCCGTGCTCGACCTTCTTCGCGGCGAGGAATGCGCGCGAACCGACCTTGTCGCGCATCTCGACGAAGTTCTCCTTGGCGAGGAGGGCAATGGCTTCGGAGTTGACGCGACGACGCTCCTGGTACATGGGCAGGGCGAGCGTCCAGTCGTCGCTGACCTCGTCCAGGCAACGGTCCAGCTCGACCACGTCCTCGAAGCCGCAGTTCGCTCCCTGCCCGAAGAAGGGCAGGATGGCGTGCGCGGCGTCCCCGATGAGGGCGACCTTCCCGTCGACCTGCCATGGGTCGGCGTGGACCGTGCTGAGCAGCCCGACCGGGTTGTACTGATAGTCCTCGACGAGGGCCGGGATGAGCGGCACGGCATCGGGGTACTGGGCCGAGAAGTGGCCGAGGATCTCCTCCGGGGTCACGAGCGCATCGAAGCCAACGTCCCCCGACTTTGGCCAGAACAGCGTGCACGTGAACGAGGCATCCGGGTTCGGCAACGCGATCATCATGGAAGCGCCCCGCGGCCAGATGTGCAAGGCGTCCGGGTCGAGGGCGAACCCGCCGTCGACCGGAGGGATGGTCAGTTCCTTGTAGCCGAAGTCGAGGGCGTCGAAGACCACGCGTACCCGCCCCAGCCGCTCCAGCGCCTGCCGCACCACGCTGCCGAAACCATCGGCGGCAAGGACGATGTCCGGCGACACCTCGAAGGTGGTGCCGCCGAGCTCGAACGTGAGGGTGCTCGACGCCAGGTCGTAGCCGGCCAGCCTGGAGTCGAAGTTCAGCGTCACGCCAGGGGTGCGCTCGGCCGCGTCGAGCAACGTCTCGTTGAGCGCCGCCCTCCCGATGGAGTTGATGGCCAGGTCGCCGCGTGCCGAGTAGGACGAGAAGGCGGTACTGCCGTCGAGCGCGTGGATCATGCGGCCGTGCATCGGGAGCGCCGGCGCCATGACGGTGTCGACCAGGTCGATGCGCCGCAGCGCGTCCAGCCCACGCTCGGAGAGCGCGAGGTTGATGGACCGGCCGCGCTCGGCGGTCGCCGACCGCGGATCCGGACGCCGCTCGTAGACCTCCACCCGGTAGCCCCTGCGGCCGAGGTAGCAGGCGAGCAGCGAGCCGACCAGCCCCGCACCCACGACAACAACCGTGCGTCCATCCGCCCCGCTCATGAGATGCCCTCCCCGGTGAGTTCCTGGCTGAGCGCGTCGGCGGCCCGCCAGCAGTCGTGGAAGGTGCAGTACAGGGGAGCCGGGGCAACGCGGATGATGTCGGGCCTGCGGTCGTCGGCGACCACTCCCCAGTTGGTGCTGAGCCGGTCGCTGAGGTCGGTGGCGTCGACCCCGACTCGCACCGACAACTGCGCACCATGTCGGCCCTCGTCGGCCGGGGTCACGATCGCCAGGATGCCCGCCTCGGCGAGCGGATCGAGCAGTCCGCGGAGGTAGCCGGTCAGCCGCAGGCTGCGGGCGCGCAGGGCGTCCATCCCGACCGCGTCGAACAACTCCAGCGAGGTCCGAACCGGTCCCATCGCCAGGATGGGCGGGTTGGACAGCGACCAGGCATCGGCTGTGGCGGGAGGCTCCGAGACTGGTCGCATCTCGAAGCGGGTGGCCGGGTCGGTGCTCCACCAGCCCTCAAGCCGGGGCAGGGCGTGGTTCCCGAGGTGGCGCTCGTGGACGAAGGCCCCGGCCACCGCACCAGGCCCGGAGTTGAGGTACTTGTAGGTGCACCAAGCCGCGAAGTCGACGTCCCAGTCATGCAGGGCCAGCGGGACGTTGCCGGCGGCGTGTGCCAGGTCCCAGCCGACGGTTGCCCCGATGTCGTGTCCGGCCGCCGTGATGGCGGGCAGGTCGAGCAACTCCCCGGTGAGGTAGTTGACGCCGCCCAGCATGACGGTGGCGATGGAGTGGGCATGGTCGTCGAGCGTCGCGATGACGTCCTCGGTGCGCAGCGTGTCCTCGCCTGCCCGCGGCCGCAGCCGCAGGACGGCGGTCTCCGGGTCATGGCCACGCAGGGCCACGTGGCTGCGCACGGCGTAGGAGTCCGAGGAGAAGGCGTAGTCCTCGATGACGATCCGGTGGCGGATGGCCGTCGGCCGGTAGAAGGAGGCGAGCAGCAGGTGAAGGTTGACGGTGAGCGAGTTCATCATGACGACCTCGCGCGGACGGGCCCCGACCAGGCGGGCGGCCGGCTCGCGCAGGGCCTCGTGGTACCCGAACCACGGCCGGTCCGCGTCGCTGTGGCCATGCACGCCGTACTGCTCCCAGGCGTCGAGGTCGGCCATGAGCTCGGCGCGGGTCGCCCGCGGCTGCAGGCCCAGGGAGTTGCCGGCCAGGTATGCCGTAAGCGGGAACGCGCCTCCCAGCGCCGGTGGGATGAGGAAGTCGTCGCGCCGCGAGGCCGGGTCAGGTGCGGCGTCCAGGGCCAGGGCGTGGTCCTCGCGGGCGTCGGTCACGCCGCTCATTCAATACCCCCGTCCAGGAGTTTGAGCAGGGTTGGCCACGGCTGGGCCGCGGGGTCGATGAGCTCGAAGTGGCCGACGCCCGGCAGTTCGGTGAGCCGGGTGCCGCGGTGCGCCTCGACGTAGGCGCGGGACTGGCTCAGGGGGACGAGCGAGTCGCTCCCACCATGGAGCAGTGCGACGCCGGGGCCGGCCGGGGCGAGGTGCACGGGATCGAGGTCGGGGCGAGTGTGCGGCTCGGCACCGAGGAAGGCGCGTACCGCGTCGCCGTCGAGCCCGAGGCGGTCCGCCGCAGCCAGGTCCGCGACGGGGGCCAGCGCTATGACGTCTATCGCAGTTCCCGGCTGGGCGGCCAGCCAGAGGGCGAGGTGCCCGCCCGCGGAGTGGCCGATGACGCAGGGCCGGCCGGGGGATCCCGGGTCGGCCTGGATGGCTGCCACGGCCTGGCGGACATCGCCCGTCGCCAGGTCAGGCTGCCCCGGGACGCGCCGGTACTCCAGCGACAGCACGCGATGCCCGCGCGCGGCCAGCGCCGCCGCGAGCGGGCGCAGATGGGTCCGGTCGTAGGCCGGTCGCCAGAACCCGCCATGCACGAGGGCGACGGTCCGGCGCGGCGACCGCCCCGGCAACGGGAGGTAGACATCCGCCACCTGGTCGGCCGCGGACCCGTATGACCAGCCCTGGTCAGGTGCGGGTGCCGCGCGGCCGAGGATCGATCGGTCCTCGGCCCCAGGATTCACAGGCAACGAGTCGCTCGGTAGCGGATCGCTCGGCATGTGGGGAGTATCGCAAGCGACCTAGACTTGAAAGCGATGTTGGAGCTGGTGTACCCGCAGCAGGTGGCCGGACTGGCGTGGTGGCCGGTCGCTGTCGTCATCGGCCTGCTGCTCCTCCTCAACGTCGTCAACAACCGGGTGGCTCCCCAGACCCACTACTTGCTCTGGTCGTTCGGCGGATCCGTCGCCTTGCTGGCCCTCGGACTGCTCGACGGCAACTCATGGACCGACATGGGCCTGGGCTGGGAGTACCTGCTGCCGGGGTTGATCTGGGCAGGCGCCTGCATTGGCGGAATCACCGCCATCTACCTCATCGGGTCGGCCTTCCGGCGGACCCGCATCGCATTCCACGACGAGCGGATGACCGGCCTGAGTGGCGGGCGCATGGTGTTCCAGGCGCTGGTCGAGGTGCCGTTCGGGACGGTGCTGCTGGAGGAGATCGCCTTCCGGGCGGTGCTGCTGTCGATGCTCACGCGCAGGTACGGGCTGGTGTGGGGCCTGGTGATCTCGTCGATCCTCTTCGGCCTGTGGCACGTGCTGCCCAGCATCGGCACGCACGAGCAGAACCCGGCGCTAGGCTCGGTCGTCGGCGAGGGGCGGCGCGGCAACATCCTGGCGGTGGCCCTGAGCGTGCTCACCACCTCGATCGCGGGCGTCCTGTTCGCCGGGCTGCGGCTGCTGTCCGGCAGCGTGCTGGCCCCCATGGGACTGCACTGGGCGACCAACGGGCTCGGCTACGCCTTCTCGTGGCTGCTCATCCGCACCCGGGACCGGCGACGGGCCAGGCACCGGGCCGAGATCCGGGCCCGCCAACGGCGCGAGCGCGAGGCGGCCGCGGAGGAGCGGGACCCGAACGGCGGGGGCGAATGACATCCGTGGGATTCACGCCATACGATGACGCGCAAGCCGTCGGCAGGGTCAAGGAGGAGCACCGCATGGATGCAGCGCGCGCGCAGGAGTCCGCACGCGAACCGGGTGCAACGCTCAGCGACCGGGACCGCCGGATCCTGGAGTTCGAGCGCCAGTGGTGGAAGTACGCCGGCGCCAAGGAGCAGGCCGTCCGCGACCTCTTCGACATGAGCGGCACCCGCTACTACCAGATCCTCAACGGGCTCATCGACGACCCGCATGCCCTCGCGTTCGACCCCATGCTGGTGAAGCGTCTGCGGCGGATGCGCGCCGCCCGGCAGCGGGCCCGATCGGCTCGACGGCTCGGTATCGAGCTCGAGCAGCGCTAGCACACGCGAGTTCACACACCCGCTTACATCACGGTTGGGTAACGATTCCCATGTAACACCATGTAAGCGGTTGCATCAGGTCGGGGTGAAACGTACATTGCTGACACATTAACTGCGGATGACACGAGTCACCCGTGAGCACATTCCGGCCCGTATCGGGCCGCGACGAGAGGAATCCGAATGCGCAGGACACTGCGAGCCATCGGGCTGGGCGCTGTTGCCGCCTCGCTTGGCTTCGGGGCACTGCTGTCGGCACCGCCGGCCAATGCTGCCACCACCACCATCGTGATCTGGACCGACGAGAACCGTTCCGCGTCCGTGCGCGAGCTCTTCGCCAACGGGTACAAGGGCTACACCGTCCAGGTCGTGGTCAAGGACTTCGGCCAGATCCGCGACGACCTCAGCAAGGTCACCGAGTCGGCCGCCCCCGACGTCATCGTCGGCGCGCATGACTGGGTCGGCGAGCTCGCCGCCAACGGCTCGATCGTCAAGCTGAACGTCCCGGCCAAGGCCGTCAGGGAGACCGCGACGTACGCGCTCCAGGGCTTCCGCTACGGCTCGGGCATCTACGGCATGCCGACGCAGATCGAGAACGTCGCCCTCGTGACCAACGCGAGCCTCATCAAGACTCAGCCCAAGACGTTCGCTGAGCTCTCCAAGATGGCGCTGGCCCTGAAGAAGGCCGGCAAGGTCACCGTTCCCTTCGCCGTTCCGCAGGGCGCCAATGGCGACGCGTACCACATGTACCCGCTCTTCAGCGGTCTCGGCGGCTACATCTTCGGCACCAACCCCTCCGGGTCGGTGAACCCCAAGAAGGTCGGCCTCGACAACGCGACATTCCGCCAGAACCAGAACCTGATCAACGCTTGGAACAAGAGCGGGCTGATCAACTCGAAGGTCGACTACGGCATCGCCAAGGACGCCTTCGTCGCGGGCAAGGCCCCGTTCTGGATCACCGGACCGTGGGAGATCAACGACACGATCAAGAAGCTCGGCTTCAAGTACCGGATCACGGCCGTCCCGACGATCGTCGACGGGATCACCCCGGTGCCGTTCCTGGGCGCCCAGGGCTTCATGGTGACCAAGTTCGCCGCGATCCACGGCGTCCAGATCGGCGCCAACTCGCTGGTTGCCGAGTACATGTCGACCGCCCCGGCGCAGGCCAAGCTGGCTGCCGCCAACGGTCGTACGCCGGCCAACCTGATCGCGGCCAAGGCAGTGTCTGACCCGCAGCTCAAGGCATTCGGTGCCGCGGGCGTGGGCGGCGTGCCGATGCCGAACGTGCCGCAGATGGCCTCCGTGTGGAGCGCTCTCGGCGGTGCGTGGGTCAACAGCACCAAGGGTGCCGGTGCCACTCCGGCACAGAAGGCCTTCGCTCAAGCGCAGGCGACCGTGGTGAAGGCCATCGGCTGATCCACGGCATCACCTAGCACAGGTCGGGGGTCGCTCGAACGCCGAGCGGCCCCCGATCAGCGCCAGTACTGTCCGGTCAGCTCTTCCACGGAGGCCCGATGCAGGCGATGATCTCCCGGTTCGGCGGGATGCCGGCCATGGTCCTCAAGCTGGTCTTCCTCGGCCTCGTCAACGCCCTCGCCATCCTCGCCTTCCCGACGATGATCTCCACGCAGGCCTGGCTCATCCTCGGCATCGTCATCGCCTCGACCATCGCGCTGGACTACCTCTTCCTGACGAAGAAGTTCATCCCCGCCAAGTACGTGATCATCGGGGCGATCTTCCTCACCGCGTTCCAGATCATCCCGGTCATCTACAACATCTCCATCGCCTTCACTAACTACTCGACCGGCCACATCGGCACCCAGCCCGAGGCGATCGAGGCGATCGTCCGCGACAGCGCGGCCCAGACCGAGAACTCGGTCACCTACGACATGATCCCCGCGACCGACTCGGGGGGCGATCTCGTCCTCATCCTCACCCCGCAGGTGTTTGCGGACGAGGCCGCCGTGACGGACCCCGCGACCACCGACCCCGTCGAGACGGAGTTCGGCGGCACCGACGAGCCCGTCGAGACCGAATTCGGCGGCGAGGGCACGACGGACTCCGCCAGTCCCGTTCCCAGCGGAGACGGCGACATGAACGTCGCCACGCCGGCCGATGACACGAGCTATCCGCCCACGTACATCGGCACACCCGGGGGCATCGACGAGGTCGAGCCCTCGACGGTCCAGCGGGACGAGTTCGGGACCGTCACCGGGGTCGAGGGCTACACGAACGTCCCCGAGAGCGACCTGGCGTCGAACGACGCGGCGCTGGCCGGGTACGACGTCCCCGGGCCCGACGGCGGCCTGATCCAGCCCCAGGGCCTGAGCACGGCGGTCGAGCTGGAGCCCACCCTCGTCTACGACCCCGTTGCCGACACGTTCACGAGCCTCCAGACCGGGACCGTGTACACGGACAACGGCGAGGGGTCGTACACCGACCCGAACAACCCGGACGACGAACTCCTCCCGGGCTGGCGCGAGACGGTCGGCTTCAAGAACTTCTTCCGGATCTTCAGCGACCCGGACATCTCCGGCCCCTTCTTCATCGTCTTCGTGTGGACCTTCGTCTACGCCATCGTGACCGTCCTGCTGACCTTCGCCCTCGGCCTGGGCCTGGCGATCGTCATGAACAAGCCGGGCATGCGTGGGCAGCGCGTCTACCGATCGCTGCTGGTGATCCCGTACGCCGTGCCGGCCTTCCTGTCGATCCTGGTCTGGGCGGCCCTCCTCAACGACGACTTCGGCGCCATCAACCAGGTGCTCGGCACGAGCATCCCGTGGCTGTTCGATCCCACCTGGGCCAAGGTGAGCTGCATCCTCGTCAATCTCTGGCTGGGACTGCCGTACATGTTCCTCATCTCGACCGGGGCCTTGCAGGCCATCCCGAGCGAGTTGCAGGAGGCGGCCCGCGTCGACGGTGCGCGGAACTGGCAGGTGTTCCGGCTCGTCAACCTGCCCTTGCTGCTGGTGGCGTTGACCCCGCTCCTCATCGCGTCGTTCGCCTTCAACTTCAACAACTTCAACAACATCTACCTGCTCACGGGTGGCGGCCCGGCCATGGACGGCTCCAACGTGGCCGGGGCCACGGACATCCTCATCTCGTACACGTACAAGGTGGCCTTCGCGGCTGGCAAGGGCAATGACTATGGGCTGGCTGCCGCGGTCTCCATCATCATCTTCATGATCGTCGGGACGATCTCGGCGATCTCCTTCTCGCGATCCAAGGCCATCAGGGAGGAGAGGGCATGAGCACCGCCACGAGCCCCGTCCCGCCGGTGCCGAAGGCCCCCCGGCGATCCTTCGGCCGCTGGTTCAAGGTTCTCGGCTGGCGCCATCTCGTCGCCCTCGGCGCCATCGCGTTCGCGATCCTCCCGGTCCTGTGGGTGGTCAGCGCCGCGTTCACCACCGACCCCACCATCAGCAGCGGCAACCTGCTGCCTCGGCAGCCCACGACCGACAACTTCACGACGCTGTTCAGCAATCCTGACCAGCCCTACCTGAAGTGGTACCTGAACACCATGGTCCTGGCGACCGTCGTGGCCATCTTCACCGTGCTGATCGCCGCCGGTGCGGCGTATGCCTTCAGCCGCTTCAGGTTCAAGGGGCGCAAGGTCGGCATGGTGTTCCTGCTCCTCGTCCAGATGTTCCCGCAGTTCCTGGCGATCGTGGCGATCTACCTCCTCATGGCACAGGTCTCCGATGTCTTCGCGGCGGTGGGCCTGGACACCCTCACCGGCCTCGGCCTCGTGTACCTCGGCGGTGCCATGGGCGTGAACGCCTGGCTCATCAAGGGGTTCTTCGACACGATCCCGTTCGAGATCGATGAATCCGCCAAGGTCGACGGCGCGACGCACGGCCAGGTCTTCTGGGGGATCATCCTGCCGCTCGCGGCACCGGTCCTCGCCGTCGTCGGCCTGCTCTCGTTCATCTTCACCATCAACGAGTTCCTCATCGCGAGCACCCTGCTGCAGTCGCCGGGCACCAAGACCCTTGCCGTCGGCCTGCGCGGCTTCATCGACCAGCAGTACTCGGAGAACTGGGGTCCGTTCGCGGCCGGCGCGCTGCTCGCGGCGATCCCGGTCGTGATCTTGTTCATCTTCCTGCAGAAGTTCATCGTCGGAGGCCTCACCCAGGGCTCGGTGAAGGGCTAGTGGTCCATCACGACGGCTCAGCCCTCTACGTGTCGTCCCTGGCCCCGAAGGTCGGCGACATGATCACGTTGCGACTGCGGACGCACCGCGACCATCAGCCCGCCACGGTCATCCTCCGCACGGTGCACGACGGCGAGCCCGTCAACGTGGCCGCGGAGCCGAAAGAGGGGGATGGCGTCGACGTGTGGTGGACGGCCACCGTGTCGGCGCGGAACGTCAGGACCCACTACCGGTGGCTGCTGCACGGCGGGGCATTCGGCTACGAGTGGCTCACCGCGGCCGGGCTGGTCGATTTCGACGTGCCCGACGCCACCGACTTCGTCGTCAGCGCAACGCCGGCCCCGCCGGGCTGGTCGCATGCCAGCGTGGTCTACCAGGTGTTCCCCGACCGCTTCGCCCGCTCCGCCGGGAGCCCGGACGAGCTGGCCAGCCCGCCTGACGGCGTGGCCCTGCCGGACTGGGCGGTGCCGCGGGCCTGGACCCAGCACCCCGAAGGGCGCTCGCGCAACACACCGCGCGAGTACTTCGGCGGGGACCTCGACGGGGTGCGCGAGCACCTGGACCACATTGCCGGCCTCGGCGCCGGGCTGCTGTACCTGACCCCGTTCTTCCCGGCCGGCTCGACGCATCGATACGACGCCACGACCTTCGACCGCATCGATCCGCTGCTGGGCGGGGACGCCGCCCTCGCCCGACTGGTGAGGGCCGCCCACGAGCGCGGCATCCGGGTCCTGGGCGACATCACGCTGAACCACTGCGGCAACCACCATGACTGGTTCGAGGCGGCCCTGGATCCAGCAGCGCCCGAGCGCGAGTACTTCCGGTTCGACCCCTCCCTCCGGCATGGCTACGAGTGCTGGTGGGGCAACCGGTCGCTGCCCAAGTTCGACCACACCAGCCCGGCCCTCCGCCAGCGGCTCGTCACCGGCGAGGGGTCGTCGGTCAGGCGCTGGCTGCGCGGCCCGGCCGCGCTCGATGGCTGGCGGGTGGACGTGGCGAACATGACCGGCCGCATGGGGTCGATCGACGTGCTCCATGACGTCGCGCGGGACGTCGCCTCCGCCATGGCGCTGGAGTCGGACGACCTCGTCCTGGTCGCGGAGCACGGTCACGATGCCAGCGACGACCTGCTCGGCGACGGCTGGCAGGGCACCATGAACTACGCCGGCTTCACCCGCCAGGTGTGGTGCTGGCTCCGGTCGCCGGACTTCGCGGAGCACTTCCTGGGCCTGCCGGTCGAGACGCCCGTGATCACCGGCCAGCAGGCCGTCGCCTCGCTGCGCGCCTTCCATGCCCGGGTGCCATGGCGTTCGCTGCTCAGCAGCTGGAACATCCTGTGCAGCCACGACACCGCGCGGATCCGCACCGTGGTCGGGACCGCGGAGCGCCAGGTCGCCGCGCTCGCGATGGCGGTCGGCCTGCCGGGCATCCCGATGGTGTTCGCCGGCGACGAGATCGGCGCCACGGGGGAGTGGGGCGAGGATGCTCGCACTCCGTTCCCCTGGCACGATCGGTCCGCCTGGGATCTGGGCACGCTGGACTGCTACCGGGCCCTGCTGAGCCTGCGCTCGACCAGTCCGGCGCTGGCGACCGGAGGCCTGCGCTGGCTGCACGTGGGCAGCGATGCCATCGCGTTCGTGCGGGAGCATCCGGACGAGACGATCCTCGTCGCCGTGGCCCGCAGCCAGGCGGAGCCGATCAGGATCGGCCTCGGGGACCTCAATGCAGTGTCGGTTAGTCACCTGTTCGGCTTCGACGCAGAGGTCGTGGCCGGGCAGGCCGTCATCGATGTCCCGTCGGCGGGAGCCGGCGTGTGGCGAGTGGAGAGTGAGTAGTCATGGCTGATCTGGTGCTGGCCGACATCGACAAGGTCTACGACAACGGCTTCTACGCCGTGAAGGACCTCTCCCTCGACGTCGCGGACGGTGAGTTCCTCGTGCTCGTCGGCCCGTCGGGGTGCGGCAAGACGACCGCCTTGAGGATGATCGCGGGCCTCGATGACATCACCGACGGGACCGTCTCGATCGGAGGGCGGGTGGTCAACGACGTGCCGCCGCGCGAGCGCAACATCGCCATGGTGTTCCAGAGCTACGCCCTCTATCCGCACATGACCGTGGCCGAGAACATCGGCTTCGGCCTCGCCCTCCGGCACGAGAAGAAGGAGGCGATCAAGGAGAAGGTCGGCCGCGCCGGCCGGCTCCTCGACCTGACGTCGATGCTCAGCCGCAAGCCCAAGCAGCTCTCCGGCGGGCAGCGCCAGCGCGTGGCCATGGGCCGGGCCATCGTGCGCGATGCGGAGCTCTTCCTCATGGACGAGCCGCTGTCGAACCTCGACGCCAAGCTTCGCGTGCAGATGCGGGCCGAGATCGCGTCGCTGCAGAAGCAGCTCGGCATCACCACGGTCTACGTCACCCATGACCAGGTCGAGGCCATGACGATGGGCCACCGGGTGGCCGTGCTCCGCCTCGGTGAGCTGCAGCAGGTCGCCGCGCCGCAGGATCTCTACGACAACCCCGACAACGTGTTCGTGGCCGGCTTCATCGGGACGCCCCCGATGACGCTGTTCCACGCCGACCTGCGGTCGGAGGGGCAGGACGCGTGGCTCGAGATCGGGCAGCAACGGCTGTCCATCCCCCACTCCCTGCTCGCCGAAAGGCCCACGCTCGGGGCGTCAGTGGGGCGGGAGGTCATTGCCGGCCTGCGAGCGGAGGACATCCACCCCGATGCACGCGAAGGCTCCCAGGCCCTGGCCGCGACGGTCATCCTGAGCGAGGCGCTGGGCTCGAGCGTCCACCTCACGTTCGGGCTCGACGGAGTACCCGTCGACGAGATGCGGCTCGGCAGCGGCCTGGCCAAGGACCACGAGGACGTCGAGGTGTCGCGGCTGGGCAGTGGCACCGAGATCCAGGGCGTGGCCGTCTTCCCGCCCCGGCTCCGCTTCCAGACCGGCGACCCGATCACGATCCACGTCGATGCCAGCCGGCTGTACTTCTTCGACGTCGAATCGGGCCATGCGCTTCGCTAGCGCCCTCGCAGCGGCGGCGGCAGCAACGCTGGCCGTCACGGCAGGGGCCCTCGCCGTGCCCGCCTCGGCCGACGCCGCGCTCGATGCCCTCGCGGCGCCGTCGGTCCGCAGCCCCATCGCGGCCGACCGCTTCTACTTCGTCATGACCGACCGGTACCGCGATGGCAACCCCCTGAACAACACCGGCGGGACCGCCGGCTCGATCTCGGTCACGGGCTACGAGCCGACGTCCGACGGCTACTACCACGGGGGCGACCTCGTCGGCCTCACCGGGCGCTGCGACGTCTCGGACCCGGCCGACGACGGGCTGGCGCGCCTGGCGCGCCTCGGCTTCACGGCGGTGTGGATCACGCCTCCCTTCGTCCAGCGCACCGTCCAGGGCAGCAGTGCCGCCTACCACGGCTACTGGTTCCTCGACATCACCCGGCCCGACCCGCACCTAGGCAGCGAGGCCGAGTTCGCCGCGTTCATGGCCTGCGCCAAGAAGCTGGACATGAAGGTGTTCCTCGACATCGTCGTGAACCACACGGCCGACGTCATCTCGTTCAAGCAGGGGGCGTCCTACGTCCCGCTGGGGAAGGCACCCTATCGCACCCGCACGGGCCGGCCCTTCGACCCGTGGTCGTTCACCACCGGGACGCGCTTCCCGCGGCTGGCACCCAACCGGAGCTTCGCCAAGACCCCGGTCATCGATCCGGCCCTCGCGAACGCCAAGGGCCCCGCGCTGCTGAACCAGGCGATCCGCTACCACAACCGCGGCGACATCGACTGGGGCAGCTGCGTCGGACGATGCGAGATGGACGGCGATTTCGTGGGGCTCGATGACCTCATGACCGAGGACTGGGCCGTGGTCCAGGCCTTGGCCGATGCCTACGGGGAGTGGATCACCACGTACGGCATCGACGGGTTCCGGATCGACACCGCCAAGCACGTCGATCCGTATTTCTTCGGCAGGTGGCTGCCGCTCATCAACGCCACTGCGGGGGCTGCCGGTAAGCCGGGCTTCACCTCGTTCGGGGAGGCCTGGTACGTCGATACCGCCGCTCTCTCCGAGCTGATGCTCGCCCGTGGGCTGCCCTCGGTCCTGGACTTCCCGTTCCAGGACATGGCCAAGAAGTTCGTGACCGGGGAGGCCACGGGCGGCAGCCTTGCCGCGCTCTTCGCGGACGACGACTACTACACCTCCGCCTCGACGAACGCGTACGGGCTCACGACCTTCCTCGGCAACCACGACATGGGCAGGATCGGCTTCTTCCTGACCACCGAGACGCAGGCGACCGGGCAGGCCCTGCTCGAGCGGGACCTCCTCGCGCACGACCTGCTCTACCTCACGCGCGGCGTGCCCGTCGTCTACTACGGCGACGAGGTGGGCATGACCGGCTCGGGGGATGGCACCGACAAGAAGGCCCGACAGGACATGTTCACGACCCAGGTGCCGGACTGGCGCGTGGAGGAGCGGATCGGCGGCCAGCCGATCGGCGCGGGCACGTCGTTCGCCGAGACCTCCCCGATCGAGCGGCGCCTCGCGGAGCTGGCCAGGCTTCGCTCCGCGCATCCCGGCCTTGCGACAGGCGCCCAGATCACGCGCTACGGGAAGGACAACGTCTTCGCGGCGTCCAGGTTCGATGGGGCGACGCGGAGGGAGTACGTCGTCGCGTTCAACAACGGGGATTCGGCGGCGACCGTGACCGTCCCCACGTCGACCCCGTCCGCCAATTGGACGTCACTGCTGCCAGGC
>JAUXRN010000261.1 GCA_030681835.1 Actinomycetota bacterium
GGCGACGCCACGAGGGGCGACCGCAGGTCCATCCCCAGATACCGGGTGTCGAGGACGCTCATGAGGACCCCTCCTCCGGATCGACCGGAACCGTCCGCTCCACCCCTGCAAGCTGCTCGTAGTAGTGCCACCGCTCGGTCACGTCGGCCTGCGCCAGGGCCTGCAGGTGCTCCGCCCGCTGCGGGTCGCTGCGCTCCAGCACGGCGAACCGCGTCTCGTGCTGCAGGAAGTCATGCAACGGGATGCTCGGCGCCTTGGAGTCCAGGCTGAAGGGATGGGATCCCGGCTCGGGACTCGGGTGGTACCTGTAGAGCGGCCAGTACCCCGACGCGACCGCTGCCTTCTGGTGGGTCATCGACGTCGACATCTCGATGCCATGCGCGATGCAGGTCGAGTAGGCGACGATGATGCTCGGCCCCTCGTGAGCGACCGCCTCGCGGAACGCCCGGACGACCTGCGTCTCGTTGGCCCCCAGGGCGACCTGGGCGACGTACACGTCACCGTAGGCCTGGGCGAGCAGCCCGAGGTCCTTCTTGCGGGTTCCCTTGCCGTTGCTCGCGAACTTGGCGGTGGCCGCCCGAGGGGTCGCCTTGGATGACTGCCCGCCCGTGTTGGAGTACACCTCGGTGTCGAGCACGAGGATGTTGACGTCCCGGCCGCTCGAGAGCACGTGGTCCAGCCCGCCGAAGCCGATGTCGTACGCCCAGCCGTCGCCGCCCACAATCCACACCGAGACGGGCACCAAGGCGTCCACCAGGCTCGCCAGCCGCCGCGCCTGGTCGCCCTCAATCCCGGACAGGGCAGTCGTGAGCTCCGCTACCCGCTCCCGATGGCGGGCGATACCAGCCTCGTCCTCTGGACCCGGCTCGTCGAGCAGCGCGGCCGCCAGCTCCGCACCTACCTCGTCGGCGAGCGCACCGAGCAGCCGCCTGGCCTCCTCGCGCTGGGCGTCGGCGCCCACCCGCATTCCTAGCCCGAACTCGGCATTGTCCTCGAACAGCGAGTTGGCCCACGCGGGGCCGCGACCGCTGGCGTCGCGTGACCACGGTGTCGTGGGCAGGTTGCCGCCGTAGATCGACGAGCAGCCGGTGGCGTTGGCGATGACCATGCGATCGCCGAACAACTGGCTCAACAGCTTCAGGTACGGGGTCTCGCCGCATCCGGAGCAGGCGCCGGAGAACTCGAAGAGCGGCTGGAGGAGTTGCGAACCCTTGACCGTGTCATGCCGGACGGCCGACCTATCGACCTCAGGGATGTCGAGGAAGAAGTCGAATCGTGGCCGCTCGATGTCTCGATGCTCGCTGGCAGGCTCGAGGTTGATGGCCTTGTGCCGAGCCTCGGACTTGCTCCGCGCGGGACACACGTCGACGCAGATGCCGCACCCCGTGCAGTCGTCCGGGGCCACCTGGATTGTCAACCGGGTGCCGACCGGCAGGTCCTTGCCGCCGTATGGCTTGCTGAGGAACCCCTCTGGTGCGCCAGCAAGGGCATCAGCGGAGAATGCCTTCATGCGAATGGCCGCGTGCGGGCACACGATGGCGCACTTCCCGCAGTCAATGCACAGGTCCTCGTCCCAGATCGGGATCTCGTCTGCGAGCGCTCGCTTCTCCCACCGAGCGGTGCCGGTGGGGAAGGTTCCGTCGACGGGGAGGGCGCTCACCGGCAGCAGGTCCCCCTCGCCGGCCAGCATCCGCGCCGTCACGTCGCGGACGAAGTCGGGCGCATTCCCCGACACAGGCGGCATGCGATGGGCCGTGGCTGTCACGGCGGCAGGCACCGGCATGCGATGCATCCCGTCGATGGCGCGGTCGATGGCTGCATGGTTGCGCTCGATCACCGCGCGACCGCGGCGCCGGTACTCCTTCTCCACGCTCTCCTTGACCAGTCGGAGCGCCTCGGCCCTCTCGATGACGCCCGACAGCGCGAAGAAGCACGGTTGCATGACCGTGTTGATGCGACTGCCAAGTCCTACCTCGCGTGCGATGGCCGAGGCGTCGACGCACCAGACCTCGAGTCCCTTCTCGATTACCTGCTGCTGGGCCTCGATAGGCAGGTGGTCCCACACCTCATCAATCGGGTAGGGCGCGTTGAGAAGGACGGTCGCCCCATGCCGAGCGACGCCCAGCACGTCGAGTCGCTCCAGCAGCCCGAACTGGTGGCAGGCAACGAAGTCAGCGCTGTCGATCACGTAGGTCGAGTGGATCGGGTCCGGACCGAACCTCAGATGCGAGACGGTGACCGCCCCTGACTTCTTGGAGTCGTACACGAAGTACCCCTGGGCCCAGAGGTCCGTGTTCTCACCGATGATCTTGATGCTTGCCTTGTTGGCGCCGACCGTGCCG
Organism: Actinomycetota bacterium; assembly: GCA_030681835.1. GTDB lineage: Bacteria > Actinomycetota > Actinomycetes > S36-B12 > S36-B12 > UBA10649. The sequence goes on from JAUXRN010000261.1 coordinate 2,343, forward strand.
TCGCTGCCAAGGCCGTAGAAGACTGCCTCGTGCGCCCTGCTCATCACGGCGAAGTCCGGGTCGCGGCGCAGCGACAGATGGGTGACGTCGTCGACGATGCCGACGGTGAACCGGCGGCGCGGGGAATCCACCGCGAGTTCCGCGAAGACGGATGCGGCGTCCCGCGCGGTGAACTCCTTCGAGCCCAGCCCGTATCGGCCGCCGACCACCATGGCCGTCCGGTCGCTCTCGGCCAGTGCCAGGGCAACGTCGAGGTGCAATGGCTCAGCCGGCGCGCCCGGTTCCTTGACCCTGTCCAGAACGGCGACCCTGGTGATCGTCTGCGGCAGCGCCGCGAGGAGAGCGGCAGCTGGGAACGGCCGGTACAGCCGGATCGTCGCCATGCCGACCCGCTCGCCTCGGGCCAGGAGTGCGTCGACAGCCTCCCGGATCGCTCCCGCAGCCGACCCCATGACGACAACGACTCGCTCGGCATCCGCTGCACCGTGGTACTCGACCAGCCCGTAGCGGCGGCCGGTCCGGGCAGCGAGTTCGTCGAAGACCCCCTCGACCATCCCGGGGATGGCGTCGTAGAACGGGTTCGCCGCTTCGCGCGCCTGGAAGAACACGTCGGGGTTCTGGGCGCTGCCGCGGAGCACCGGCCGCTCCGGCGAGAGCCCTCGGGCGCGATGGTCGAGAATGTCCTGGGGCCGGACGAGAGCACGAAGGTCCTCGTCGTCCAGGAGGGCAACCTTGCCTACCTCATGCGAGGTACGGAAGCCGTCGAAGAA
>JAUXRN010000266.1 GCA_030681835.1 Actinomycetota bacterium
GAGGCCCCGGGTGGCCATGCCCCGGGTAGAGTGACGGCATTCCGCGGCAGCCGACCGCGTCCAGCACGTCCGGAGGCCGAGGGTGGCGATCGCGATGAGGGCGGAGAGCGCCGTCGGCATCTCGGGCCGCGTCCGCGCGCACGTCTCGCTCACGAAGCCGCGCATCGTCGAGCTGCTGCTGGCGACCGCCCTGCCCACCGCATTCCTGGCTGCCGGAGGACTGCCACCGCTATGGCCAACAGTGGCCGTCCTGGTCGGCGGCACCCTCGCTGCCGGGGCGGCCAACACCTTCAACAGCGTGTACGACCGCGACATCGATGCCCTCATGGGCCGGACCTATCACCGCCCCGCCGTGGTGGGCGCGGTGAGCGTCCGCGCTGGGGTCATCCAGGGCGTGGTCCTGGCCATCGTGTCGGCCTTGGTCCTCGCCCTGCTGGCGAACCTGCTGTCGGCCGTCCTCGCTCTCGTGGCGATCGCCTTCTACGCCGTGGTGTACACGATGCTGCTCAAGCGCCGCACGCCGCAGAACATCGTGTGGGGCGGCGCGGCTGGGTGCATGCCCGTACTCATTGCCTGGGCCGCCGTGACCGGGTCCTTGTCGTGGACGCCGGTGGTCCTGTTCATGGTCATCTTCTTCTGGACGCCGCCGCACTACTGGCCGCTGGCAATGCGCTTCAAGGACGACTACGCCGCCGCGGGAGTGCCCATGCTGCCCGTGGTGGCGACGCCCGCCGTCGTGGCGCGAGCGATCGTGCTCTACGCCTGGGCGATGGTGGCCACGTCGCTCGTGCTCATCCCCGTCGCACCGATGGGCTGGGCCTACGGCGCCGGGGCAGTCCTCCTGGGCGCTGGCTTCCTGGCCATGGCACACGTCCTCGGCCGCGCGGTCCGGTCCGGGTCACCCGCGGTCTCCGCGGTGGCGATGCGCCTGTTCCACGGATCGATCACGTACCTCGCGTTGCTGTTCCTGCTCGTAGCCCTTGATCCCTTCCTCGCCTAGCTAGTCGAACGTATGGTCCCCGGTGTCCACGCCGCCGGAGGGCTTCGCGGGGACCTGATGGGGGCTTGGCTTCGCCTGCGGCGGTGGCCGTGTCCCCACGCCGGCGACGACCGGGGGACGCGTCGGTGTCGGGGTCGCGGCCGGTGACGGTGTCGGGCTTGGTGACGGCGTCGGGCTCGGTGCGGGGGTCGCGCCCGGTAGGGCGAGCGGGTTCGAGCCGGATCCGACGCACAGGCCGAAGCCGTCGTACGCACCGCCCCATGGGCAGACCAGCCCTTGGGCCCCGGGCCCGACGTTCGCCGCGTAGGCCGTGGGCTGGGGTGCCGGGGGGTACTCGGCCGGCTGCGCGACCGCCTGCGGACTGTTCGCGGCTACGGCAAGGAGCCCGATGACCGCCGCGAGGCCGAGTCCTGAGCCCCAGGCCTTCTTGCTGGCTACGGATGCCAGGGAGATCATGGGAATGCCACTCCGTTCCATCCCTACCGGGTCGTGGGGCTGTCCAGCATCGCGAAGACGACCAGGTTGTCGAGGTAGGCCTTGCCGGCGGCGTCATATCCGTCGCAGGTGATGAGGCGAAGGCCAGCGTGGTCGATGTTGCCGTAGACCAGGTCGGTCGGGAACCGTGCCTTGGCGAACCGGGAGACTCGCGTGACCCGGAAGGCAAGGATCGTGCCGTCCGCCCGCGTAACGAGGATGCGGTCGCCGAAGTCAAGGCGTGCCAGATCCTCGAACACGCCGGGCTGGCTGTTCCAGTGGACGTGTCCCGCGATGATGGCCGGGCCGAGGCGTCCTGGCGTGGGCGCCCCGGTGAACCAGCCGGCCTGGCCGGCGGTCGAGGGGACCTGCAGGCTGCCATCGCGTTGCAGGCCGAGCCGGATCAATGACGACGTGACGCCGATGGCCGGGATCCGGAGCCTCACGGGAGCGCCGCGCCCGGCACTCGGCATGGCCCGCGCCGCCGCTGCCTCCACCGGATTGGTGGTGGCAGCGGCGGGCGCGGTGGTCACGGCGGACGTCGAGCCGGCCACGCCGACAGACAGCGCGGCGAGTGCCAGCGCTCCTGCGACGCAACCCGATGCGATGCGAGTCGACATCGGTCGACTAACCGATCGTGTCGTCGCCGGTGTCGACGCCGCCGGAGGGCCTATCGGGCACCTGATCGCTGCTCGAACTCGACGGGGACGGGGGCCTTGGCCCGCCACCCGAAACCACCGGAGGCCGGGTGGAGCTCGGCGAGGGAGTCGCGCTTGGTGACGGCGTCGCGCTGGGTGAGGGCGTCGCGCTTACCGTTGGGGTTGCGCTGGGTGAGGGCGTCGCGCTCGGATTCATCAGCGGGTTCGCTCCGGTTCCGACGCACAGGTCTCCGGAGGAGTTCAACTGGCCACCCCACGGGCAGACGAGCCCCTGGGCGTTTGGCCCGATGTTGGCGGCGTATGCCGGCACCGGGGCTGCGGCCCTAGGGCACTGCGGTCGTGAGATGGTGTTGGTATCGAGCGTGACGGCGCCGATCCGAGCGAGCACCCTACCGTCGACTGTCGCACTCGTCTGCACCGTGATGGACTGGTCGGCGAGGATGGTGCCGACGAACGTGGACCCGGTGAGCAGGGTTGCCGAACTGCCGACCTGCCAGAAGACATTGCAGGACTGCGCACCGTTGGTCAGGAGGACCCGACTGTTGACGGCCGCTGTCAGGGTCGATCCCGCCTGGAAGACCCAGACTGAACTAGGATCTCCCCGCCCATCGAGAGTCAGCGTCCCGGTCAGACCGATGGACGATCCCGACTTGTAGACACCGGGCACCAGGGTCGTGCCCCCGAGATCTGCCGTGATGGCGAAATCCTGTGCCTGGCTCGCTGCCACGCTGTACGCCGTGTCCAGATCGTTCTTGGCACCATGGGTGACCCCATCGCCGGCGTGGTTCACCCCGCTTGCGAAGACGTAGGTCCCGCCACCGGCGCCCAAGGTAGGCGAGCTGCCGATGTCCCCACTGAATGTCGTGGTACCCGTGTTGGTGATGCCGGCGCCGGCCAGGACGACGAAGCTGTCCGCCGTGCCGAGGCCGACGGCCGTCGCCGCCGCTTGCGAACTGCTGGCGGTCACCACGAGCAGACCCGCGACCGTCACGAGGGCGAGTCCTGAGCCCCACACCTTCTTGCTGCGGATACCGCGTTGCGTTGAACGAACGAATGAACGAGCCATGCGTGCCACCTCCGGCGTGCCTGAATACAGCCGGAGGTCGACAGACGTCACGGCTATAGCGCTGAAAAAGTTGAGAAGGAATCCGCGAGGGAGTGAACACCTCGCTGATCGCCGCTATCCGCGGCCGTTACTCCCGACTGCAGGTCTTCGACACCGACTGACCTACTTCAGTGACTGTCCCACCTAGCGACCGGTAAAGCAAATACGACGCGCCTATTCACGATGCTGGGCCGGTCCTCGCTGCCGTAGGGCGGGCGGGAGGAACAGGACGGCCACCCAGACGAGTGTTGCGCCCAGAACGTGGATCGTCACGAGTGCTGCGGGCAAGCCAGAGAAGTACTGCGCGTAGCCCAGCGCCCCCTGTGCCAGGGCGATCCCGAGCAGCAGGTAGGTGCGTCGCAAAGCCAGGCGCGGGCCGGACGTGACGGTGAGGACGACGGCAAGGCCGATCGTGAGCCCAAGGAAGAGAAGGACGACGTCGGCGTGCAGCCACGAGATCGTGCGGGGATCGAAGGAGAACCGGTTCTCCGCGTCGGCGTCACCGGAATGCGGACCACTGCCGGTCGTCAGCACGCCCAGCAGGACTACCAGTCCGCTGACCGCGACGAGCGCCCACGCCAGCCCCCGGATGGGGAGCGCGCTGAGGTACCGCACGGGCTGGTCGGCCTCGTCGCCTGACCGGACCACCAGGGCGACCACGCCGGCGATGATGGCCATCGACAGCCCGAAGTGGGCGGCGACCGTCGCGGGGTGCAGGCCGGTGAGGACGGTGATCCCGCCGAGCACGGCCTGGGCGGCCGTGCCGACCATGGGGATGAAGGCCAGCGCGATGATCGACCGGCGAACCGGCTGGCCGGCCCGCTGGCGTCGCCGGGCATCCCAGATGGCCGCCGCGACCGCGGCGATCGCCAGCAGGCCGAGCACGAACGTCAGCAGGCGGTTCCCGAACTCGACGTACTTGTGCCATGCCTCTGCCTGCCGGGCCAAGGGCGTATACGAGCCCTCGACGCACTCGGGCCACGTCGGACAGCCCAGTCCTGAGCCGGTCACCCGGACGACCGCACCGGTGACCACGATGCCGACCTGAGCCACGAGGTTGGCGATGAAGACACCGCGCACCACGGGCGGGCATCGGCCTGGCATCACGCTGGCAGCCTATGACCGCTGGCGGCTACGACCAGCGGAAGGTCCGCGCTGCGAGGAGCGCGGCCCCGGACAGCCACGCGAGCAGGACGAGGAGCGGCCCAGCGGATGGGACGGCACCATCCACCAGCGTCTCGGTGAACGACGCGGCGAGGGCGCCGGACGGCAGCCAGGGTGCGATGGCGCCGAGCGGGTCCGGCAGGGAGTCCGCGGGCACGATGACGCCACCGAACATCAGCAGCACGAGGAAGGCCCCGTTCGCAACGGCGAGCACGGCCTCGGCGCGCATGAGCCCTGCCAGGGCGAAACCGCAGGCAGCGAGGCTGGCGATGCCCACGAGCAGGGGGACGACCGCCCACGCGGCACCTGCCGGGGGTCGCCAGCCGATCGCGGCCGCCGTGACGAGAACGGCCAGCGTCGACAGGCACGTGACGGCCGCGGTGGCCAGCGCCTTCCCTGCGAGCAGGTCGACACGGCCCAACGGGGTCGTCGACAGGAAGCGAAGGGCTCCCGAGCGCCGCTCGAAGCCGGTGGCAATCGCCAACGAGGTGAAGGCGCTGCTGAGAACGCTGACCGTCAGGACCGTCGCGACGGACCTGGCGAGGCGCTCGTCCCCGTAGGCGTCGGGGAGCAATCCGGTGAGGGCCAGGCCGAGCAGCAGGCCCACCGGGATGATGAATGTGAGGAGGAGTTGTTCGCCGTTGCGCAGGAGCAGTCGGGCCTCCCAGCCCGCGTGGGCCCAGGCCCTCATGGTTGCCGCCCGACGAGGTCGAGCACGACATCCTCGAGGGACTCGCGGCCGACGGAGATGGCGGACGAACGAGAGCCGTGCTGAGCCGTCCACGACGCGATGGCACTCAGCGCGAGCGGGTCGGATGCGCCCGTGGCCCGGTAGCGACCGGGTCGCGACTCGACGATCTCGCAACCCGCCGGCAGGGCCGACCTCAAGGGCGCGAGGTCAGCGTCAAGGGGACCGCTGAAGCTGATGCAGTCCTCGCCCCCGACGAGGTCGTCGAGCGCGCCGCTGCGCAGACCGCGGCCCTTGGCCATGACCACGACATGGTCCGCGAGCCGCTCCACGTCATCCATGAGGTGGGTGGTCAGGACGATGCTCGTGCCGTCGTCCCGGAGCCGTCGCACCAGGTCGTGGAAGGCGTGCCGTCCCTCAGTGTCCAAGCCCGCCGTGGGCTCGTCGAGAAAGGCGAGGTCGGGCCGGCCGAC
>JAUXRN010000023.1 GCA_030681835.1 Actinomycetota bacterium
CAGCGCGTCGGCCAGGTCCCCGAAGATGTCGGTGGGATCGTAGAACTCGACGATGTCGTCCGGATTGCTCAGCTGGCGCCACTCGCCATCGCCGTCCTCCGGCAACACCTCGGCGCGGAAGCGACCGTTGCCGCCCAGCACGAGCCGCTCGTCATCGTCGTCCACGATGATCAGGTCGCCGAGCTGCTCGAACACGCGCGCCGCGGCCTCCTCGAACTGGTCGATGAGGCTGGACTCGCTCTGCTGGCTCCGCTCCTGGAAGTCGAGGGCGAGGTTGAAGAGCGCCAGCGCGGCCGACTGCTCGTCGTCCGCCTCCAGCACGGGTGCACGACCGGCGGCCCACTGCTCGGCGGCGCCGGCATAGCCTGCGTCGTCGCCCGGGCCCACGGTCTCCTCGGGCGAGATGCCCGCGGCGCCAAAGAGATCATCGGTGGCGGTGGGCTCGGCCGGGAAGCCGGCAGCCTCGCGGGCCGCCTCCGTGAAGGCCGCGTAGATCTCGGCCGGGTTGTAGAGCTCGATCAACTCCGATGCCGTCTCAACGATCTCGGTGTCCGAGACCCATTCGCCGGTGTCGGCATCCTCGTAGCGGCTGCGCACGCGGAAGGTGCAGTCCGGTGCCACGGACAGGTAGTCCGGGTCCTCGTCGATCAGGGTCAGCCCACCCAGCAGGCTGATCCGGTCCCGGTTGCGGTCCAGGAACTTGGCCAGCTGCTCCGTCGCCTGCACGACAAAGTCCGTCCGCTCAAGGCCGGCGTCGCTGGCGAGCTCGCCGAGCATTTCGTTGCGGCTCACGTCCATTCGATCGCCTCCTTCACCCGTGGTACTCGAGATCCGGTCCGAGTCGCTCCCGGAGGAACATCGAGTGATGTCGCTCGAAGATCCATTCACCTGCCCGGTGGCCCAGCGCCCGGGTCGCTTCGTCAGCCTCGAGGCGGTCGAGCGTCCCGTAGTCCGGCAGGTCGAGCAGGATGACGTTGTCGAAATCCCAGCCGTGGGCGACGTTATACCAGCCGACGAACCGGATCCCGAACTTGTCGTGGTACTCCTGCATCTGGCGCGGGAAGAGCGTCTTCATGAAGAACTTGAAGAACGGGTCCCTGCCGCGGCGGACGGAGAAGAAGGTCGCGAGAACGGGCACGAAGCTGTACGCCTCCCTGGGAACCCTGAACGTGGGGCCGCGGCTATTCTCGCACGCCCGGGTCGGTTGTCCCGGGGTCGGCGGGCGCGACTGCCGGCGCGTCCTGGGGAGCGGCCGCATCTTCCAGCT